>JAZRZG010000032.1:0-36677 GCA_045601305.1 Synergistaceae bacterium
TTTTTCAAGGCTTTAGCCAAAATTGCCGAAGGCTGAAACACAAAAAAGCAATGAAAAACTGCCGGTTCAAAATTCTCCTTCAGGAATTGGATATCGAAGTCAGAAATCTATTTTTAATATTTTTCTGCGAAAACGATACTGGTGCCTGTTGTTTTCTGTACCCAAATGGAAATTTAGGTCAAAATCACGGCTTGGGATTTAATATTTTCCCAAGCCGTTTTTACGTTGTGACACTTTTTTACACCGGCAAATTTTATATATACAATACGAAAATCTTTGCGAACTCATACTCGGCAAAGTGTTTCGCATACGCCCGAAAGAACACACCGCCCCAAGTATGATACAGTCGGCGCAATATAAACAGATCGTTCATAAAGTCTTGTTTTTCGTTTCATATTTTCACCCTTTAAGCAGACTTCTACCCTGCAAACCACAAGCGGAGCGCACCGCTCCGCTTGTGGGTTGACTTTTAACTTGTACTTTTTCTTGACAGAGAAACACGTAGGTACTTGCTATTTTATTGCTAAACTTTCAATACGTTTTAATCTATCTTGGTTTCTCAAAGTATTCAACGCTTCCAGTGACAATTGATAAACATCATCGTAGCAACTCTCTATCTCATATTCCGACATCTTGGCAATAACTTCATTATACCGCTTATCGTTAGGTTCAATGTTATTATGACGTATATATAAATTGTTAAATGCGGGATATAAACAGTGTTCAAGAGAGCCATTTTTTGATTTTAAATATTGTCTGCGCTCTTGATTGTCAAGATAATTAGCAATATGACACAATATATCCCTTTTAGCCGACAAGTCATGCTTTAACGACTGATGGGAATAAAGCATAATATCTTGTGATAATTCTGGAACATCTTCAGAAATAGCTACTGCTATTTCGTCTTTAGGTACAAAACATGTATAATTATTTTTTGGTACGGATGTATAATTCGCAGCTTTAACTACTGATAACACTTGTATCGCACAACGCGATATTTCATTGCTATTGTCCTTATATATAGCGCAACAACTCTTTTGAGAGGCTATTGTATTATTTAGTCTATCAAGAATATTATAAATATATTCACAGAATAATATCAGATAATCTATATCATAACATTCATCAGAAATCTCAAAGTTAAAGCCATATGTTTCGTTAAAATCATCAAGTGATATACATGTGTTATCGAACATCATATATTTAAAGTTTTTTTTGCAAACTGTATAAATATTTACGGCATAGTTAACGCTTGGCATATAAATTTCACGATTCTTGTAAAACAACCTATAGAGTCTTTGGTATTCCGCGTTTACACTAAAATTGTTTTTTTGTACTATGTCAGAAAAATGTCTCAATATTTCATCTCCCGTTTATAGCTATTTTAATTTCTTTTTCAGTTCACTAAATATCAAGCCGGGTTTCTTGGCAAAATCAATCATAGGCTTAAATTCCTCACCATTCACAATAATTTTGTCATTTATAAAATTAATCTTTTTACCTTTATACCGGATTGTATTGTCATTATCGATTTCTATATTTTCAGCTGCATATCGTTTCAGTTCTGTGTAAAGTCGATATTCTTCAGCAGATTTTATTTTTAGTTCAGATGTATTCGTACTGTTAGTAAGCAAGAAAAGATTGGTTTCAGTATGTGCGGCTTGTCCCATTATATTGCCTTGAATTTCAATTTTCCTATCCAATTTCTTCCATTCTTTAACATCAAATCGATAATACAATTTGTCAGATTGTTTGGGTATCTCTGTAATTTCACTCCGTTTAACTTCTTTAGCAAGCACAACCTCACCATAATACAAAATTCCATGATTATTCTCAAAAAATTTATTAGACTGATACAATGCAACATAATGGATTGGAAGTTTATCGCTTGATAATCTATCTTTAGGGATATGATAGAATTTATGATCTAAACAAGCCTCCAACTGCTTTTCGTTTTTCAATGCACCAATTAACACATCACGATGTTTCCAATCAACCTTAGCAAGCTTTTCATCAATTCCGACAGGCAATGTTGTACGTTCAAATGCAGACTCAGGCGACTCCTCAATTAGTTCATCCAATAACTTTTCAACAAGCTTTGTTGCGCTTGGAAGGAACGGTAAACCACCGATATTGACCTTTTCAATACTTTTATAAAATTTATGTTCCTTATATTCTTCTTCGTTTGTATATGGGAACAGAATATATGCGCCAAATTTTGTACGCTCATGGCTATTGGGATCAACAATAGCATCTCTGTATCTGTGCATAGCGTTAATCGTATCTACTTCAGGTCCTGGTTTTTCATAATACTTCTTATAATCAGTACCATCTAAAGCAGTATTTATGCGATATTTTGCATCAAACACATATTCATATTTATCTTTTGAGCCATTTTTCTTGAGTGACAAAACATTATCAGGTCTCTGACCTGTTGTAGGCATTTTCTTTATGCGTGGATTATACGAAAGTGTAATTTCCTCACCATTCGGTGTTACATATTTTACACAAGATTCCTTATCTTCTACAAGAGCAAGTGTTAAGCCATCATTTTTAATTTTGATAATATCTGAGGACTCTAACTTGTATTTGTCTTTAAGCAGGCTATTGAGTTTTATGAAACACCAATACTCATATAACAATGCCAAATCCTTAGGTGAAATTTTAAACAATCCTTCAGAAACAGAAATTCCACGCAAAAGCATTAAATAATACTTATAGAGTTCTTTATATCCAGATGCCATAGAAAAAACAAGCGAAAGACTTGACGCATTGTACTGCCCAACATCTGAAAGGAACGAATTTGTACAACATCTGTCCACTTTCTTAACCATATCATTAAACTTGCTGATTATGGCTTCATCAAGGTTTGTGGTAGATTTTTGATATACATTTATGAAATTCTTAAGTTTTTTGGTAGTAGACTGTAGTATAAATTTCGTAAATCTGTTTTCATTTGTATCATAAGTAACAAATTTTTTGATAGCAAGAACAGATTTTGCCGAAACAATTTTGCCATTTTCAAAACGCACATTTTCCGGATGTTTTTCAATCCAGCGCATTGTCTGCACATTAGTACGTTTTGCCTTGTGCGCAGAAAGAATTTCACTTGTCCTATCAAGAATATGATGTGGCTGATAAAGTATTAAATTCGTTGCTCTAATAAAATCATCAAAAATCGCAGTTATGATTGTATAAAACTCATTAAGAGATGCACTTTGTTCGTCACTAAGACTATATGCTTTATAAGTTTTTTTTAGAAAATCGAAAACAAGTTTGTAGGTTTCTTTTTCTACATCTTCCAATATTGTCTTATAATCTTCCATATATTCAATCTTAGACGGAAAGACCTCAATAGTGGCGGTCAGATAATCCTGTCCATCAACACGAACTACAAAATCAGAATAGCCAATGTCACTACCAAAATTTACTACACCTGACAAAAGACCTTTTTTTCTGCCAACCTGTGTGATTTTATCGCGAACATTAATATTTTCATGCCAAAAATCAATTTCAGCATTATTCTTGGACTCAATTACAATCTCATAGTTCTGTTGTTCATAAAACATAGGAGGGGTCGAGAATTTCGTGATAGAGGCAGTATAAGGAGGCAAATCTGTTTTATAAAGTTCAATATCGCAATTATCTGCACACTCTACTGTTAGTGTAGCCTTCTCTTCAGAAATTTCTGCGCCTTCAAATTTTGGGTGAGTCGCCTTACCCTTGATAGTTAACGAAACTTTATCAGTTTCAATATATACTAACTCGTTAGAGCCAGTATGTTGTGAAACCATCTTCCTCAAATTTCCTCAGCATAAAGGCGATTTTCTTTTCGCACTTGGGATATTTGTCTTTGCAAATCTCAGCAAGTCCGTTAAGAATATCTTTCACACCCTTACTGCTACCTTGAATACGCGGCAATATTTTTTGCATAATTGCGTTATCCATAGCATTGTCTTCTTCCAACAAGCCGCTTTCAGCATTGTTCAGCATATAAAACACAATTTCATCTCTCACACGATAGCCAACATGTGCATTACTTTCTTTCAAGACTTTGTTAATCTCAACAAGGTTATTGCAAACTGTGGTAATCAACTCATTTTCGCCACAGTCTGCTAACGTAACATAATTTGCTCTAAGAAAATCATTCTGTTGAGGAAGTTTTTCTACGTCAGATTTTGTAGGTGCTGACGTTAAATTGACCTCATTGAACTCAATAGTATTGGCGCGGTCAAGTACCTTTTTGCTGAACGGGAACGTTGTTTCATCCATGTTAACCGTACCAACAATATACAGATTTTCAGGGAACATAAAACATTCCCCGTTGCCCGGCTTAATAAACTCTGTATTAATATGGTCATCAACAATTTTCCGTGTTTCAATTATAGATAAAATATCACTGAAATAATGCTCAACACGAGCAAGGTTCATTTCATCAAGACAAAGGATGTACGGTTTATTATTTGGGTCTTGTTCTGTCTCTCTGATAAAATCAAGCATTTTACCTGAAATAAAACTACCGCTCAAATCATTGTGTCCTAACAAATCTGAAGGGTCTGACCAGTCAGGGCGAACAGGTATCATCTTGTATTTTGCATCTATTGCTTCTGCAAAAAGCTTTACAAGTTTAGACTTACCAGTACCACTAATTCCGGCAAGAATAACAAACGGCTTTGTCTTAAGTGACAAATACAGATTTTCAATCGTATCACCGCTATAATCAAAACCTTGAGCAGCAATATAATTTTTGATATAACGAATCGTTTCTTTAATGTCATAACTTTCCTCTCCCACAATAGATGGGGGGGTGACTTTTTTAGATACCTTGACATTTACATCAAGAATATCAGCTATTTCAGACAAATTCCGCGAAATTGCATCTCTTGTTTCTACTAATACATCATGCATTTTCACTAACCTCCAAAAGTTTTTTTAGTTTGTCCTTTGCCTCATTCTCCATTTCATAACGACCACTACTTTTTTCCTTAACTAATCGGCTTTCTTTTAATAAGTTAATTAAGTAACTAAAAGCAGGCATGTCATCTCTAATACCCGCTGTTGTAATAACATGAATTTCAAAATTCAATTGCCCGCTACGGTATTTGTCTATAATGCTTCTATCGATTTTGTCGCGATAATTCCGCTTTTTTGCAGTTCTATCTTCTTTGGACCACTGTGCTAATAAATAACAAAATTCTTGTTTATCTATCTGGTTATACGTCAATAAATACCAAATAATTGCTTCAAGCGATATTTTGTACGAAGCTTCTGTCTGTAATAGATTTAATACACCTTCATATACAAGGTCTTGACGTATATGCTCAAGTTTTGTTTTTGTTTTATCTTTTATTTCTTCACAATACTCACTTTTATTAAGCATTTTTTGTAGATGTAACGTTCTTACATAAGCTGAACCTAATGGCAAAAATTTGAATTCATCGTTTTGATACTCACAAAATTTACAATATTGTGATAGCGGAAAGATTGTTCTCATATTACCAGGACTTTCCCCTGTTTTTTTAAGTTCCTCTTGTAATTGTTTATATGTGATTTTAACTTGATCCCTATATGTTTCAAACACCTTAAGCAATATAGAATTACTATTGCTTGTAAATGTTCCTCCACTTGACGAAGATGGAATTACTTCTATCAACATACTTTCCATATCACATCACACCAATCTGTTTTTTTATTTCATCCGCAATACTTTTTGCCAACAACGGTGGCACTGCATTACCGATTTGTTTATACTGGCTAGTTCTTGTACCAATAACAATAAAATCATCAGGAAAAGATTGAAGTCTGCAATTTTCACGTGCTGACGGAATACGATTTTGTGAGTAATGAAAATAATTTCTATGTCCCGTATCAACAGTATTTGAAGGGCGTTTACTATCCATGCGTTCAAAAGCTTTGTTATATTTTCTTATATTCCAGTATTCCGCAGGCAAATCTTTAATTTTACCGCCATCGGGTATCATGTCAATAATTGATTTAGTCTGTTCTGAATGCATGGTGATTTGGTGATTATACACTTTATTACTATTAGCCCTCATCAAAGTCTGAAAGTTATTTTGTGGGGCAGACATATAATCCAGTTCTTCTTCATTGCCATTCTGTTCATTCAATACTGGCAAATCAGAAATGGCATCTTTCGATGACAATTTTTCCGTCAAGGGTGACGGGAAGATAAATTTTTTATTTTTCATACCAACAAAAAACACTCTATATCTATTTTGTGGCACTCCAAAATCTGCAGCATTAACAATCTTGTATTCAACTTTATATCCGAGCTTTGTAAATCTTTTTATAATATCGTCCTTGAAAGCCCCCTTGCTCAGTGTCGTTAAGCCTTTTACATTCTCTAAAACAAAAAATTCAGGTTGTAAAGTCTCAACTACACGACAATATTCAAGGTATAAATGATTCCGAGGGTCATTGATGTCTCTTGTTCCAACCGTACTAAATCCTTGGCATGGAGGACCTCCTATTACACCCATTATCCCAGATCTTTTATACGCAACCAATTCATCAGTTTTAATTGTATGTATGTCTTTGCACAGAGCAACTTTCGATTTGTGATTGTAGTTAAAAGTAGTAATAGCATCTTTCCACATATCTATAGCTAAAACTACCTCAAATCCAGCCTGTTCAAACCCACGGCTTAATCCACCACAACCACAAAATAAATCAATAATCTTATTATTCATTTTCAAGTAAATTCTCCATTAGTTTGTCCGCAATAGCTTTTGCAAGCAATGGCGGTACCGCATTACCAACCTGACGGTATTGTTCAGATCTATTTCCCTCAAAAATAAATTTATCTGAAAACGATTGCAACCTTGCAGCTTCACGCACAGTTGGTATTCTGTTGTATAAAGGGTGGAAATAATTACTATGGTTGTTTCCTGTGTCAATAGTCACCGATGGCTTATCTTCTTCAAGTCTTTTATAGGCAGAGGAATGTCGATTTTTCCTGTCTGTTGGCCACATATCTTCAGGAACATCTGCCCAGTTACCACCTTGGGGTACAAAGGCTATTCTGTCTTGTACTTTCTGTGCAGGATATCTAACATCGTGATTCAAGACAATACTGTTGTCCGCACGAAGATATTTTTGAAAAGTTGTTTTAGGTTTTGAACGAAGCGTAATTTTTCCAGTTGCACCATCGTACCGATACAGTTCTCCTATTGCTTCTTTAACTGTTAATGGTATTTTTACACGTTTGATACTTTCAAAATCAAACAATGCCCCTTTAACCATAACAAAGAAATTGCGTGTCCTTTTCTGAGGAACTCCATAATTAGACGCATCCAAAATGGCTTGGGCAACTTTATAGCCACGAGCTTCAAATATTTCATATATTTTCTTTTTAGCATAGCCTTTGTCTTTAGTGACTATTCCTCTTACATTTTCGATGACAATAGCTTTAGGATTAGCTAAATCAACAAATTTAACAAACTCAAAGAACAATTTGTTTCTGGGGTCTTCTCCTTCAATCTTATATCTGTTTGCAGATGAAAAACCTTGACACGGCGGGCCACCAATAATTACATCAATATCTTTCAAATTGCCATAACGCTTGATAATATCATTTCTATCCATTGTCAATAAATCACAACAATATCCAGTATTTGCACCAAAATTTCTGCAATAAGTGTCTATTGCAGGTCTGTTAAAATCGATACCTCCAACTATTTCAAATCCAGCGAGCCTAAAACCTTCACTAAGCCCACCACATCCACAAAACAAATCCATAACTTTATAATTATTCGCCATAATTTTCCCGATTACTTTATTTCCTGTTCCAAATCTCTAAAAATGGGGGAGTTGAAAAAGTCATAGAGGGAGATATTCATGCCGTCGCAGATTTTTTTGATTGAAACTATTCCGGGGTTTTTGCTTTTATTATTGAGCATGCTGTATATCGTGGAACTGCTTACTCCCGCGCTGTTGGCAACAGCGTTGACTGCCATGTCCCGTTCGTTGCAGAGTTCTTTTATTCTGTTTGCGATTGCTTCTTTTGTATTCACAGCCGATCCCCCATCTACGATATATCGTATATCTCCGCCAATATTTTGACACACGGACAGTATCTTTATTTGGGATAAATCCCAAATTTTGAATTTTCACCCTGTTTTTTTCGCGCAAAAAAACGGAAGGCGTATGCCTTCCGTTATCAAATGTTTTCAACTGTGATTACTTGGCTTCGCTGTCCTCTCGCTGTCGCTTCGCTCCGCTGTTGGCTGTCTGCTGTCAGCTGTTAGCATTATTTTTTAGCTATCAGCCGTCTGCCGTCAGCTGTCTGCCGATTTTTCCTCACTCCCGAATTGCGCTTTCTCCACCGTTCTTTATACTCCCGTGTTCTATACTTCCCGTCTCCCGAATTGCGGGTTCATCGCTTTTCTCTCCCGAATTGCGCTTTCTCCCCGTTCTTTATACTCCCGTGTTCTATACCCCCGTCTTTTATACCCCCGTCTTTTATACTCCCGTGTTCTATACTCCCGTGTCCTATATACTTTACGCCTGCACGGGCAGAACAGCGCAGGTAACGTAAATTAAGATTGCGGCTGCTATGCGAAGTATTATTATTTTTGCTCTCATGTTGTCTTCCCCCTGTATCGGGCTTTCGTTTGTTTTCTTTTCCGCCCTGTTTTTTCGATTATACGCAAGCAGACGGACATACGTATGTCCGTCCGAAGGGGGTATTTTTATTTTTTGGAAGATTTTTCATATTTTTCATGTTCTTAACGTTTGAAGGTATATGCAGTTATCTCTGCCGTCTCACGCTTCTGTCGTTTACATCGCAACTCTGACATGAGTTTTATGTTAAACAAGTCACAAACACTGACACCGACTAAATTTTCCCTGTATCGCTTTGCTTTTATATTTCAATTAATACCACATTTTCGGAACGACTTTTGTATAAATTTTACACGTTTTCAGAACGACTTTTTAACATTTTTTACACATTTTCGGAACGACTTTTGTTTACCTCAGTCAATACCGGTGTGCGGCAAATGCCAATTTATGCGGGCGCGCATAAAAAATCGCCGGCTTTTCAGCCGGCGAAGCATTTACCACTTTTCTTTGTGTACTCTTGCCTCGTTTATTTCGCCGTGGGCTTCTCTTTCTTCTGCCGGCCAGCCTATCGCGGCAAGTCCGACTATGCGGATCTCAACAGGAACTTTGAGGATTTCGCGCACTTTCTCTTCTCTGTCTTCGCGCGCAAGTATGCCGAGCCAAACTGAGCCGAGTCCCAATGATTTTGCGGCTACAAGGATATTTTCCATGGCTGCCGCGGCGTCTTCTTCCCAAAGCACCAAATCTTCGCTGCCGCGTTTTGTCTCTGAGCAGACTGCTATGCAGAGGGGCGCCTGATAGAGCATTTTGCCGTAAAGCAGATTGTCTGCCAGGGTGTTGAGGGTATTTCTGTCTTCAATGACAACAAAATCTGTTCCGCGCTGATTTTTTGCCGACGGTGCGGCAAAGGCGGCGGCAAGGAGCAGCTGTTTGTCTTCTGCTGATACTGCTTTGTCTGTGAATTTGCGAATGCTTCTGCGTTCAAATATTGCCTTAATTGTTTCGTTCATGTTTCTGCCTCCTTATGTTTTGCGCGGTTTATGCGCGTGGTATGATAATTCTGTCGCGGATTGGCGATGAAAGTGATATTGAGGTTGTGGATATGCCGCACTCGGCAAACTTGGCGACAAGGCTTTCAAGCTGTGCCACAGATTCTACTATGACTTTGAGCATTACGCCGTCGCTTCCCGTGAGGTGGTGGCATTCAAGCACTTCGGGAATGTTGCGCGCGATGTCGTCTGCCTTGGCAAGGTACGCTATCGACGAATTGAGGCGCACGAATGCCATTATGCTGTAACCGACTTGCATCGGCTCGACAATCGCTTTGTAACCGCGTATTACGCCCGTTTCTTCGAGTTTTCTCACGCGTTCTGCCACGGCGGGTGAGGAAAGTCCCACGCGGCGGCCTATTTCGTTGAACGAGATTCTCGCGTCTTCCTGCAATATTTTGACTATTTCTCTGCCTATTCTGTCGAGCAGTTTATCGTTTCTCATTCCGCATGCACCTGCCTTAACACTTATTATCCTGCAATGTTATTGTAATATTTTAGCGTTATTTCTTAAAAAAGAAAACTGTTTTTGAAAAAAACTTTAATTTTTATTGAAATGCTATAATAATTAAGGGGTGTACGGAAGATGGAGAACAGTTTTGCTCCGATTGTTGACGACGGCTGTACGCTGCTTATTCTCGGCTCTCTGCCGAGTGTTCAGTCGCTTGAAAAACAGCAGTATTACGGAAATCCGCATAATCGTTTCTGGCATTATCTTTTCACGGCATTCGGCGGTCAGCTGTCCGACGATTATGAAACGCGAAAGGCTTTTGCTCTTGAGAATCATGTCGCGATTTGGGACGTTGTGAAATGCGCAAACCGCAGCGGCAGCGCTGACAGCGCAATAAAAAACGCAGTGCCGAACGATATTCCGGCACTGCTTGCGAAGCATAAGGCAATAGGGAAAATCATATTCAACGGCAGTTTTGCTTATCGGTCTTACGTCAAATTTTTCGGCGCACCGCTTCTGCCGTTTGTGACGCTGCTTTCTACTTCTCCTGCCTGCGCGGGCAGGGACAATGAAAAAATCGCCTCATGGCACGAAGCGCTGAATGGCAGGGGGTAGGTTGCAGAGGCAGGGGATAAATAGTTCTCTCGTATCTCGCTTCACACTTTAGAAGCAAATATGAAATATGAATATCGCTCGCTCTGCTTGCTGATAAAAAAACTCCGCCTGAGGCGGAGTTTTTGCTGTGCTTGGTCAGACTATTTCAGAGCTGCGATGACGTCCTGCGTGATGTCTGTGCCGCCGTACATAACTGTGGCTGCCGCATGTACCATACCGAGCTTTTTCGCTTTGGCAACTTTGGCTATGGCAGCGCGTACGTCGCTGAGAACAGGTCCCATAAGTTTCTGTTCTTCCTGCATAAGTTCCTGCTGTGCTTCCTGTGCGAGTTTCTGCTGTTTTGCCTGATCTTTTTCAGCACGGATTGCCGCGTCTTTCTGCTGTGCGAGCGTTGCAATCTGCTGGCGTGCCTGTACGAACTTCGGATAGTTCGCAAGAACCGCGTCTGCGTTTACAACTCCGTCTGCTGCGAATGCTGCTGCTGCGCTGAATACCGCACAAAGCGCTGCGATAATGAATACTGCTTTTTTCATGATGTCTCTTCCTTTCGATGAATTGTCAATATTCCGAACTGGGTATAGTATAGTCCTTTATTGCGGATTTTTCAACTGCATATTTTACGTATTTGTGTTATTCCCAGTTGTTAAGGTCTTTCGCGTTGCCTTCTCCGCCTTCCGCACCGTCTGAGCCGTAAGAAATGATGTCAAAATCTCCGTGCTGTCCGGGGCAGATGTAGATAAATTCTCTCCCCCACGCGTCTTTCGGCAGTTTCTTCATATATCCGCCCTGTTTGTAGTTCATTGGTTCAGGCGGAATCGTCGGCGCTTTGACAAGTGCCGCGAGTCCCTGCTCCGTTGTCGGGAAGAAGCCGTTGTCAAGCTGGAAAAGTCCGAGTGTCTGTTCAAGCTGCGAAATTTGGATTTTTGTCGTTTTTATCTTTGCCTCGTCGCTCTGACCTATGAGGCGCGGCCCTACAAGCGCCGAAAGCATACCGATAATCACGACAACTATCATAATTTCGATTAAGGTAAACCCGCTGTGTCTTTTCATTTCTGTACCTCCGTTTATTTTTAGCTGTCAGCTGACTGCCGCTACATCGCAAGCGATGACAGATCGAATATCGGCAGAAGAACTGCTATAACGACAAATCCGACGAGTACGCCCATGACAAGTATTATTGCAGGCTCTGCAAGCGTTGTCCAGCGTTCCATCGATGTTCTTGCGTATTCCCAGCAGCTTGCGCCGAGCCGAAGCAGGCTGTCCGGCAGATTTGCGCCGCTTTCGCCTACTCGGACAACGGTGACGATTTCTTCCGGAAAACTGCCTTCTTTTTCAAGTCCCTGCGAGAAGCGGTAGCCTTGCTTAATTTGCTCTGCCACGCTGTCAAGCCTTCCTTTGACAGGGTCAAGCGGAGAGGTCAGTTTCAGCGCGTTCACAAGCGGAATGCCTGCCTTTGTGAGCGTGCCTATCTGCGAAAAAATCATCGCAAAGGCAAGATTGTCTTTTATGTCCTTGAAAAACGGCACGGAAATCTTTTTGTCGTTTTTCCAAAACCAGTAGCCTGCGACAACTGCCGCCGCAAGCAGAGGAATTATCGTAATTCTCACAGCGTGCGATATGAATATCAGCACTTTTGTGATGAACGGAAGCTCCGCGCCTGACTGAACAACTATGTCCGTCAGCTTCGGAACGACAAAAGAAAGCAGAAACACCACAACCGCAATGCCGACCAAAAGCATTAACATCGGATAGGTGAGCGCGGATTTTATCCGTCTGCGCAATGAAATTTCGTTTGTCAGAAGCTCTGAAGCCCGTTCAAGCAGTTCTGCCAGCGACGCTGATTTTTCTCCGCTTTCAACCATTCCGACAAGGCTGTCGCGGAACACTCCGAGTTCCTGCATTGACGCGGCAAGCGATTTCCCGTTTTCAACCGACTCGCGCAGCTTAACGTAAACCGGGCGAAGCGTTTTGTCGCGCGTCTGTTTCTGCAGAAGGCTGAGAATTTCCGTAAGAGGCAGTCCGCTTCGCATAAAGGAACAGACTGTCGTACAGAAAAGCTGCTGTTCGGAAAGTGTCAGTCTGCGCGTTTTGTTGCCTATAAGCGACCGCTTTATTCCTGTGTCTTCCGCAATCGACACAACTATGCTTCCGTCAGCAGAAAGTTCGCGAAGCAGCTCGCTTTCTCCTGTCGCTTCAAGTTTGAGCAGTTTCTTTTCTCCGCTTTTCGTATAGACTTCTGCCTTGAAAAACGGCACGCTTTATGCCTCCCCGACTACACGGAGCATTTCTTCCGGCGTGGTTTCTCCGTTTTTCACTGCCTGAAGCCCAAGTTCAAACAATGTATGGAAACCTTGTGTGCGGGCGATGTTGCGAAGTTCTCCGACAGACGCTCCGCGCGATATTGCTTCGCGGATTTCCGTGGTGACGTTAAACTGTTCGTACAGTCCGAACCGTCCGTGATAGCCTGTGTGACCGCATTTTTCACAGCCGCGTCCGCGTTTTGCTTCCGCGACTCCAGCTTCTTTGACAACACCGTACGTATCTGTCTCTTCGCCGCAGTACGGACAAACGCGGCGCACAAGCCGCTGTGCTACAACTCCGAGCAGAGAGCCTGCCGCAAGATAAGGCTCTATTCCCATGTCTATGAGGCGCGTAACGGCAGAAACTGAGTCGTTTGTGTGAAGCGTGGAAAGCACAAGATGTCCCGTGAGGGAGGACTGTATTCCTATATGCGCCGTTTCGTAGTCGCGCATTTCGCCTATCATGATTATGTCAGGGTCCTGACGGAGTATTGAACGAAGCGTTGAGGCAAAGGTAAGCCCCGCCTTTTCGTTGACCTGCACCTGACCTACGCCGGGCAGATCGTATTCTATCGGATCTTCTACGGTGATTATGTTCACCTCAGGCCGTGCAAGCGCCTGAAGGATCGCGTAGAGCGAGGTGCTTTTTCCGCTTCCTGTAGGGCCGGTAAACAAAATCATTCCGTTGGGGCGGCGGATAAGCTGTTCAAGCTCCTCTTTTTCGCGAGGCTTCATGCCTAAATCTTCAAGCGTAAGAAGTCCGCGCGCCTTGTCGAGCAGACGAAGCACAAGTCTTTCGCCGTGCTGTGTCGGCAGAGAGCTGACGCGTATGTCCACCATGCGTTCGCCCGCAGATATGCCGATACGACCGTCCTGAGGCACAAAACGCTCCGCGATGTCCATTCCCGCCATAACCTTAATACGGCTGGTAAACGGCGCCTGATGACCTTTTGAAAGGGTGTATTTGTCATGGAGTACACCGTCAATGCGGTAACGGACAACAAGTTTGTCCTCGTAAGGCTCTGCGTGTATGTCCGTAGCGCGCTCTTTCAGCGCTTCCATGAGTATGCCGTTCACAAGGCGGACGACAGGCGCATCAACGGCGTCGCTCATGACTTCCTGCCGCGCAAGGGCTGATAAATCTTCAACCTCTTCTATTTCGTTCAGCGTGTCGTCGGCAACGCCGCTTTTAAGGCTGTAGAGCGCCGCCGTGAGTTTTTGCAGTTCTTCTTCGGAAATAAACTCCGTTTTCAGCGAACAGCCTGACGCAGAGGCAAAAATCTGCGCAGAAACAAGCGCCTGCATATCCGCAAGCACAACGGTAAGCTGCCCGCCGTCTTTTTCAACGGGCAGAAAACCGCCGTCGCGGAGAGCGTCAATGCTGACTCCCTCCGGTATAAGCTCAACTATTTTTTCGGCTGAAAGATTTTTCGTCATACGGCTATTCTTCTGTCTGCCCGCTGTTTTCCTGTTCCTGTTTGAGACGCTCTTTTTCTGCTTTTTCCGCCTTTTCTTCTTCCGTCAGCGGGTTGAGCAGCGGCGTTTCAACCTCTCTCTTTGAGGTGGCTTTTTCAAAGTCTTTGCTGTTCTTTCTCAGCTGCTCAAATTCCGCGGGGCTGAGACTGCTGCGTCTGTTGACTATGTCACCGGTCACGCGGCTTGCGTCTTCCGGCGTCTGAAGAATTTCAGGCGTGAGGAATACCATGAGGTCAATTTTTTCGCGTTCCTTGTCGCTGCTTCTGAAAAGATGTCCGATAAGCGGTATGTAGGAGAAAAACGGCACGCGGCTGCGCATAACCTTTTCCGTTTCCTTTATCATGCCGCCGAGCACGATTGTCTGTCCGTTTGCGGCAAGAACGTTTGTCTTGATTTCGCGTTTTGAGGTAATCGGAGTGTTTGAACTGGTTGTCGTCAGCAGTTCTTCCGTGCTCTGCTGAATGTCGAGCGCTACGAGATTGCCGCTTCTGATATGCGGCGTGAGCGTGAGAATAAGTCCGACGTCTTTGTAGTCATAACTGTTTGTCACGGACGTTGTGTTGGTTTTGTCTGTCATGCTGCCTTTGAGCTGAGGAATAACCTGACCGACCTGCAGATGGCTTTCAAGGTTGTCCGTGCACATAATCTGCGGCATGGAAAGAACGTTGATTGCGTCATATTTGTTCAGCAGCTGAACATACGCGTAAACAAGTCCCGCGCCTTCTGTGTTCGTTAACGTATAGCCATTGTTACTACCAGTTGATGTAGGGTAATATTGTTCCTTTGTAATCATTTTTTCGTAAAGCGACATAATTTCGTTCGGAACTGGCGTGTTGCCGAGCTGTACATTGGCTGCGCCGACAACGTCGCCTATCATTTTTCCGCCCCATGCAGCCCAGTCAATGCCCGCGCCTTTGAGCTTCGTAAGGTTGACTTCAGCGATAAGCCCGCGCAAAAGCACCTGACGGGGACGCACGTCAAGCTGTTTGAGAATGGATTTCAGAGAGTCAAACTCCTCCTGTGAGGCGGTGAAAACAAGGGTATTTGTGGGAAGATCGGGCACTACCGTTGCGTGTCCCGCGGCAGCAGAAGCTGCGTTGTCTCCGCTTGCCGCCTTTGCGGAGGCAAGTCCCGAAAGAATTTTCGTCAGCTGTTCGGCAACTGTTTTGGCATCCGCGTTTTCGAGCTTGTAAACGTGATAATTTTGCGCGCGCGAAGGCACGTCAAGCTGTGCAAGAACACGCTGTGTCTCCCGCTGCGCCTGTGCGCTGCCGATGACGGAAAGTTTTTTGGTACGCGCGTCGCCGACAGCGACTATGCCTGCAAGTTTCGAGGTTGTATCCTTGCCCATGGCGTTGAAAATCGTTTCCAGAGATTTTGCGCCAGCGAATTTCAGCGGATATACCTTAATGCTGCGAACGGAATTCTGATTGTCTATCGCGCGTATAATTTTCGTGGCTTTGCTGAGCAGAGTTTCTTTTCCGGTAATGACAACTGACGCGCCGTTGGCTGCGGCAGAAGCGTTAAGTCCTGGAATAGACGTTTTAAGCGGCGGAATTACGAAATCCGCCTTGACATATTTAAGCGGCACAACCTGAACGGCAACCGCTTCTCCCGGTTCCACGCTGTAATCGCCGGCATACACCTTGTCGCTTACGCTCGGCCCTGCGCTCAACGGAACAACCTTTGCGTAACCGCCCATATCCTGAATTGCAAGATTGTTCATTTCAAGCACGGAAAGCATAACCTGGCGCGCCTCCTTAACAGGCACAGCCTTAGGCGAAACAACGGAGACCTTTCCGGAAACAGCGGGGTCAACCACGATATTTTCGCCGAGAACCTCGGACATGAAGTGGATGAATTTAGAAACTTCAAGCTCGTTGAAATTCATCTGCACCTTTCCTGTTTTTCGCATTTCCTGCGCGGCAGCCACAAGATTCTGCTCTTCCTGTTCAGCGGCAAACAATGCAGGCGGGAAAACTGTCATCAGCATTGAAACCGCAAGAATTACTGCTATGAATTTTTTCATCTTAACCTCTCCCAATCTATTGCGTTGAAACATTATTGCCGATGTTTTGCTGTTCCGCCGAAGGCAGAACTATTCTCATTTTTTTCTTTATTCTGCTGTCTTCAAGCTCAAGCTCACGCCATCTGAAATTTGCGTCTGCCTTGATTTCCTCCGTTTTCCTGCTGAAATCAAGTTTGCCGAAATCCGCCGTAAAAAACTCTTTCTGTTTTTCCGACGTGCTCCAGCGCAAATCTCCCTCTTTGCCGTTTTCCGCAAGCTCGCCCGCAAGAATTTTCGACCGCACTTTTTCTGCCGTCAGCAGAAATTCTTCTTTCGCCTTTGCAGCTCTCAGGCTGTTTTGCGACAAAACAACAAGTTTAAGCGCCGCAGCCGCTGTAAGCGACAGAATTGCGACAGCAAGCATTACCTCCATCAGCGTAAAGCCGGCGTTTTTGCTGCGTGCCATTTAGTTCACGCTGTATTTCAAATCCATGACAGCGCCGCCGCGTTGCACGGAAACATCAAAACGAGAGCCGGACATCATCGAATTTATGGCGTTTGACAGGTCGCTGAGATTCGATATGTTCACTCCGTTGACCGCTTTTATAACATCTCCCTCGTGAACTCCCGCAAGACCGAGAACGCTGTCCGCCGATATTCTTTCGAGCTTCATTCCTCCGCCGTCGGCAGGCACCATTTTCATCTTGCCTATTTCGTCATACGGGTTCATAAGCAGCTTGTCCAGCACGCTGCGCGGCATATACCCCTCTTTGTCCTTGTCAGCTTTCCGTACCGCGGAAAAATCTATTTTTTCAGCAGCTGCTGATTTTCGTGCTCCGCCTGAACTCGGCGAACTTCCGCCGCCTGTAAGCATCATGTAAAGCGCGCAGGTTTCGCCGTTGTTTGACAACAGCACACGGCCGTATTCGGCATCTTCAAGCGTCCAGCCGTCAAATTCCTGACGTACAAGCACAAGCCTTGTTTCCCCGCCGTTGGAAATCCATGCGCCTGCCTTCGGCAAGGTGCCTTTCAGTACAAAAGAATCCGCGGAACTGCTTGCCTTGCCTTTCGGCGAACGTATGACCGAAGCAAACATATTGCTTTTCGTAAAACTGTCTGAATCCGCTGACACGGCAGAAACTGACGGCGTACGGTTTGACACTGTTTCAGCCAGCTGCAGTTTTGCCGAAAGCGCCGCTCTGTCCGCAAAAGTTTCAACAACCGCACAGCAGCAGTATGCCGCAAGCAGGGCAAACAGGGCGAAAATCAGCGCAAAAATTTTCTGCTCGCGCTTATCCTTAGGCTGCACCTTGGAAAACAGCGCAGGTTTCAGCTTTGCCGTATTCAGCTGAGGCATTTTGAAATTCACTTTCATCGCACAAGCCTCCACTGTCCGGCTGAAGTTTTTTCAAGCCCGCGCACCATGCCCTTGCTCAAAAATTCAAAGGCTGTCTCTGCTTCCTGCGGAATTTTCATTGAAAGCTGCGCGCGGCTTATTTCACCGCTGCTTCGCGCGATTTCCGCAAAGCCCTGCACAGAGAACGCGCCTGTCAGTTTTATGTTGTGAAGCGCTATTATATCCTTACTTGCCGACACGGAAAATACTCCCTCGTTCCACGCAAGCTGCTGTTTTGTGACAAGAGTAATACTGCCTCTGCCAAGCTCGGCTTCGACTGACGGAGTGCCGGACAATGTACGCAGAAATTCCGGATTTACCGCAATTCTGTCTGTTTTCAGCTGCATCATCGGCATATCGGCAGTCACTTTCGCACACACAAATTTTCTGTCCCAAAAGCCTTCCGCCGGACAATTCTGCGCGGCAGCATAAATGCCGTTTTTGGCGGCAATGTCAAAAATCCTCGTCACGGCATACGACTGCACGGCGTTCCACGGGAAACAGAGCATAAAGAACGCCATGAAAAGCAATATGCAGAGAAGCGCCGTTTTCAGCGTTTTCATTTATCTGCACCCCGCACAGAGAGCTTTATGAAAAGCAGCCGTTCTCCGTTGACGTTTGCCGCGCGAATTTCCGCGGCAGTTATCTGCATTCCCTTTGCAGAAAGCATCGAGACACACCTGCCGAGTTCGTCAGGATATACTCTGTCGGCTCTGACAAGCGTTCCTCCGCCGTTTGAGTCAAGCTGAGCCACTCTGTCCGATATACCTGAAGCATTTATAATGTCTGTAAGTGAAGTCAGACTTGCGTCTGCGGCATGCTCAGCGTTTTCAGGAAGTCTGTACGCTTTCAGCAGCGTAACAGCGTTAAGTACGCTGTCAGCCTCGGCAAGTTTTGCCCGATTTTCGCGAAGCATTGCCGTTCCGAGCAGAAACACAACAAGGGCAAGCAGCCATACAACTGCCGCAGCTGCCGCTTTTTTTACCGCTCTTTCATATCCGCTGCCGGTCAGAAAATCAAGTTTCATCACTGCTTTTTCTCCTCCGTCAGCGAAATTGTGAAACGCATCCCCTGTTTTTGCACTTGCTGGACATTGTCCGTCACAGCCTTAAAACCGCTGTCTGCAAGCGCTTTTCTGAAAGCGTCAACGACAGAAGCCTCCTGCGCGCTGCCGGAAAGCTGAACTACGTCCGAAGAATAGCGCAGTTCGTCAATTTTCGGACGGACAGAAAGGGATTCCCAAGCAGAGGAAATTCGCGAATAAACCGTTTCAAAGGAATTGCCGGTATCGTCAGCGCTGACCGCGCGCAATTTCTGAAGCGCGGAAGACACGGGATTTGCGCTGCTCTCATGCAGCACGGTCCTGTATATTTCAGAAGGCGCAGAGGAAAATTCGCTTTTCTGCGCCGTATTGACGCCGAAAATCAGCAGCGCAAAAAGCAGAAATATTACGCCTAACCGCGCAGCAATATCCGCATAACGCTCAATTTTTGCCATAAATTTCTCAGTCTCAGCCCCTGCCGAAACAGTCGAAACAGAAAGGTTAAGCATGGCAGCGCCGCGGCATTGTTCAAGCGTTTCATCGCCTGTCTGCTGAAGACCAACGTCTTCTTCCGGCTTCACAATACAGGTCGTCAACTCTCTGTCCGCAAACATACGGGCGGCATATTCAAGCAGTTCGTCAGCAAGTTCATCGGCATTTTTGCCGTCTAACGCGTACCAGCGGTAAAGCATCGGCTCTCCGTCGGCAAAAAGCATGCCGCACAGACAGTCGTCGTAAACACAGACAACTGCACCGTTTCCCTTTACGCGGCTTGCGAAAAGATAAGGCGCAGGCCACAGCACACAGTCTTCAAAGCGTTTCTCAAACTCTTCGATTTCCGCCTTTGAAGCAAACCACGCTACTCCCGACGTTTCATTCGATTTCTGTTCAGTAATCTGGGTAATAAGACTTATTTCGTTTTCCCGCGCTCCGAGAATTGGGCGAAAACGCAGTTCAAGCGCGTCACGCACAGACACTTTTCGTCCGAACGGGAAATTAAAGCCGCTCAGAGAGAGCGTGCGAAGCGGCAGAAGAACAACTTTTTGTTCTCCGGACAGCGCAACACCTCCGCGCATGGGCACAAAGCGCAGTTTCGCGCGTTTCAGCAGCTTTTCGGGACGCAGAAATTCCGTCACGTCACTGAGGCTGTATTGCTTCGTAAAAACGCCTTTCAGAGACATTCTATTCCTCCCAGCGAAGCAGGCTGCACCCTTCTCCGCGCTTTATAACAGCTTTGAAGTTTCTTTCGCGTTTTCCCTCCGAAACGGTAATCAGCAGTTCAAAATGCGTGCTTTCGGTGGAAAGAACGTTGTTAAGTTTTGTCACAGCCGCTGCCGAAAAACCCGGGTATTTCTTCAAATCGTCAAGTTTTTCCACAGGCGACGTATTTCTTGCCGCAACAAGCGACTGAGCATTTCCGTAACCAATACCCGCGTCAAGTACAGCAAGTGTCTCGGCATTCGCCGAGTTGACATTTATTTTATCACTTCCGAGTACAGAAATAAACTGTGAAAGGCACTTTTTTCGGTTTTTGTTTCCTTTTCTTTCCTTTTTTCCGTAAAGCAGTTCATCGTCAATTCCGTCAAGCAGTTTTAATTCAGACAAATCAAACAGCGGACGGTTCAAAAATTCTCTTTTTTCTGTACTTCCAAGCCGTTGCTGTTCATCCTTGTCCATAAAATCAAGCGCTGTTTTCGCCAACTCAGGATGTTCAACCTCATCCCACACGCTGTTCCACGCATCTTCATATTCCGTGCGCACAGTTACGCCGTCAGGCAGAAAAAGCCCCTGTAAAGAAATTCTGTCATTCAGAGGCCGCAGCTTTACGCGAACCTTAAACCCGCCAAGTTCAAGCGCAATTCCGCCTGCAGGGGAATAAAGCCTCTCAGCTGTACTGTCATAGCCGTTTTTATCATCGTTGACCGCTTTTGCCGCATACACGCATGCCTCACGCGCCGCACAGCGAGTGCGGAAAGCAAAATCCTCCGTTGCGGCACCTTGCAGCTGATTTCGCGCAAACCAGGCAAACGCTGTCGCGGCGGTCAAAAGCAGCGTAACGGAAAATATTACGGAAAGCAGAACAAAACCTTTATTTCTCATTATTCCTGCCGCGCTTCCCGTTTTTTGTGCCGGAACTGTTTTCAGCAGTCCCCTCTGCCGCTGAAGTTTTACCGTCAGACACACCTCTGCCGAAATATTCCATATATTCCGTCTCGCGTTTACCCTGTTTCAGCACGATTTTCACCGCCTCAGGCTGAGCGCCGGAATACTCCTCGCTCCACTCTCCGTTTGAAAAGGCGTAAATCTTCATGCCGGTAACAGCAGGAATAATATTTTTGCCTGCCTCAGGCTTCAGCTTTTCAATATCAACGTTAATCGGCGAACGCTCCTGCGCGTCCGGCAGCAGCAGGTTGTCTTCAAGCGGCAGAGCAAGCTCAAAGCGATACAGACCGCCTGTTACTTTTCTCAGCTTATCCTCTTTGAACACTCTGTACACACACACCGCCGCAGGACGGCCGCTTTTCAGCGGATACAGCGAAAACACCGCAAGCCTGTCATCATCTTCAAGCGACAGCCCTGAGGCACGCTCAATCCTGACCGCCGTAACGTTCCCCTCCGAAACTGCAGTTCTAAGCTCGGCAAAAATCTGAAGCTGCAATCTGCGCTCCCTGTTTTGCGCGAGCCGCGATTTCTGCGCGTAATCAAGCGAACACACAGTAAACACAAGCGGAGCAAGCGCCGCAACAGAAATAATGCCGAACAAAGCCGCGGCAATCATTATTTCAATCAGTGTAAACGCGCGTCTTTTCAAAAAAACACCCCGTAAAAACCAATGAATAATGCAGACTTAAAAACAAAACCTTACCTTTTGTGTTGTCCATTATCCATTCGTAACTGTTCATTCTCCGTCATTCTGCGGAAAGCCGCCAGGCTTTAGCGCAGAATCCAGCGTCGTTGCCCCCGCAGAGGCTTGTTTCTGACGGGCTTCGCCCGTAATGCCACTGTCTGCGCCTTCGCTATGCTTCGCGCAGCAAGACGAAGATTTTCTGCCTTGATTTTTTTGTTTACAGCTTGCAACTTGCGGCTTATGGCTTGCGGCCTATAGTTTGAAATCTACAGCGGAAAAAACCATACCGCCCACACATTGCCGAGAACATGAAAAATCATAGACGGCAGAATATTGCCGTATTTTTCACGCAAAAAACTCATAATAAGCCCCGGAAAAAACGTGGCAAGCAGCCAATAATTTCTCACCGCTGCAAGATGCGACACGGCAAACAGAACGTTCACGCAGATAACTGCAAAAAAAAGATTAAATCTGCGCTTAAAAATCGTCTGCACAAAACCTCTGAAAAATGTCTCCTCAATCACAGCCGCCGCAAGCCCCGCGCAAAGCAGATTAAACACTTCACGCCCGCTTCTGCGAAACGGCAGAGACACACAGGGCCACAGCAAAGCGGCAGGCGTAAGCAGCGCAAGCACGGCACAAGTCAGCAAAAGCGTAAACTTCAGCGACTGCCTGTCAGCATACCACTGCAAACCGTACGCCCCGGTGCTTTCCTTGCGGAAATGACACCACACATACGGGAAATAGAGCATAAAAACAGCGGCAGCCAAAGAATAAACATTTCTCATGTCCCTATTATACAGCCAAAACGGCGAAAATAAAAACTCCGGAAAAAGCATAAGCTGCAATTTCTTTGAACGCTCCGATATCATCACAACGGACGGAAACGGCAATCCCTGTTTTCTTCCCAACCTCGAATTTTCCAATGCAAGATACTAAACAAAAAAGCTGGGGACTGAAAAATCAGTCCCCCCTGTTATATTTCTGTCAAAGCAGCGGTTATTCCGGACGGGTGAACAGAATTCCGTACGGCAGCGTGCGCTCAACGCCGCCGTTGGAGGGCAGTGTGACAGTTCTTCCCATCCACCAGAGAGAACTGGAGCCTCCGCCGTCAAGGTTAAGCGCGTTTTTCATGCCTAATGCCGCACAGTAGGCTTTCGTTTCTTCGATTGTTGTGCCGGAACTGTGCATGTTATTGCGTCCGTCAATGACAGTCAGATACAGTTTGTTCCCGTCGGTGCCTATAATGCTTCTGGGGCACCTGTCACGGATTATTTTATCCTCAAGTTTTTCGTCGCCTTTGCAGGGCTGACCGTTTTTCAAAAGACGAGGACCTGCCTGCAGAGCCTGAGCAAAGGTCTTTGCTTCGGGAGTTGTGAACCAGTCCGTACTGCTGCCGTCTGTAAAACGTACGGCGCCGTCGTCATTCCAGCATATTCCGCTGCGACCCGGCCATGGTGTGCCCCAAATTGTTACTCCTTCGTTTCTGAGAATGCCGATAGGTCTCTCATCGCGGGAATAGCCGCCGTTAACAGCGGCAACGGTTCCGTAGGTTTCCTCTGCCATAGTTGAAAGAGCAATTTTTTCAGAACCTCCGAATGTTTTTGCAAAAGCAAGTCTCCCGCGGAAATCTTTCAGGTCAAATACAACGGTTGCAGAGAAGAGCGGTTTGTCCTGCAAGGTGCCGTTATTGTTGTCAATTGCCGGATTGCCGAGATTTTGTCTCAGAAGTCTCAGCTGCGGACCAAAGGGGTGAGTAAAAGAAATGCGCACGGAGCAGCCTTTTTTACACTGCGCAAGCCAGTTCATCAGCGTTTTGCACTGCTGTTCCGAGATTGCCGCGTCAGGGTTCGCAACGAGTTCTTCAGGAATTTTCGGGGTGAAAAACCTTGCAAGGTCAATAACGCTGTCATGTCCCCGCCATTCCGGCATTTCTTCAAAGTTCTTCAGAAGGGAAAGCTCCCATGAAAAACCCGAAGCTTCAAAAACCGCGTTAAGAGCAGCCCTGCAGGTAAGTTCTTCCTGTGCGCCTGCCTGACGGATTTCGGCATTGCTGCCGAGAACCGCGGAAATCTGCGGCTGCAGACCGGCGCCTGTTACCGCGTAACAAGCGGAGGCTGACACGAGAAGGAGAAGCGCTGCCGACAGCGCAAGCGGTAAAGAGTTGAATTCTTTTTGCAGGAACAAAGCTCTGCACAATCTCAAAATCTTCCCGGCAATGCGCGGGCTTTTTTCAACTGCCGGATTTGGTTTACTGACGTTGTATGCATTATCTTTGTTCATCTGTATTCTTTCCCTGCGTTTCTTTTCTGTTCCGCCGTTAATTATATCGGTTCAGCGATATTGCGGCAAGAGGATTTTGTTTTGCAAAGTACGATTATTGTTTTGCAAAGTACGATTATCCTGAAAAAATCTGCCGCACAGCGTTATTACAGCATTTCCGAAAGGATTTGTACCGCTTTTCATCGCGTATTTTTATGGATTTTCGCCGGAATTTCAACCGCCGCACAAAACGGCTTGGAAATTTCCAAGCCGCTGTACTGTAAACTCTATTCGTATTTCAGCGCGTCTATCGGGTTGAGCAGCGAGGCTTTGTACGCCGGGTAGTAGCCGAAGCCGACGCCGACCACGCAAGAGAATATGAATGCAAGCAGTATGGAAGGGATTGAGAATATCGGCGGTGCCTGCGTGAGGTCGGCAAGTCCGAAACCTGCAGCTATTCCGCAGAGTATTCCGAGTATGCCTCCCACGCTTGAGAGCACGACTGCTTCGAGAAGAAACTGTGTGCGTATGTCACTGATTTTCGCGCCTACCGCCATTCGCACGCCGATTTCTTTCGTGCGTTCCGTTACCGATACCAGCATTATGTTCATAATTCCTACACCGCCGACGATAAGCGAGATACCCGCTATCGCTGCCAGCAGCATGGACATTATCGAGGTCGTTTTTTTGCGCGCTTCAAGCATTTGCGATATGTTGCGCACCGCAAAGTCATCCGGTGCGCCTTTTCTTATTTTGTGCAGTTCGCGAAGCAGCGCTTCCGTTTCAGACTGTATGTAGTCAAGCGCTTCCATGGATACGCCCTGTATGTAGATGTTCTGTATTCTGTTCACGCGGCTTCTGATAATTCTTTTCTGCGCTGTGGTAATGGGAATCAGTATTATGTCATCCTGGTCACCGCCCATCTGCGACTGTCCTTTTTTCTCATACACACCGACTATTGTGAACGGTATTTTGTTGATGCGTATGCTTTTTCTGAGAGGATTTTCATCTCCGAACAGTTTTTCTGCAACGGTCTGCCCTATGACAGCAACTTTTGTTCCCTGACGCACGTCGCTGTCGTATATATCACGTCCCTTTGCTATTGCACGGCTCTGCACGTAAGAGTAGTTTATGTTGCTGCCTATTACTGAGGTTGTCCAGTTCGTGTTGCCGTACACAACCGTTGAGGAAGCGCTGACAAGCGGGGCAAGCGCGTCTATTCCCGACACGTTTTTTTCAATGGCGGCAGCATCGTCATTGGTAATATAGCGGATGTTTCCCTGCGCAGAGCTGGCTGACCGCTGCGTGAATACCATGATGAAGTTGCTTCCGAAGGCGGCTATCTGTTCGTCTATCATTTTGTTGGCGCCCTGTCCGATTGCGAAAGCGGCTATAACCGCTCCGACGCCTATCGTTATTCCGAGCGTGGTGAGCATGGAGCTTGATTTGTTTCTGCGCAGCGATTTAAGAGCGCTCCGAAATATTTCTTCTCCGGCTATCATTTCCATGCCCTCCTCTCTGTGTTTATTACATCGTCCATTATGACTCCGTCGCGGAAATGAAGTATGCGTTTTGCGTATGCCGCAACGTCGGATTCATGCGTTACGAGTATTATCGTTATGCCGTCTTTTTCGTTGAGTTCGCAGAAGAGCGCCATAATTTCATCGCTTGTTTTGGTGTCAAGGTTTCCGGTAGGTTCGTCTGCCATCAGTATAGGCGCCTTGTTGACTATGCCGCGCGCTATTGCCACACGCTGCTGCTGTCCGCCGGAGAGCTGTGTCGGTTCGTGGTATATCCTGTCTTCCAGCCCCATGTCTATAAGCACCTGTTTTGCGCGCTTTCTGCGCTCTTCTTTTTCAATCCCGGCATAAAGAAGCGGGAGTTCCACATTTTCAAGCGCGCTGGTTTTTTTCAGCAGGTTAAACCCCTGAAAGACAAAGCCTATTTTTGCGTTGCGTATTTCGGCAAGCCGGTCGGGATCAAGATGTTCCACGTTCTGCCCGTCGAGTATGTAGGTACCTGAGGTCGGCGTGTCAAGACAGGCAAGTATGTTCATTGTCGTTGATTTTCCGCTGCCCGAAGGTCCCATCATTGCGACAAATTCGCCGCGTTCAACGCTGAGGTTGACGCCGTGCAGAATTTCAATCTGGTCTTCGCCGAGCATAAAACTTTTTCTTATGTCTTTTACTTCAACAAGAGCCATGACTTACCCTTCTTTTTTTAGATTTACTCCGGTTATGACGCGTTCGCCCTCTTTAAGCCCTTTCTTGATTTCCGTGCGTTCTCCGTCAGTAATGCCTTTTTCGACTTCGCGCTTGACCGGTTCGCCGTTTTCAAGCACGTAAACAGCGGGGGTTACGGCTTCCGCTACAGTTGCTTTGGAACGCATTCCGATTCCGTGCTCCATATTCCGCGATTTCTTGTTTTTGTCAATCGGTTTGAAGCGGAATGCGCTGTTGGGCACAGAGAGCGTGCCTTTCGTTTCTTTGAGTATGAGCGATACGTTTGCCGACATGCCGGGGAGCAGTGTAAGATCCGTATTGTCAACGTCAGCAACAACCGTGTAGGTTACAACGTTGTCTGTGGTGGTCGGCGACAGGCGTATCTGCGTGACTTTTCCGAGGTATTTTCTTTCGGGGAAGGAGTCAACCGTAAATTCTGCCGGCTGACCGTCTCTGACATTGCCTATATCCGCTTCGTCAACGCTGATTTCAACCTGCATTTTTGTAAGGTCACGCGCGATTTCAACAATGCTCGGCGTTGAATAGCTTGCCGCGACTGTCTGTCCTTCCTCAACGTTTTTGGCTACCACTATGCCGTCAACAGGTGCGTAGATGTAGGTGTAGCCGAGCGTGATTTTTGATTTATTAAAGCTCTGCTGTGTCTGGCTGATTTTTGCTTTTGACACCGTAACACCGGCTTTTGCTGTTTTGAGCGCGCTGTCTGCCGTGTCAAGTTCGCTTTTTGCGATAAGGTCCTGATCAGCCAGCTCTTTTGAACGCTTGTAGTCTTTTTCTGCCTTTTCAAGCTGTGCAAGGCTTGACTGGAGATCTGCGCGCGCTGCGATATAGTTTGCCTGTGCCGCAAGCATATCCGTCATCTGCGTTGAGGAGTCCATCTTTGCGATCAGCTGTCCTTTTTTGACAACGCTGTTGTAATCAACGTGAAGCTCGACAATTTTTCCCGATATCTGTGTACCGACGTCAACTGTTTCCGTAGCTTTCAATGTGCCTGTCGCAGAAATAACGGAACGAAGGTCAACTCTGCGTACTCCGGCTGTCCTGTACAAATCCGGCTGCTGTTTTTTCCCGCCCATAAAGCTGACTGCCGCAAATATCGCAGCTATCGCAACCAGTATCAGAACGATTTTTTTCTTGTTAAGTTTCATTATCTTTTGCCCCCTATTGCTTTAAGCAGCGTGAGCTGCGAACTTTTGCCTCCGTAAAGCGCGAGTATTGTTTTTGCCTGTGCCAGAGCGTAGCTGTCAACGGCGTCGGATATTTCAAGGCTGCTGCCTACTCCTGCACGGTAACGTTTCTCTGCAAGTTCGTGATTTTCCTTTTCCTTGCGCTCGGCTTCGCGTGCCGAGATAATGCTTTCTTCAGATTTTATCATATTCTGCCATGCCGTACGCACTTCAAGAACAACCGCGTTCTGCAATGCTTTCTGTTCTGCTTCAGCTGCCTTAAGGTCTGCACGTGCCTGCGCAATACGGCTGTTGGTCGCGCCGCCGTCGCTCAAAGGCAGTGACAGCGTTACTCTTGCGGTCCAGTCTTTATCGTCAAACGGCGCGCTTCCGGAAAGAGTATAGCCTCCGCCCAAAGATACGTTCGGCGAAAGTCCCTTCTGCTGAATACCGAGTTCTGTTTTTGCCGCTTCAACGCGTTTTGCCTTTGCGATAAGTTCCGGTCTGTTTGCCACAGCTGTTTTGATTGCTTCATCCTCGGAAATATTCCAGTCTTCATATTCGAGCTCGTCTCTGACAGCGTCAATCTTCAGCTGTGCATCGCCCATAGCGGAGGCAAGCTCTGCTTTTGCCACCTGTGCCTCCGTTTTTGAGGTTATCAGTGCGAGCTTTGCGCTTGCGAGGTCTGCTTCCGCTCTGGTAACTTCAATTTTCGGCTTTTTGCCGGCTTTATAGTAGGCGTTCGCCCAATCAAGACGTTTCCGGTAGTTGTCAAAGCGTGTCTGCGCTACTTCACAGTCGCGAATCATGCTGTTTAAGCTGTAATACGCGTCGGACACGTTGCGGATAACTTCATTGCGTTTTTCCGCAAGGTCTTCACTGCTTGCCGCCGTTGACTGCTGCGCTTTTTTAATTCTCAGTTTCGTTTTTCCTGAATCTGCAAGCAGCTGCGAAAGAGTAACTCCCGTGTTGTAGCTTCCGCGCGTGCCTTCTTCTTCAAGCGGCGAATTGCCTCTCGTGTAACTGCCGTTCAGGTCAATCTGCGGCTGTGCCGCTGATTTTGCCTGACTGATTGTTGCTTTTGCAGAGTCAACTCTCGCCTGTGACGCGGCAAGGTCAGGATGATTTCTGACTGCCGTTTCAAGACATTCCGAAAGCGTCAGTTCAGCCGCGTTTGTGGACGTAACAGCCGCAAGCAGAAATACTATCGGAATAATCAGTCTCTTTTTCATTTTTAACACCTCTTTATGTTTAGATTGTTAAAGTGAGCTTTTTACTCAAATTTTATAATGCTGAACTCTGTTGAATTCCACCGTAAACGTGCTTCCTTCTCCCTCTTTGCTTTCGGCCGTTATTTTCGCGCCGTGCGCTTCGACGATTGCTTTTACAACCGCAAGCCCTATGCCCATGCCTCCGCTTTCGCGCGTGCGGGATTTGTCCGTACGGTAGAAACGTTCAAAAATGTTCGGGAGATCTTCAGCGGCAATTCCTATTCCATTGTCTTTTACCGCAAGTTTCACCGTGTCACCGCACTTTTTGAGAGAAACAAGCACTTCGCCGCCTTTGTCTGTATAGCGCAGCGCGTTTGAAATGAGATTTTCTGTTACCTGCCGAATTTTTGCAGGGTCTAACGCAATTTCTGCGCCGTTTTCTATCTCTTTTTTCAAGGTTACGCCCTTGTTTTCAAAAAGCGGGTCAAATGTAAGCGCGCACTTTTCCGTAAGCCGCGAAAGGTCTGTGAGCTCAATCGCAAGTCCGTGACCTGATTTTTCAATAGTCGTGAGATTTTCAACTTCCTTGATCAGCAGGGAAAGTCTGTCTATTTCCGCGCGGGTAAGCGCTATTCTTTCCGGTGAGGGTTCCCACACTCCGTCTTCAAAAGCTTCAAGATGTGCCTTGACAACTGTCACCGGATTTCTGAGTTCATGCGCGATGTCACTCATGAGACGTTTGCGCAATGCTTCCTGTTCGGCAAGTTCGCTGCCCAGTCTGTCAACGCTGTCAGTAAGCGCCTGTATCTCTTTTATGTCAGACTCTTTGCTCTTCTCTGCGGGGAAACACCCTTTGCTGATAAGCTCCGCGCGTTTTGCGGCAGCAAGCACCGGACGTATTATTCTCTCTGTGGTAAAAACTGCAAAAAATGCTGCCAGTACAAGCATTACCGCTATCCAGATTTCAAGATTCTGCTGAAATCTCCTGAGTAAAAAGCCTTCTCGGCTGAGCTTGAAC
The DNA here is from genome assembly GCA_045601305.1 of Synergistaceae bacterium. Lineage (GTDB taxonomy): Bacteria > Synergistota > Synergistia > Synergistales > Synergistaceae > Equadaptatus. Next base: position 29,666 of record JAZRZG010000032.1, read on the forward strand.
GGCACTGCCTCAAAAACTGCCTTCCCAATTTTTTCACCGCTTTTTGAATGCAAATCTTCTGTCAAAAGACGCATGTTTTTGTTGGTATTTGCGGCATTTTCGGCATGTTTACGGCGCGAAACGTGTTTCAACTCATATATTTTCGTGCCTTCTGCGTCATATACCGATACCTTTGCGACAGGCCAGCGCAACATGTCTGACGTTACGTCCGTTCCGCCGCGTCCCTTGGCAAAACTTTTTTCAAGCGTTTTGACAAGCTGTTCTCTGTCTTCTTCAAAACGCTCGGAACTGTATCTGCGAAACTGTCTGTTCATCTGCCAGCCGATAAATGACGGAATAACCAGCATACATATCAGGACAAGCGCCGTGAACTGAAAAAGCAGTTTAGACCTTAGTGAATTTTTCATTATTCTGACACCTTGTAGCCGAAACCATGCACAGTTTTGATATAACCGTTTTCATGCTCGGAGTCTGCAAGTTTTTTTCTTATGTTTTTTATGTAGCTGTCTATTGAACGTTCAAAACCGTCATATTCGTAGCCGAGCGCCTGAGTTATAATATCATCTCTGCTCCATATTTTCTCAGGTTTTGCCGCCATCTTGGAAAATATCATAAACTCGTTTCTCGTAAACGGAATTTCCGCGCCGTTTTTGCTCACCGTGAAATTGCCTGTGTCTATCGTAATACTGCCGCCAACCTGTATGAGCTGCGCACCCTGCTGTGCGCCATCTTTTCTCGTGTTGGCACGCACTCTTGCCATAAGCACCTTGGGGCTGAACGGCTTTACAACGTAATCGGAGGCCCCTGCGTCAAGCCCCTGCACTACGTCATCTTCACCGCTTCGCGCCGTAACCATAATAATCGGCACCTGAGATTTTGCTCTGATTGTTTTGCATACGTCAACACCTGACATTCCCGGAAGCATAAGGTCAAGAATTACAAGGTCATATTCGCCATCCGCAAACATTTCAAGCCCCAAAAGTCCGTCTGCCGCTATGTCCGCGCTGTAACCGTCTTTTTCCATGTATGCCTTTTCAACCTCTGCGATCGCCCTTTCGTCCTCAACTATAAGTATTTTCATTCCGCCTGCCCCCTTACTGTCCGCGTGACGCGTATTCAGCGTATATTTGTTCCGACAGTAAAATTTTACAACGTAAATGTGGAGATTATGTGATAATTTTACATAAAAATTCAAAAAAACGGAATCTTTCGATTCCGTTCTGCCGACGCTTAGAAATTCTTGAACTGATGATCGTGTTTTTGCTTTCCGCAGCCGCGCATACCGTGTCCGCGATGTTTTTTGCCGAATTTGTGATTTTTCCTCTGTTCCGCAAATTTCTTCGGATTTTCCATAACCTTGGCAAAACGTTCCATAGAGGCTTCTTTTTTCAGTTCAAGCATTTCCTTGTTAAGCTGTGCCGCTTTTACCTTGTCCGGATTGTCACTGCCAAGCTCTTTGCGTATTGCTTCGCGCAGTTCGTGCATCTTTTCCATACGTGCCTTTTGGGCTTCAGTCAGTTTGGCTTTGCGTTTTCCGAAATTCGGATTTGCGAGCATTTTCTCAAAACGCTTCTGTGCCATCTTGAGTTTAATATCTTCGATTTCAGCCTTGAGCTTCATTGCCTCTGCCTTGTCGGGCGTCTCTTTTTTCATTTCTTCGCCAAACTTCTGTTTCAACTTGCAGAGCTTGTCAAATTGTGCCTTTGCTTCCTGACTCATTGCGGTTTTGTGCATTCTGTGCATTCCGTGCGCGAATTTTTGTCCGTTGCAGACAGTCTGCCGTGCTTCTTCGGCAAAAGCTGCCGTGCAGGAAATCACAAGTGCCAGTGTCAGTATTGCTGCGATCATTTTTCTCTTCATGTTCATGTCCTCCTTAGTGAGTGTACGGGCTTTGCCCTTCTTGTGAGACAAATATTAGACCTCAAATGTGGCGCTATTATGAATTTTTTGTGGAGATTTTATGGAGATTGGGAAATTCAGTATGCGGCACTTGTCAGCAAATTTTGCTTCTTCACAAAATGCTGTGGAACCTGTTCATACATATTATAGTTCTGCTGACTTCTTTTTGACATACAGCGTAATTTCACAAAAAAGCGCGCAGTCAAAACTGCGCGCGTTGCTATCTTTGGAGGCGGCACCCAGAATCGAACTGGGGATAAAGGATTTGCAGTCCTCTGCCTTACCGCTTGGCTATGCCGCCACGAGAAGAAAGTATAACCGTCTATTCGATTTGTGTCAAGCCGTTGCTTTGATAGTTTACGTTTATTGCTTTGATAGTTTACGTTTATTATTCTGCCGGACTGTTTTTCAGGCGCTTTGAGACAACTCTGAGTACATGCGACGACAAGAGCAGCGGTTTGAATTTTGAAAAAGGCACAAAGCCCATTGCAAGACCTGCTAACACAGATATTCCGACTGTTGCCAACGGATATTCCTTAACCATCTGCAACACACCGAATTCTTCAACAGACTGCTTAAATTCCTGCTTTGCCTGTTCGGCTTCGCGTTCTGCGACAGACATTGGATTACCTTTTTCCAAAAACTATAAGGAGAATTCCTATAACTGCAAATGCAGCGGCTATTATAAGCATGGCAAGAACAGAACCGTAATAGAACGCAAGCAACACATACGCCGCAAATGCCGCGATTATCAGAGCCGCAAAAAGACAGAGCGCGCCTATAAATATCGCTGTTATGCCTGACGCGGTAAGTACAGCCTTTTCCTTAAACAGTCTGCCTTCAGCTTCAAGCAGGCTGAAAAAGTTCAGCACTATGTTTGCAAGTGATTTCATTGTGTCTCACCTAACGGCGTCTGAAAAGCTTTGACAGAAGAATTCCTGCCGCAAAGGCAATTCCTACTGCCGCAAGCGGTTTTTCTTTTACCTTTTCGCCAATCTGTTCTGCTGTCTCTTCGGCTTTCTTTTTTCCTTCTTCAAGATACGGTTTTACGCGTTCAACAACCTCAGCGGTCTTTTCTCCTATCGTATCTTTCAGTTTTTCGCAGTCAACAGCGGCGTTCTCGGCAATAGCCGCGGTTTTTTCCGCTATTTCATCTTTAAGCTCGTTGATTTCCTCTTTCAGTTCTTCGATTTTGATAATCGTTCCGTTTGCTTCCGTCATGACAGTCACTCCTTTGATGTGATTAGATTCTATTGTAGCACAAATTTCGGACTAATTGTTGTTTTTGCGTTTTGCAAGCCCCGCAAGCAGAATACCTGCGCCGAGCGCCGCGCAGACTGAGACAAAGGGGCGTTCTTTAATTTTTCTTCCTACTTTGTCAGCTGCTTCTTTTGCCGCAGGCTTGACAGTGTCAATGAATTTGCCGGTACCTTCGTTAAGCTCCGACGCCATTTTGCCAAAGTCAACCACCGCTTTTTTCTCTGCGTTTTTCGTTCTTTCGCTGAGAGCGCATTTCAGAGATTCAATTTCCTGTTTGAGTTCTTCGATTGTTTTTTCTTTGTTCTCCATATTCATCATCCTTTCTGATATTCCGGCAGCCGTCTCAGCCATACAGCCGCCGAATTTTCCTTACAGCTTTATGATACTCCTAAATATCAGAAATGCACCGGTGTTTTTACTTATTTTTTAACGGTTTTCGCTGTAATAACACGATACAGCCAAGATACTCCGACAATAACGGCAAGCAGCGACAAAATGACCGCGCTGTTAAACGCGTCATTCGGCGACTTTTCTCTGAAAATGTCAAATACAAGTCTGTAACTGCCGTACATAATCAAAAACAGCGCAAAAAGAAGCCCTCCGGAATATTTTTTCGCGTATTTTTTTTCAGCCGCGCAGAGGACAAGAAAGATAATACCGGCAGCTGCGGCTTCGGCAGTCTGCGACGGGAAACGGTAAACTCCGGGCAAATCCTGCGGAAAATGTATAGCGCAGCAGTTTTTTTCAACAATTTTACCGCGGCAGCACCCTTCCAGCAGACAGCCTATGCGTCCGACAGCAAGCATAGCCGAAATCGGCAGAGCGCAGGCATCGGCAAACATACCGACAGGCAGCTTTTCTCTGCGAAGTCTGTACATACCGGCTAAGCCGCCGGACAAAATTCCAAAACAGGCAGAGCTGCCTCCTGCAAGCAGAAGTGACCATTCTGCTTTTCCCGATATTATCAGAGGCAGTTTTTCAGCGGCAGCGCCGAAAATTGCCCCAAAAATGCCTCCGCAGTAAACCCACAGCAGTACAGACGACACAGCCTCAGCTTTCGCGCCGTTTTTTATGCAGCGTCTGTACGAGGCATACAAAAACATAAGCAAAGCAAAAGCCCACAACACATAATAGCTGCGGGCTTCAAATGCTGAAATTTTGAAAAGTACAGGGTGCATCCTAACGGTGATGTCTGCGCGGCGCGCGCTTCGTCATTCCCGCAGGACAGATTGTAACACGTCTTAAAGGCTCTTCGCCTGTTGATTTTGTTTCCACGTCACTGTTGTCGCGAAGCGCAAGATGTACGATACGGCGTTCCCAGCTTGTCATAGGCTCAAGAAATACCGGCTCGCCCTTCCTGACAGCCTCCCGCGCCAAAGAAATGGCAAGGCGCGTCAGTGTATGAGCGCGTTTATCTCTGTAACCGCCGCAGTCAAAGCGTATGCGGCGTGTTGAAAGATCCTCGTGGCACACAAGGTTTGTAAGATATTCAAGCGCTTTGAGCGTCTCGCCGTAGCGCCCGATTACCACACCCTGATCTTCGCCGACAAGATTGACAATTCCGTCTTCTTCAAGCTCAGGCACAAGGTCAACGTCCATTTTTTCAAGAATTTCGTTTACAAAATAGCAGGACTGGATATATGAAACCGGCGCTATTGCTTTGGTCTCTATTCTCAGCGTTTTGCCGAAAATTCCGAAAAGCTTCCTGTCTTCGGACAAAACCTCAGTTTCAATGTCTTCCGGCTGAATATTCCAATACTCTGCCGCCTTTTTCCTTGCTTCTTCTTCTGATGCACATTCAAAAATTTTGCTTTCTATTTCAGGCATAGGAACCTGTTCGCGAAATTTATCCATAATATTTTACCTGTTCCCCGTTCTATTTTTCATCTTCTTCGTCATCATCGACTTCGACCCACTCATATTCATCGTCATCGTCTTCGACAACTTCCGCCTCAATCGGCTTGTTCTTGTGCAGTACCGGTTTGTTTGCCATTTCAAGTTTGGTGTTTTTCATAACGTAATACTGCTGGACAACACCGAACAACGTTGAAAGTCCCCAGTAAATCATTACGCCACCCGGCATTGAAAGGCAAATCCATGCCATGAATATCGGCATTATAGTGTTCATTGTAGCCATCTGCGGGTTCTCGCCCGTTGACATCTTCTGCTGCAGCCAAGTAAGAATTACGATTGCAGCTATGAGAAATACATTGCCGATGTAAAGCGACACATTCGCAAGCCCGGACGGATTTGCGAAAACAGCTTTTACGGCAACGGTAATACCGGCTGTTGATGACACAGCAGCGCCGCAAGCCTGACAAATTCCGGTGACTACGGAAGTTCCGAGCTTAAAAATACCAAGAAATGCCGCGTCGCCGAAATTGTGCTTTCTGAGCACCTGAAAAAGCAGAATAAGTATCGGCAGCTGAACAAGCATAGGCATACAGCCCGCCATCGGATTAACCTTGTATTCCCTGTAAAGGCGCATTGTCTCTTCACCGAGTTTCTGCTTGTCATCGCTGTATTTTTCCTGAAGCATTTTCAGCCTCGGCTGAATTTTCTGCATAGCCTGCATGCTTACCATCTGCTTTTTGTTGAGAGGGTAAAGCAGCAAACGGATAATCACCGTCAGAATGACGATTGACAACCCGTATGAACCGGTAAGATTGTAAAACTGTTCGAGGAAAAGCTTAAGCAGGCTTTCTGCCCCGTGCCAAAGTGTTCCCATAAGTTACCCATCCTTTCGAGGTCTAAAGAGTCTTCCAAACCATATCCTTTGTATCTCTGCGCTGTCCGGCAGAAGATCTATTCCGCCCTTGCTCCACGGACCGCATCGCAGAAGTCTGCGAACTGCAAGGAGAAATCCGAGAAAAAAACCGTATTTTTCAAATGCCTGCACGGCATATTCGGAACAAGTCGGATAAAAACGGCATTTTCCGCCTCCAAGAAGCGGTGATACTGCCGTACGGTAAATTTGGACAAAGAAAACCGCTGTCTTAGCAGGAACTTCCCTAAGCTTCATCTTTTGAATCTGCGTTCCAGTCTGCCCCCTGCCAGTCGTCCCTCATTAAGCCTGCATTCTGCATAAGACGCGCAACGTCAAAATACACGTCCTTTGCCGAACTGCGAAGCGCCGTATCCCGCAGAGAAACGACTATCCAGCAGCCCTGCTTTGTCCACGGTCTGAGGCGCCTTAAAGACTCTCTGAGTATCCGGCGGCCTCTGACACGTTTCACGGCGTTAGCAATCTTTTTACTGACTGTAACGCCGAATTTCGTCTCTCCGCCGCAATTATCCAAAAACAACAATCGCACCAGCCCGCCGGTTTGACGACGTCCGGTGCGAAAAACGAGATCAAACTGTCTTGGGCTTTTTAAATGGGCTTCAGACGAAAATCCGAACTTCACAACAGAAACTATACGGCGAGACGTGCTCTGCCTTTGCGACGACGGTTTCTCAAAATACGGCGTCCGCTTGCTGATGCTGAACGAACGAGGAAACCCATTGCGCGTTTGCGTCTGGTGTTATGCGGCTGATATGTACGTTTCACAGACTACACCTCCCGTGCTTGCATTATCTATGAGCAGATATGAGATACCAGTTGAAATGCAACTGGTAGAATATACCATAATAACGCCGTTACGGCAAGAAGAATATTTCAATCTTCCGCCGGCAGAGAGAATTTTAGCAAATTTTTTCTTAAATTGCAAATATGTGGGTTTGTCAAACATATGTTACAAAGAAGAGTAAGAAGATAAAACTTCCCTAGGGGACTTCCAGCCAAGAGGTCTCATGGGGAAGTTATTGTATTTACGGTTATGAACAGCCAGCTGTTTGGCAAAATCCTCGAAAG
>JAZRZG010000033.1:0-4982 GCA_045601305.1 Synergistaceae bacterium
ATATAATCTGCCGCGCGCTGGTTCTGATACTCTGCGCTCGCCGGATAATTTGTATAGAAATCGCCCGGGACGCTGAGATAGCCGGAGGTGTAATTAAAGCACCACACGCTTTCTTCAGGTTTTTCCCTAACCTGCTTTGCAAAATCGTCAAACATTTTGAATATTTTATCCGTCTTGTCCTGAATATCGGCTCCGGTTGTTTTTATCTCCCATTTGTTCTGCGTCCAGGAAACGTTTTTAGCTGCTTTAGGCGTTCGCGGCAGTCCAACGCTTCCGTCATATTTCATACCTGACACACCGGAACCCCAGCGGCAGCATATTGAAGAATCCAGTGTAACGCCTTTTGTGTCATTCACGTCACAGTTCATAAACAAAAATTTGCCTCTCACGTCTTTGAGTCTCAAATCCGGCTTGAACCGTACAGCGTTCTTGTCATCATTATATTTCAAGACAGCGTTCTGCATATCTTCATATTTTGACTTGCTCGGCGTACCGTCCCACGCAAATTCTATAATGACAAATTCTTTCGGATTGCTTTTCAGCTTGTTTTTGATGGCTTTTACTGCTGTTGAGAACGCAATTCCCGCGCTGAACGCATGACCGAGATAAAGTTCTGAGTGTCCCCAGTAGCCGAGTCTCATGTCAAAGCAGCGGATTCCTTTGTCAAACTGTTCATCGAACTTCAAGCCCTGCGTTCTTCCGTACATTTCAATTATGTTTGTAAGTCCGAACGTGGCAGAGTCATGCGTAGCAGGGAGACTGAGCTGGGTAATCAGCTGATTATCGGGAAGGTCAGCCATCCAGGTTTTTGAAGCGACATATTTTGAATACTCCGACGGCAATGTCTTTTTGAACGTGTTCACATACCACACAGGATAAGGAACGGATATACGGCGCAGAGGAGTTTTTTCAAAAACCGCGTTTCCGAATTTCGGCGGCGCAACAAAACCAAAGTCCACCATTTGCAGTTTCGGACAGTTTGCAAAAACCCTATCGCCTATTGTATATACCGAAGTTTGATGACTGCGCATAAATTCGTGCATTGAGGGGCGTTTATCTCCAAGTTCGTCTGTAATTTCGCGGTACATGTCCAGATAGTTTCCGCAGCCTATACTGACAAATTCAAGATTTGGACAGTTCCTGAACGCGTTTTCGCCTATGTTCGGAGCGCCGAAAATTACAACTCTGCTGAGTTTCGGCATATCAGCGAACGCGTTTGCCCCTATTTCTTTTACATCTTCCGGAATAATCAGTTTTTCTATGCTCTCCTTGAGTTTTGGATTGTTTTTCATAAAATCCGCCGGTATAAAAGGAAGCGTAACATCTTGACTGCCGCCGCGTCCGAAATTCAGCACCTGCAGTTTGTCGCTGTCAGCCGGAATTTCCTGTTCGTCTGCGTCATCAGCGGTGTTGTCCTCTCCAAGCAGCGGTGCGGCGCTGCTCTGCAAACTTACCGTTCTTAAGCCGTTTGCGGCATACAAATTTTCCTGCTCTAAGACTTCCTCTTCGTTCTGCTCTTCATCTTGTTCTTCAGGCTTTTCAAGCTGCGCGACTTCCAAAAGTTCCATTCCAAACTGCTGTTCAAGCTGCTCTTTATGGTCATTCCAGTCAAGCTGAGTGCCCTCGGCAAGTTTAAAACATATTTCGTTGCTGTCAGGCTGATATTTACCGAAATAGCCTGCTTCAGCCAACAGTTCCTCTGACACCTCTTGGGTTGTGCCAGACGAGCTCCCGTCACAGCCGCCTGACAAAATTACCGCAGAAAACAAAGCTGTAATTAAAAACGCAGTGAAAATTTTAGATTTTACAGTGTTGTAATACACGAAACTTCCCCCCCTGCACAGATGTTAATTATACTCTCGTACAATTTTGGATTATTTCACAAGCAACGCCGATACCAGAGTAAAATATTCCGGCACTGTGTTGTCTTTTCCGACCCAGAGAATTTTTGTCCCGAGAAGTTCTTCCGTAACTGCCTGAACGTTTCCGCCTATCGATTCTAACGAATAGCGCATAAGTTTAGGATTTCTGCACGGTTTTCCTTCAAGTTTAGCGCACCTTGCGCAGAGCTGACAGTCTCCGGCAAAAAGTCCGCGGCTTTGCGGGATTTCTTTTTCCATCAGCCAAATCTGCTGCATAAGCCTGCCTTTTTCGGCGGCAATCATCGATTTTACGAAATAAAACAGGTCTCCTTCATATTTCATTCCGCGCGCAGCCGAATCAAGTATCATTTTAATTCCGAAAAGTTTTATGCTGTTAAACTGCTTCCAATATTGAAGCTGATCAAATTCAAAATTCGGGCATGACCATTTTTTGTCATAATTAGGGCACTGCCTGCAGCACTCAAGAAAGCGCGGCACGTCAACGTAACGCGATATAAACAGGCTCATATCGCATTCAGCGTACAATGTTTCTGTCGTGTAGGAAAATATCGGCATAATCAGTCCTTCATAAGCAGCGCGAAGAATATAACGTAATACGGCGGAAGTACGCCGTTTTCAGTCCAAAGGATTTCAATACCGAACAAGTCTTTTGACATAGCTTCAACGTCGCCGCCGACCCCCTCTATCATAAAGCGCATCTTGTCCGAATGCCTGCACGGCTTCCCGTCCAGTCTTGCGCAGCGTTTACAGTATGAACAGATAAGAGAGGAAAGTATTCTGCTGCCTCTGTATTTGTTTTCAAGATGCCTCATAAAGAGCGTTATCTTGATTTTCTCTCTTGTGAACATCTCGTTCAGGAAATCTTCAACACCTGTGTCTGTGTATTTCTTATCTTTCAGTCTGTCTGACAGGGTAAGTTTCTCCCCTATCAGACGGACTGTCTTGTATCTTTTCCATAAATCTTCCGTGTGAAATTTGTAGGCTGGGCATGACCAGTTTTTGCCGTATTCTGAACATTCCGCACAGTAACCGGCAATCCTTGGAATATCAACATACTTACGCACAAAGGTTTCCGCGTCAACAGTTTTTTCAAGCCGTCTTATGCTGTAACTGTATGTTTCCATTCTGTATCCCTGCCTTATTAAAGCAGCTTGTTTTTACACCGGATACACTCCGGGGACTGCAGTATCCTCAAGTCCTATGTCTGTTTTTGTCGCTCTGACATATTTATTTTCCAGAAATTCTTTTGCGACCTGCGGGAACATTATATAACTCAGAACATCTTCTTTCTGCAGCGCAAGATAGCCGATTTCGCGTTTCGCTCCTTCCAGCTCAGGCGGGAGCAGTTCACCCGGACGGCAGGTAATCGGCTTTTCGTCTCCGATTACTTTTTTCTGAATTTCACTGTCAACAGGCGCGGGTGTTTTCCCGTAATAACCGAGGAAATACTGTCTGACTTCCTTCGGCACAACCTTCCAGCGTTCACCTGAAAGTACGTTCATTGTCGCCTGTGTTCCCACGATCTGACTTGTAGGCGTTACAAGAGGCGGATAGCCCATCTCTTTTCTCACCTGCGGAACTTCTTTCAAAACCTCCTGCAGTTTGTCAAGGCAACCGGCGTCTTTCAGCTGACTCTGCAGATTTGAGTACATTCCGCCGGGTATCTGATACATCAGAATATTGACGTTGACACCCCTGACTCCCATTATTTTATCCTTGTATTTTTCGGCAAGTCCGCGGAAATGTTCCGCAACAGGGAGAAGATTTTCAAGTTTGATGTCAGTGTCAAAAGTTCCGCCGCGCAAAGCGGCAACCATCGTTTCTGTCGCCGGCTGACCGGTGCCCATTGCGAACGGTGATATTGAACAGTCTATAACGTCAGCTCCGGCTTCAAGCCCCGCAAGATAGCTCATGGAAGCAAGCCCCGTCGTATAGTGGCTGTGCAGCTGAACAGGCAGCTCAACCTTGCTTTTTATTGCCTTTACAAGCGCGGACGCCGCAACAGGAGTAAGAAGCCCTGCCATGTCTTTAACACAGATCGAGTCTGCTCCCATCTCTGCCATTTCCTCAGCCTGCCGCGCGAAATTGTCAATAGTGTGAACGGGAGAAACTGTATAGCTTATCGTCATCTGCAGTTCTCCGCCGGCTTCCTTAACCGCGCGCGCCGCAATTTCCATGTTGCGCAGATCGTTGAGCGCGTCAAAAACACGTACTATGTTAACACCGTTGTCAACGGAGCGTTTGACAAATTCTTTTACGGTATCGTCAGCGTAATGTCTGTAACCGACAAGATTCTGCCCGCGAAGCAGCATCTGTGTCTTTGTTTTTTTCAGCCGTTTTTTGATTTCGCGTATTCTTTCCCACGGGTCGTTATTCAGATAGCGCATACAGGTATCAAACGTTGCTCCGCCCCAGCACTCTATCGAATGATAACCGATTTCGTCCATGACTTCGCATATCGGAAGCATATCCTCTGTTGTCAGGCGCGTTGCCATAAGCGACTGGTGCGCGTCGCGGAAACAAGTCTCAGTAATGCCGACACGGCGCGTCTCAGATTCGGTCACAGCCGTTTTTTCTTCAATAGAAGTTACGGCTGCCGTATCGGCAACCGTAACTTTACATACTTCTTTTGCGTCCTCAACGAGCTTTGTCATTATCACGCGGCCCTTGGAATCTTTAATTTCCTGTCTGAACGCCATAAATTTACCTTAGTCTTCCACCGGCATCTCTGAGAGATACTTATAGAGGTTCCAGCGTGCGCGGAGGTCTTTTTCTTCTGCCTTAAGCAGCGCTTCTGCTTCTGCCGGGCTGGTGATTGTAAGGCGTTTGTAACGTGTTTCGTTGTAGATGTAATCCTTGAGCGGGAGCGTCGGCTCTTTGCAGTCGATGACGAGCGGATTTTTGCCCTGTGCTTTGAGTTCCGGGTTGTAGTGCATAAGGATCCAGTGTCCTGATTCAACCGCTTTCTTCTGCTGCTCAAGTCCTTTGTCCATCGCAATTCCGTGCGCTATGCAGTGGCAGTAGGCGATAACAAGCGACGGACCGTTGTAGGCTTCCGCTTCGCGAATGACCTTGATTGCATGCTCAGGATTTGCACCG
>JAZRZG010000034.1:0-1144 GCA_045601305.1 Synergistaceae bacterium
CGGAGACAGATAGAGTTTCTCTCCAAACAGGTTGAATTCTGTTATATCCGTAACCCACTTCTGGTTTGGCTTTTCAGCCCGAAAGTCCCTGTTCAGCAGATTTGGTGCAATTTTGCCGATTTCGCCCTTATATGAACGATATTTCTTCATCCTGACACGGCAGACTAATCCCAGCTCCCGCATAAGTCGCTGAACTGTCTTGTGATTCAAAGGTAAATTGCGCTTGCAAAGTTCTGCTGTTATACGTCGATAACCATATCGACCTTTGTTTTCGTGGTAGATGGTCGTTATCTCCGCTTTGGCTGTCTCATATTTATCCTTGCGATTCATCCGCTTCAGATGATAGTAGAAGGTTGCACGGGGCAGTTGAGCGATTGAGAGAAGAATCTCCAGTGAATGTTTTTGCCTCAGCTTTTGAACTACCTGCGTTTTTTGTGCCGGCGTCGCTCGTCTTCCAAAACCAAGGCTTGCAAGTTTTTTAGGTAGTCATTCTCCGCACGCAGCCGCTGGACTTCAGCAAGTAGATCCTCTTCTACTTCTTTTGGCAGCTTCTTTGGCCTGCCTGTGCTGCCGCGGCCTCGACGCTCAACAGAAAAACCTTCTGGCCCTTCTGTAAGATAGATGCGTTCCCAATCTTGTATTCGGTGATGGTCACTGACTTCAAACCGTCGTGCCGTTTCTGAATAACTTAAGCCTTCTTTCTGCATCGTTTCTACTACCATCTTTTTGAACTCAGGCGTATATCGTTTGTTTGGTACTCCTTTTGGCATAATAAAACACCCCACTTGCTTACAGTATATCATACTGTCTAACAAATGGGGTGCTGTTCAAAATCCAAGGAGCGCAGAGAAAAGCATTTTCACACAATAAAAAAGACCGCAGGGAAATCCTGCGGTCTTTCGTATATTATATCGTTTAGTCTGTGATATAGGGCAGAAGAGCGATCTGACGAGCCTGCTTGATAGCAACGGTGAGCTGACGCTGATGCATAGCGCAGGTACCTGTTGTTCTGCGGGGCAGAATCTTGCTGCGGTCGGAAATGTAGCGGCGCAGCTTAGCAGTGTCCTTGTAATCGATAGTCTGGCAATTGTCTACACAGAACTGGCAGACCTTCTTGCGCTTGCGATTGCCGCCTGCGCGAGGA
>JAZRZG010000035.1:0-3820 GCA_045601305.1 Synergistaceae bacterium
TGAATATATTTCCGAGCTTATAACGTCTCCGTCAGCCGATATTTCAGATTTTCCCGTGTAAAGAGCCGTTGAGTTCAATCCTGAGAAATTTGCGCTGCCCGTCTCTTTGTCGGATATGGATACCCCGTCTTCGTCAAGCCAGATATGTTCTCCGCCCGTATTGAGCTTTATACTTTTCAGCGTTATGTCTTTCTGCAGTCCTACGGCGATTTCCTTTACCGTTGTACCGTCGCTTTCGTATATCTTTTTGAACTCTATATTGTCCCCGTTGACAAGCGGCGCGGTTGTGCCTCCAATAGTTATCGTTGAGGTAATTCCCGTAAGGTCTATCCCTGCTAAATCTGTCGTTACCCCCGTGTATCTGTCTTTCTTTGTAAGCGTCAGATATTTTGTTCCGTCGCTGCCCGTTGTTATTCTGCCTTCCGATATTGCCGCGTCCTGCAGCTGTGCCACGGACATTTCCGTTCCGGCGTTTGTTACGGCTTTTACGGCGCCTGTTGCCGTATCCTGAACAAAACTGCCTATGAGCTGTCCGTAGTTTGCGGCGTCCGTGTTTGCGCTGCCTGCCGCAAGATTTGTTATCTTCTGTCCGCCCATGTTTGCGCCGGAATGGAACGTTGCTGCCCCTGTAAAATCAGACGTTCCGGCAACAGTGAGATTTCCGCCTGCCGAAAGCGTGCCGCCCACAGCCGCGCTGCCGGTTGTCGTAATACTTCCGACTGCTATGTCGTCCTTGAGCTTTACCGCTATTTTGGCATTGCCGCCTGTTTCGGTCAATTCTGTTACTATATTTGTTCCGCCGGCAACCGTCAGTGTTTTCGTGTTGTTTATTTCAGCCGCGCCGCTGTCTGCCGCGTATTTGCTTGACGGCGATATTCCGCTGACAGCGTCTGCTATTTTTTCCTCTGTTTCGCTTCTCGTGTACAGCTCTGTTTTCGTGTACGCGTCTGCTATGCCGTAGCCTGAAAGCGTTGCTGCCCTGTCCGCTTTCTGCGCTTCGTAGGCATCGTATTTCTGCACCTTAGCCGCGGTTATGCCGGAGTTCATAACGTCTCCCGTTATAATCTCCGCTATGTACGCCGCGTTGGCAACTACGTTCTGCGCCGTAAAATCTATAAGCCCTTCGTCAATGGCTATTCTTTCCTGCGCTTCTGCCAATGCGGCCGCTGACGCTTTCTGCCCCAGTTTTGCTTCCGTTTCAGCCTTCGTGTAGGCGTCGTTTATGCCGTAACCGGCAAGCGTAGCGGCTTTGCCCGCGAATTTCGCGTCCGCCGCTGTTTTCGTGTACGCGTCTTCAATGCCGTAGTCGGCAAGCGTAGTGCCTTTTTGCGCTATTCCTGCCACAGCGTCCTTCAGCTGCTTCAAATTCACCGCGTCCGTATTGCTCGTTCCCGCCGCAACGTTGATTACCTGACGTTCCTTTCCCTGACTTCCCACTGAAAAAACTCCGTAGGCTCCGCCCGCCGGCGCTCTGTCCTTTGAATACGACCCTATCGCTACAGAATTAGCGTTCTCTGCCGTTGTGTTGGTGCCGATCGCAACAGAATTTTCCGCCGCTGCTTTGCTCCAAGCGCCTATCGCAGCCGACTGCTTGCCGGAGGCACAGTTGGAATATCCAAACGCGGAGGCATAATTTCCTGACACAGAGTTCCATCCTCCGAACGCGCTGGAAACAAAACCTGAGGCATCATTGTAAATGCCGACAGAGGTTGAATACTGCCATCTCGCGGTGTTGTAGCTTCCAATTGCTACAGTGTCATAATCTCCGGAATTATTGTAGTATCCCATAGAAACCGAATTTTTTTCGGAGGCTGTATTGTAGTATCCCATAGAAACCGAATTTTCGCCGGAGGCTGTGTTTTTGTATCCGAACGAGACGGAATTTTTGCCGGAAGCGCCGTTTTGGTACCCAAATGCCGAGGACAAATCCCCTGTTGCGAGACTATTGTACCCAAATGCAGAGGATGAACTCCCTGATGCGACGTTGTGATACCCAAACGCAGAGGAATACGCACCTTTCGCTTGGTTTTCTTCTCCGACAGCAGATGACCGTAGCGATGAGGCAATATTGTTTGCTCCGAATGCGGATGACATGTATCCGTTCGCTGTGTTGTTATAACCAACAACTGCAGAATAATCACCGGCTGCGTTGTTCTTATATCCGATTGAAACAGAGTAATTGCCCTTTGCCCACGTATATTCCGAACTGCCTGCGTAAAGGCTGTAGCTTCCCTCTCCGTGCCCCAGTACAGGGTATGCCGAAGCGGCAAACGCCGCGGAGCTGAACTGACAAAGGAAGGCTGCAAGTGTTATTGCCGCGAATAGTCTGATATTTCTGCGTTTTCTGCTTATCATTCTTACGTCTCCTTTATCTGTAATTATGTTCTATTACCGCGTTGACAAGCGTGTCGCCGTAAACTGTGTAATTGGTGGTGTTGCGTTTTCTTGTGTGTGTTCCTGCAAAGTCCATCATTACAATGCCTGCGGGACCGCTTATGCTGTTTTTAATGTAGTCCGCCGCCCAGCCGTTGACGTTTTCAGCGTTGTCAGGATAGTTTATGCCAAGAGGCGGGCCTCCGGTATAGCCCGAGGTGTGGTTGAAGCACCAGATTTCACAGTTCGGGTTTCCGTCTGCCGCTTTTGAAAAGTCGTCAAAGTATTCTTTCAGCACCGCTCGTTTATCGTCTTTGCCGTCGGGGTTGTCTTTGTCCTGCACCCACAGCGTTTCATATTTTGACGGGTCTGTTTCCGACGTGCCTATTTTGTTGTTTTTCTTGTCGAAGCCGTAGGCATAGGCTCCGTGCGGTGTTATGTCGTTTTCGGGGTCACGGCTCACAAAAAGCACTTTGCCGCGCATTTCGCCGAGTGTCAGCCCTTTGTGATATTTCACGCTGATGTCGTCAAATTCTCCGAGTTTGTCCTGTATCGCTTTGTTGCCTTTCCAATAGCTTGTCGGCTCAATTTGGCACAAATCCCAAGAAGACGATGTTTCGTGATTTATGATTATTACTGCCGTGTCGTTGGGCGAAGCCTTAACTTTTCCCTTGATTATGTTAAGAACTTCGGTGAAACCTATTTTGCAGGCAACCCATCCGTGATAAATATCCATGTTGCCGTAGTTTCCGTTATGTATGGGTCTCAAGTCCATGGCACGCACTCCGCAGTCCCATTGTTCGTCTGTCCACAGCCATTGTGTCTGTGCCTGTTCAACAGCAAAATCGTGAACGCCTTTTGTGCAGGTGTCGTGGGTGCCGGGAATTGAAATCTGATTTATGCGTATCGCGTCCGGCAGGTCTGTCATCCATGTTTTGCCTGTCGTACTGACGTTTTTGAACGCCTTTTTGTATTCTTCGGGGTAGATGTAGGGCGCAAGCACGGTTACTGTTCTGCCGCCGAATATGTCGTTTCCGACTGTCGGCGCTCCAACACAGCCGAAGTCCACCGTTTTCAGTTTCGGGCAGTTGGCAAAGGCTCTGTCGCCGATATGAAAACTCGCGTTTTTGTTGTCCGCGATATATTTCTTGAATTCTTTCAGCGTTCGGCTTTCGCCTACGCCGATTTTGACGTATTCAAGCTGAGGACAGTCCGCAAAGGCTTCGGGTGCCATTTCGGGCGTGCCCATTACCCGTATGCTTTTTACGCTCGGGGTGTCCTTGAAAGCGTGCGAGCCTATGTAGGTAACGCTTGCAGGGACGATTATTTCCGTCGCCGACGCATAGAGACTGTCGGGAGCGGCGGCTGTGAGCTGCCAGTCTGATTTTTCACCGTTTTCGTCTTCCGTTCTGAAAAAACCGTCGCCGTTTTCCGTGCTTGGGCGCGC
>JAZRZG010000036.1:0-1180 GCA_045601305.1 Synergistaceae bacterium
GTAATCGTGTATTTATCAAGCGTTTCTCTGCTGCAGAGTGAATCCGCAATGAAAAACACGCCGTCAGCTGTTTTGTAGCCCGTCTGTCCGAAGTAATGTCCCGGAAGCGGGACGGCTACAATATCCTTTGGAAATGCTGCATCAGTAAGCGGTTTTGCTGATGACTCCTGAGCCATCAGGAATTTGTGGCGTAAATCAGACGGCGGAAATCCGCCGAAAAGATACGCCGGTTCTAAAATCGGATGCTCAATAAATGCGGATTCTGTCGCGTCTGCAAAGATATCGCATTTGTAGTTGTTCTGCAGATACTTATTTCCGCCCGCGTGGTCTGCGTGTGAATGTGTGTTTAAGATGCCTGTAAGTGTCCAGCCTTCGCGGTCGAAAATCTGACGGACTTTTCGTCCTGCATCTTTATCATTTCCGCTGTCTATCGTGTATATCCCAGAAGGTGTCCGGCAGACCCCTATCTTCGAGGGGCACTCGATATACCAGGTGTTTTCACCTGCCTCAATTAATTCATACATTTTTATTCCTCAACAAACTGCTCTATATATTTCTGCGGATTAGTATTTTCTTTTTTTGCAAGCCGTGCTATCATCTTTGAAACGCCGCTTCCATACTGCATCGCTTTCTTCGCTTTCCATGCCAAATCTTTAGGAAGCCATGTTTCTGCAGCGCGGCGCAGGGCAATTTTGCGCAAGTCTCCTGATACAAGTTCTTCAATGGTAAGGTTTGACGCTGCGGCTATAACCCGTTTGTCCATGAACGGCTGTTGGAAGGTGATTCCAAACAACGACGCCGCGGCAAAGTCGCGTTTCTGCTGAAGCGGATAGACTGCAAGGTCTGAGTCTAAATCTTTTCGAAGATTAGAAGATGCGCTGTATCGCGCGTATCCTCCGAAGAGTTCATCAGCGCCTTGTCCGGTAAGAAGTGTATCATAGCCGGACTCTTTTGCGAGTCTGCAGAGGAAGTATTCTGTTACAGCGATTTCTGCGTCCATTGCGGTTTTTTTCGGAATAGCGGGAACAATTCGGGATAGCGCTTCAGGGATTTCTTCTTCAGATATTTCATAGACGGCAAGCGGCAGGTTCAGTGTGGCTGCTGCTTTTTTTGCGGCGTCGAGGTCGTGAGAGTCTTTTGCACCGACGGCAACTGCCGGCCGTCGTGCAAGAGCGGCAAC
>JAZRZG010000037.1:0-1086 GCA_045601305.1 Synergistaceae bacterium
TGGAAACAGCTGTCAATGCGAAACCGCATGACAGCTGTTTTTTTGTCCTGTTTCAAAAACGGCGCTGTTTCCAAAAAACGCGCTTTTTGCAAGATATTTAAGTAGGGAAGGGTGACAGATTTCTCAAAAACATTTTCAGAAGTGAGGTGACACACATGGCAAGTTTTGCAAACGAAAGCACAAGCATGAAATTCAGCCTTACGGTTGACGACGCGAAGAAAACCGTTTCCGTAAGCAAGATTTCAAGCACGGCAGACGCCAGCAAACTCAAAAGAGCAGCAAATTCCTTTGCTCCGCTGTTTGCGGCAGAGCCGGCAAAAGTCAAGCGCGACATGGTTGACGAAATCGTGGAGTAGTACGCCGCAATTCAGGAGGCGGGAAAACCGGCTGACAGCGAAAAACCGGCTGACAGCGGCGCGAAGCGCCAAAGTGCTAAGTGCGAGGTGCGAAGTGCGAAGTGCGTTCTTGTCGCCAGTCGTTTGTCGTTAGTCGGAAAACAAAAATCTTTGTCTTTCTGCATGGAGCGCAGCGGAAGTGCAGAAACCAGTGGCGTTACGGGCGAAGCCCGTCAGAAACAGGCCCCTGCGGGGCAAAGACACTGGATTCTGCGCTAAATCCTAACGGATTTTCGCAGAATGACAGAGAGAAAAACATTACGCAGACAGCGAAAAACAGGCTGACAGCAGACAGCGAAAAAATTTAATGCCGTCAGCCATCAGCCGACAGCGCGAGCGTAGCGAGCAATACAGCAACGCGAAGCGCCAACGAAAGGAGGTGGTTTTCATGCTTCAGGACATTGCAGACGCGCTGAAAGCGGTTGCGGCTGCCGCAGTCGCGGCGCTTGCAGACATAGTATCAAGGTTTTAAGAGCAGGAAGGCAGGAAGCGGGAGGGAAAAATCGCAATTCGGGAGTGAAAGGCGATGAACCCGCAATTCGGGAGTGAGAGGCGATGACCCCGCAATTCGGGAGGCGGTATGAAACAGGAGATAAAAATCTTTTCCCGTTATTTATACCCCCGGATTTTATACCCCCGTCATTTTTACTCCCGTGTTTCATAAAGAAAGGAGGTGAAACAACAATGGCAA
>JAZRZG010000038.1:0-15376 GCA_045601305.1 Synergistaceae bacterium
AACGGTCCTCCGGGTCGCGCTTCTCGCAGAGCTTCGGGCTCAAACGACTGCCGGTGGCAGCGGCGGGCTGCGGACTTCGCACTTAACTCACTTCGGGCGGCAAAGCAGACAGACTGTATCGGAATGCAGTCAGCAGCGGGGGTTTTCAGAGTTTCGGCAAAATTGTCGTACGCTGTTTCACAAGAAAACTTTGAAATTCTGCCGCTGCGTTAATTCCGCTTTTGGCTGACGGCTGTCGGCTGATGGCTCGTTTCACTTGCGCTGTCAGCTGTCAGCTGTTAGCTGATGGCTAATGATACCCCGAAGGGGCTGTGTTTACTGTACCTAAAATTGTTTTTAGGGTACAAAAAAAAACGGCTTGGGATTTTTTTCTCAAGCCGTTTTTGTTATAAATACTGAAAAGGTTTGTCTTGCTGTGGGCACAAAGTGCAACGCAACAACTAGCGGCGTTACGGGCGAAGCCCGTCATAACCAAGCTCCTGTGGGGCAACGACGCTGGATTCTGCGCTAAATCCTTCGGATTTCCGCAGAATGACGGATTAAACTTTAAGTGTTTAACGATTTTTGCTGACGACTGACGACCAACGACTTTTTACCCCCCCCGTATCTTATACTCCCATTTTTTGTATTTTTCCTAAGTGCCGCGCATAACGGTTACTGCTGCTTTTTAACTTCCTTTCCCCAGGAATCTTTAAGCGTTACGGCAAGGTTAAATACAGGTTTTTCTTTTGTTGTTTCCTTGTCGGCGCAGAAATAGCCGTGACGCAGGAACTGGAATTTTTCAAGCGGCTTTGCTTCTGCAAGCAACGGCTCTATAAACGCGTTTTCGGCAATGACAAGTGATTTCGGGTTGAGATAGTCTTTGTAATCTTTTCCCTCCTCCATGTCTCCAAGGTCTCTGATTGTGAAAAGATGGTCATAGAGGTTGATTTTTGCTTTGACTGCATCGCCTTCCCACACCCAGTTGAGCGTGCCTTTTACGCGGCGTCCGTCCGGCGCCTCTCCCCCGCGGCTTTCCATGTCAACGGTGCAGTGAAGCTCTGTAATTTCGCCGTTTGCGTCTTTGACAACGTCTGTGCATTTTATTAGATACGCATGTTTGAGACGTACTTCTGCCCCGGGCGCAAGGCGGAAAAATTTCTTGGGCGGCTCTTCCATAAAGTCTTCTCTTTCGATGTAAACGACTTTACCGATTTTAACCGTGCGGCTGCCTGCTGTTTCATCTTCCGGATTGTTTTCCGCCGGAAGTTCGTCGACAAAATTCTCCTGCCAGTTGTCGAGAACAACTTTCAGCGGGTTAAGTACAGCCATTCTGCGCGGCGCTGTTTTGTTAAGTTCTTCGCGGAGACAGTGCTGCAGCAGTTCGATTTCAACCATACTGTCTGATTTTGCGACACCTACTTCTTTGCAGAAGCGGCGTATTGAAGCCGCTGTGTATCCGCGGCGTCTGAAGCCTGAAATTGTAGGCATACGGGGGTCATCCCAGCCTGAAACTATGCCGAGCGTAACAAGTTCAAGCAGCTTGCGTTTGCTCATGACCGTGTAGGTGAGGTTAAGTCTTGCAAATTCATACTGGTGCGGGGTTGACGGTGTGTTTACGTTTGCGATAAACCAGTCATACAGCGGTCTGTGATCCTGAAATTCGAGCGTACAGATTGAGTGTGTAATGCCTTCGATTGCGTCTTCGTAGCCGTGCGCGAAGTCATACATTGGATATACGTTCCATTTGCTGCCTGTTCTGTGGTGCGGACGTTTAAGTATGCGGTACATTACAGGGTCACGCAGGTTCATATTGTTATTTGCCATGTCTATTTTGGCGCGAAGCACGCAGGAGCCTTCTTCAAATTCGCCTTTTGTCATCCTGTCAAAAAGCTCAAGATTTTCTTCGACCGTGCGGTTTCTGCAAGGGGACTCTATTCCCGGTTTTGTAAGCGTGCCTCTGCCGAGTCTGATTTCTTCCGCAGTCTGACTGTCAACGTAGGCTTTTCCTGCCTTGATAAGGTCAATCGCCCATTCGTAGAACCGGTCAAAATAGTCTGAAGCATAGCAAAGATTCGCCCACTTGAAGCCGAGCCATTTGAGGTCTTCCTGTATGGCTTCGACATATTCTGTTTCTTCTTTCGCAGGGTTTGTGTCGTCAAAACGCAGATTACAGCTGCCGCCGAATTTTTCGGCAATACCGAAATTCAGGCATATTGATTTAGCGTGCCCAATGTGCAGATAACCGTTAGGCTCCGGCGGAAAACGCGTAACTACCTTTGAAATTCTGCCGTCTTCAAGATCCTTTGAGACTGTTTCTTCAACAAAATTTAACTTCTTCTCTTCCATGCCCGCTACCTCCGGCTGTTTGAATTCCAGTGAACTTATATATTTTATATATTTTAATACGCTATCATTTCAGCCGCAACTTTAATGCTGTCATAGAACACAAGTCCCATTGCAATAAGTGTAAGAAGCGGCAGAATGACAAAGTAAACTTTCGATGAAACGTGAGTTTTTACAAAATGCATTATACTCCAGCAGAGCGTAACGACAAAAATTCTGATAAGCACTGCCGCTGTCCAAAAAAGAAACACTCCCGCAAGCGTAATTGCCAATGCCACAAGAGGACCTTTTTCAGTCTGCACGAAGTATTTCCACGGGAAGAAAATTTCTTCCGTAAGCAGAATAATAAAATATGGCAGACAGAGACTCCAAAGCTGCATGACAAAACGTGTTTTTCCCGTAAATTCAGGCATATCGTTTACAGAAATAAGCATGCAGTCTTCCCCAGGTGCTCTGTTTTCAGAATAAACCTGGCTGAAAATTATGAAGCCGAACAGAATAAGCCCTGCTATGCCTGTTTTTGACATTGCATAGTACGGCGTGCACTCCGTCAGAAGCAAAAGACTGAAACTGTCGCCGGCGACACCTATTGTTTCAAGATATGACGCTATTGAAATTATACAGGCGGCAAAAGGCAGATAGAGACGCGCGGCTGAAAGCACCAGCTTCTTGAGGACATTTCCCTTGTCGCTGAAATTCAGCGCTTCTATTGCAATGCAGCCAAATCCTACGGAAAGAGTTATCGCAAAAAGCATTTGAAGCAGGTCGCCGCCGTTTTCAAGCACAGGCACTCCCAAGCCGATTGGCACACAGGCAAACACAGTACAAAACAGCGCAAATGACGCGGAAAGCGCAAAAATCACAGTCTTTCTGTAACCTTGTTCAGGCAGGCTGTAGCTTTGTCCGAGGAATTTGAAAATTTTACCGTAGGTATTTTTCCAGCGTTTTCTCAGCAGCTTGTGCGCAGCATAGGTGTATGCCCATTCCGTAGTCAGAATGAGTCCCAGCCAGACTGCTATAACTACCAGTAAAAGCAAATATCTGATAATCAGAAAAATCGCGCTCATTTTTTTACTCCGTCAGAAGAATTGCCAAACATGCAAGAACAAGAAGCAGCGGCAGCAGAACGTATTTGTAATGGTTGCCCATCCATATTTTCAGATACTTTCTCGCAAAAACGGCAGTTTCGTCTTTTATCATTTCATTTTCATCGGCACGACTCCGTTCGCGTATGTCAATTTCATTATCTGCGCTGCTGTTAAAAATATTGCATATTACCGCAACGATAAAGAGTGAGACAATGACGACAAACATCCACGCAAACGGTGTCCATACAAAGCGTGAAACTGATATGGCGGCAATCATTTTACTTCTCTGCCCCCTCTATTACGTTTATTGAATAGCCGGTATTCAGCATCGCTTCAACAGACGGTGCGGCTATCCGCTGAATAAGCAGTCCCGGGAAAAATGTGAAAAAGGCTGTCCACAGCATAAAAATTATCGCAGGCAGCGCAATTTCAGAGTCTCTGATACTGCTCTTTTCTTTGTCTTCTGTTGTCCATGCTTTGCCGAACGCCATGCTTGAGATAATGTACAGCCCGACAAAAAACATAACCGCAACTACTGTCACAAGGAAGGTTGCAAGCGCCGGCATAACAAAAGTCGCCGAACGGTATATCATCTGCATAAACGGATATGTTGCAAACGGCGGCATACCGCAGAAACAGAGCAGCGCAAAATACAGCGTTAAAACAGCAACGGGGACAAGGCTCATAAGACCGCTTTTTCTGTAAAGTTTCATGCCATTTTCATCCTCGCGTTCAAAAAGCGCGACAGCGGCAGAAAGTGCCGCGGAAAGAGGTAAATACAGCAGCCACAATGCGATCAGACATTCAAGCGCCGTGAAACCGTACTGCGCCACTCCCTCTGCGCTGAAACAGCCGTAATAACCAATTCCTGCCGCTGCAACAAGGAACCCTTTTGCAAACAAATCTGTATATGATCCGCACTTTTCCGGCTCTTTCGTAGTTATCATCATAAGCACAGACAAAAGCAGAGTAATGCAGCCGGTAAAAATCATTATGTTTGGCACTTTTTCAAGCGCGGCGCATACTCCGAACATTGAGAACAAAATTCTGAGAATTACAAAAAAAACAGCCTGACTGCGCATGGCAAAAAACGCACGGTAAACAGGGTCTGCAGTATGTGAAACAGGTCTCAGGAAAAATGCGAGAAGCGGCGCGAAAATCAGCGAAAACGCTATTTTTTCATAAATACCGGCCTTAATTGTTGTTGAAATAAGCCTGACAACAGACGGACTGTATCTTGCGCTCAACAATATTATTCCGGCGGCAAGAAGCAGCATTGCGACAATTCGCGACAGATGGTGCAAAAGCAAGTGTATTACGCGTCCGCTGCGCATTGCCGCGTGGCGGTAAAGCCCAAGTGAGGCAAACTGAGACATAACAATGAAAAAGAAAATGCTGTAAAGACTGTTTGAATAATATACTCCCTCAACAGAAGCTATTACAAGCAGAATGCAGCAGGCTTTGAGTGAATTAAGCGGGGTAATTTTCTCCAGCATCGCGCGAAGTCCGATAACAAGTGCTGCAAAAGCTGCGAAAATCGTCGCGCAGGAGGAAAGAAAATCAACAAAGTAACTTTTGCGGGCAAAAAACTGATTTTCCCCAACAAGGACATCAGCAGTACGCCCAAATGCTATCGGCAGAGCGTTGTACAGTTCTGTACGGCAGAACAGAAACACCAAAACCGTAAGCAGCAGATTAAGCAATAGGACAAAAAAGAAAAAAATTTTCAGTCCCTTGCGGTGTCTTGACATACTAATTCCAAATCTGCTGCCCGACAAGCGTCCCCAAACGTCAAAAACAAAAAGCAGCAGACTGATACCGCAAAGCACAGATATAGTAATAACCGGTAAAGGAAACTTCACCATACACGGATTCCTCCGATTGTTCCGAACTTGAAACGTCAGATATGAACCGACAGACATATTATACTATTTAATTCGCTGTACGGATATATATTTGTATCTAAGAACAACAAGTCAGCAGTCATCGATCGCAAGCCGTCAGTTTTAATTTGGAACTCAAAATTCAATATAAGTAAACTTGGCACAGGTTTGTAACTGACAGTTATAAAACGCAACGAACAGAAAAAAGAGACTCACAACAGAGTCTCTGATTTTCAGTGGCGCGCCGAACAGGACTTGAACCCGTAACCTTTAGATCCGTAGTCTAACGCTCTATCCAATTGAGCTACCGGCGCAATATTCAAAAAGTGGCGGTGAGGAAGGGATTTGAACCCTTGAGGGAGATTTTGTCCCCCTACCCGCTTAGCAGGCGAGCGCCTTCAGCCTAGCTCGGCCACCTCACCAACGGTCAAATATTCTATTTCAGAAACGGTCTTTTGTCAATAGCCGAAAAGGAATATTTACTGTTTTGCCGCAGGCTGTTTTCCTGCTATTTTGCCTCAGCTGCCTGCTCAGGCTGTTCAGCCTTCTTTTCTTCGGGTACGAAGAAACTTTTGTCAATAATTTCAACTTCTATGTTCTTTTTGAGTTTTCTGACAAGTTTTGAGATTTCCATTCTGCCGCGCTGATTTTGAATCATCTTGACTATATCATTTTTGGCTTCGTCATAGCTGATATGTTTTTCGTCCTTATGACTCTTTTTAAGGAAGATAAAATATCTTTCAGTTTCAGGCATTTGTTTGACTTCTGAAACCTTGCCGATTTCAAGAGCTTTGATTGAAGCAAACGGTTCTTGGGCAAACTGTGTGTCAGGGACAAACTCAGGCTTTGCCTCTTCTGTTGCGTTGACTGCCTTCTGCTCTTTTGTTATGCCGTCCCATTTTGCTCCGCCTTCAATGGCTTTCTTTGCCATTTCTGCCGCTGCCTTGTTGTCAAATACTGCCATAAGCATTTCATATCCCGAAGGCTGGACAAAGATTGAATTTTTCCCGTCTTCGTAGAATTTTTTCATATCTTCTTCGCTGACTTTAATTTCGCTTGTAATTTTGTCAACGAGAAGCTGCTGTGCCATCTGGAATTTGACATCGTCTTTGAAATCTGATTTTGACTTGTCAATGCGGCTGAGATAATTTTCAAATTCCTCTTTTGTCGGGAACTGCGCAATGATTGCGTCTATACGCTCATTGAGTTCTTTTCTGCCGACCTTGATACCGCGGTTTTTGATTTCTTTTTTGAGCAGCATTTCAAGTCCCATACTGTCAACTGCCTGACGTCTGAAAAGATAGACATCGCCTTCGGTAGGTCTTATGCCTGGCATACGCTGAACTGCTTCTTCGGCGATTCTTGAAGCTGTTGTCTCAACGTCAATGCGCGACACTTTTTTGCCGTTGACCTTTGCAACTGCATCTGTCGGTCGTTTGCCGCTGTTATCAGAACCTGTGCTGATTCCGTACATTACGCCGCAAGTGATAACAAAAACTATCACTACGGCAATCATGATAATCTTGAGGTTATTTCTCATCCATCCAAACAACTCTCTCATCCTCCTTGAGAATTAGTACCTTGTGAACAACTTGTATATAATATTACAGATATCACTCTCTGTCAAAACTCGCTGTCTTAATCAAAGCGATTAGTTTTTCATTTTCGGCAATATAATCCGATGCGCGCTCAGCTGCATTTTTAACGTCAAGGTCAAGCTGTGCCGTAAGTTCCGCTGCATCCTCGAATTTTTTTTCCTGTCTTAGACTGTCAATAAAAAAGACCGCTGTTTTTTCTCCGTACAAGTTGCCGGAATAACCGATAATATGCGTTTCACAAACAAGTTTTCTGCCGTCAAAAGTGGGATTGAAGCCTATGTTTGTGACTGATGGATATATTCTGTTCTCTGCCAGCGTCATCGTAACGTAACTGCCGTTTTTTGGATAAAGCTTGCAGCTGTAAGGCGACAGATTTGCTGTCGGAAAACCGAGTTTTCTGCCGCGCTGTTCACCTTTTTCAACTACGCCGGAAACAAAAAACGGAAAACCGAGCGCACGAGCGGCAGCCATAACGCGGCTTTCGCCCAGCAGAGCGCGTATTTCGGTTGAGCTGACGTTTTTATCGTCAAGCCGTATCATTTTAACAGCCGCAAAAAACATACCGTTTTCAGCGCAGTAATTTTCAATAAAATGGATATCTCCTGCCCTGTCTGCTCCGAAACGGAAATTTTCACCTACGACAATTCCGGCTGCGTCATATTCATTTTTCAGCAGATTAAGAAACGCTATGGGAGAAAGTTTTGCAAATTCTTTTGTGAAAGCTATTCTGACAAGTTTGGGAATACCAAGCAGCCGCGCGCAGAAATTTCTTTCTTCGCCGGTAAAAAGCTGCTTAAAGGTACCGCCTTCAAAAAACTGCTGTGGGTTAATGTCAAAGGTTAGTACGCCCCATTCACTTCCTGAAACAGCGGCAATACTGCGCGCTTTGTCAAGCAGAGCGCAGTGTCCCGTATGAAAACCGTCAAAAGAACCAATTGCGTATATCATTGCCGTTCTCCCAAAGTGAGATTCACGGAAGGATGAAGCAGGGAACAGTCGTTTTCAGTTATAACAACACATACCGCAAAATATTTTTTTGTCGCAAGCAGCACGTTTTCACCGAAATAATTTGCGGTTTCGCAGCGGCTTGCCGCGCAAAGCGTGTTCAAATACACATTCTGTCCGCATGAAAGCCGCTTTTCAGCGTCTTCTCCGCCTTTATAGAGTGTCATAACGGCAGAAAGAGTGTCAAGCGGCACAAGATTTTTGTAAATTTCGTCCGCAGTCATATTTTCCACTTCAGAGAAATTCAGCGCGTTTTCAATTTTGAAAGGTCCGACAAAATTTCTTTCAAGTTTGCAGATATGCCCCGCACAGTTAAGCACGCGCGCAAGGTCCCGCCCGAAACTCCTGATATATGTGCCTTTTTGACAGTAAACTCTGAATGATACCTGCCCGGCAGAAAGCGCGGACAGTCTTTCAATCTTTTCAAAATATACAGGCTTAGCGGCAATTTTTACATCTTCACCGCTTCTGCTCAGCTCGTGAGCGCGTTTTCCGTCAACGTGAACGGCTGAAACATTCGGCGGTGTCTGCATTCTCCAGCCGGTAAAGCCGAAAAGTGCGCTGTCAACGTCTTCTGTGGTCACGATGCTGAAATCCGCAGTACGGATAACTTCGCCTGAGGCATCATCTGTGTCTGTTTCACTTCCAAGCTGCAGCGTTGTCGTGTAACATTTCGGAAGCCCCATAACAATATTGCTCAAGCGAGTTGCCGCGCCGATTAAGACTATCAAAACTCCCGATGCGGTGGAATCCAGAGTACCTCCGTGACCAACCTTCGCTTTTCTGCCAAGCTTGTGACGAATAATCTCAACACAGCGCGTACTGCGTTCGCCAAACGGTTTATTTATTATCAGAAAGCCTGACTGCATACTCCGTTACCATTTTTTTAAGTTCTGCCACAGCGTTATCCAAACTGCCGGAAAGTCTTGCTCCTGCTGCCTGATTGTGACCGCCGCCGCCATAAACCGCGGCTATTTCGCGTGCTATGTACGGCGTTTTTGTTCTTACGCTGAGTTTGATATTTCCGTTAAATTCCGAAACAAACAGCGCTATTTTAACCCCTGTAATGCGAAGCAGCTGATTTACAAGATTTTCCGTGACGCTCAGGTCACAGCCAAAAATTTCAAAATCGTTGCTGAACAGGGAGAAAATTGCCGCTTTTCCCTCTGCAAAAAGCTCCGTTCTTTCCATCGCTCTGCCCCAAAGCTGCAGCGCGCCGAGCGACATACATTCGTTAAGACGGTCATCAACCTCATTAGGCTTTGCCCCTGCCTTGGGAAGAATGGCGGCTGTTTCGTGCCTTTCCTGCGTCACAGAAGAAAAACGAAAATTCCCGTTGTCAGTAACAAGCGCTGTGTAAAGACATTCCGCCTCACGCCTGCTTATGTCAAATTCTTCGTTCATAAGCCGCGTGATAATTTCTGCCGTTGCGGAAGCTTCGGGATTGACAAGATTTATGCCTGCGAACATTTCGTTGTCTCTGTGATGGTCAACAGCGACGCTGTCATGCGTCTGTAAAAGCGTTTCAATCCCCTCAACAGAACGATTTTTTGTGCTTGTGTCAACAATTACAAGCAGAGCGTTCTCCGGAATATCATCGGCAGAAAGCTGCGCATAGGCAGCAGAATACAGCAAAAAGCCATATTTTTCAGGAAGTTCGTCCTTGCCGCCGACAACAGCCTCTTTGCCGAGTCTCAGCGCGAGAGAATAGAGTGCAAGCGCACAGCCGAGTGTGTCTCCGTCGGCTTTTTCATGGCAGAGCACAGCCCAGCTGTCATACGCTTTCAGTTTGTCTGAAATCTGCTTATTCAGCGTCTTCATCTGTATCAGTTTTCACATATTCGCGTTCGGCGTCCATTTTTGCCACACGCGCAAGCAAGTCATCCATTTTTCGCGCCTCTGCTTCAGAATTGTCATAGACAAAGGTAAGCTGAGGAATCGTGCGAAGGTGCATTTCCCTGCCGAGTATTCCGCGAAGCTGCCCTGCAACAGATTCAAGTGATTTCTGCACAGTACCGCGTATATGCTCGTTAAGCAGCGTGTAATAAACCTTGGCATAGCCGAGGTCAGAGGAAACGTCAACTGCGGTTATAATCGCTTCGCCGACGTATTCCTTTTTAATACGCGTTTTGAGCAGATCTGAAATGAGCCGCTGAAATTCTTTGTTTATTCTTCCCATACGATATGAGTGCATGGCAAGCCTCTCTTAGTCAAGCGTTCTCTTTTCTTTCAGGATTTCAAAGGATTCAACAATATCGCCCACTCTGAAATCCTGGAATTTCGCAAAGCTCAGACCGCATTCATTGCCGGCCTTGACTTCTCTCGCGTCATCCTTGAAATGCTTGAGGCTTGCAAGTTCGCCTGTCCAGAATACCACGCCGTCACGAATAAGACGCACATTCCCGCGTTTGACAGAACCTTCGAGGACACGGCAACCGGCAATGTTACCAACCTTCGGGACTCTGATGATGTCACGAATTTCTGCCTGACCGAGAGTATTTTCGCGAATTTCCGGCGCAAGCATACCCTCCATGGCAGCTTTGACATCGTCAAGCATATCGTAGATAATGTCGTAGAGTCTGATCTGAATACCCTCTGTTTCCGCAAGTTTCTTCGCGTTGCTGTCCGGTCTGACGTTAAATCCGACAATAATAGCGTTTGAAGCAGTCGCAAGCATAACGTCAGATTCTGAGATACGTCCTACACCCTCGTGAACAATATTGACGCTGACTGCGTTGGTGCTCATTTTCACAAGTGAGGCATGGAAAGCTTCAAGCGAGCCTTGAACGTCAGTTTTGAGAACAATACGAAGCTGAGGCGCTTCTTCTCCGCCCATCTTGTCATAAAGTTCTTCAAGTGTCATGCGCTTTGCTTTGTTTGCAAGCTGCTCGCGGCGTTCAACGTCTTTCTGAGACATAAAGTCCCGCGCCTCACGTTCTGTATCGAAAGTTCTGAAAATTTCCCCTGGTTGCGGAACATTTTCAAGTCCGAGAATTTCAACAGGAGTGCTTGGCTCTGCCTGATTAAGCATTTTGCCTTTATCGTCGAGCATTGCTCTGATTTTGCCCCATGCAGTGTCAGTGTAAACAATGTCGCCGCGTTTGAGTGTGCCGTTCTGCACTATTACAGTTGCAACCGATCCCTTGCCCTTGTCAAGATTTGCTTCGACGACAGTACCCTGAGGTCTTGCCTCTTTTGCTGCCTTAAGTTCCTGAAGTTCGGCGACAAGAATCATCATGTCAAGCAGCTCGTCAACACGGTCGCCCGTTTTGGCTGAAAGATTGACCATAACAGTATCGCCGCCCCACTCCTCAGGAACAAGCCCATAGTCTGAAAGCTGCTGACGTACTCTGTCAGGGTTTGCCTGCGGTTTATCCATCTTGTTGACTGCGACAATAATTGGAACTCCTGCCGCTTTCGCATGATTGATTGCTTCTATTGTCTGCGGCATGAGTCCGTCATCGGCGGCAACCACAAGAACCGCGATATCCGTAACCTGTGCGCCGCGGGCGCGCATTGCTGTGAATGCTTCATGACCGGGGGTATCAAGGAACACGAGCCTGTTGCCGTTGTAGTCAACCGTTGAAGCGCCTATATGCTGCGTAATACCGCCTGCTTCGCGGTTTGTGACATGGGTATTGCGAATGTAGTCCAGCAGAGTCGTCTTGCCGTGGTCAACGTGTCACATAACAGTGATAATAGGCGGACGCGGCGTAAGTTCGTACTGAATTTCTTCCGACTGTTTTTCAGGCTGCTTCGCTGCCTGTTTTTCAGCCTTTTTCTCCGCTCTCTTTTCAGCCTTTTTCTCTGCTTTCTTTGAAGGTTTGTTTTCAAATTTCTTCGGTATATTCCTGATTTCTTCAACTTCTTCAAACATTTCGGCAGCCGGTGTGTCTTCACCGAACACAAACGTTTTTCCGAAACCTTCACCAAGCACGGCAAGAACTTTTTCGTCAGCAGCAGTTGTCGCAGGAAGCATAAGTCCGGCGCTCATAAGCATTTTGACAGCCTTACCGGCCTTTTCGCCGACCGCCGCAGCCACGTCTGACACAGAGGCACCCTGTTTAATTTTTACTATGGGAAAATTCTGTTTTGGCTTTACCGCCGCCGGTTTTACCTCAATCTTTTCGATTTTCGCAGCCTTTTCAGTCTTTCCCGACAGGGCATTTCTTACCTTGTCAGCTTCCGCCTGTTCAATAGAACTTGACGCTGATTTAACCTCAACGCCAAAATCTGCCAGCATTTCCATAATTTCTTTACTCGGCTTGTTTGTTTCTTTTGCGAGATCGTAAATTCGGATTTTACTCATTTGCATCACTCCTGTTTGCTAAACTTAAAATTTTCTTTGCAAAGCCGTTGTCTTCGTCAAGCGCTGCAACCTGTGCTGTTTTGAGACCAACTGACTGACCGAGTTCTGTTCTGTCACAGTCAATACAAATACGTTTTGCGCTGTTCAAAGCTCTCAGCACGTTTGCGGAACAGTCATTTGTAGTGATCACAAGCAATTTTTCTTTTCTGTACCCTTCAATCACCTTGTCCTGTCCTGCGTAAAGTTTTCCGGCTCTTCGTGCAAGACCGAGCAGATTCAAAATTTTCTTTTCATTTTCGGTCATTCTTCGCAAATTCCTTTGAGTTCCTCAAAAAGCTTCTCATCCGGAGTCACCCTGAGATGCTTTACAATAAGTTCCTTTTTCTGCGCGCGCTCTACACATTCACGTCTGCGGCACAGATATGCTCCGCGCCCGTTCGCGCGTCCAGTCGCGTCATACATGACTATCCCCTCAGGCATACGCACGATACGCATAAGCTGTCTTTTTTCAACAGTTTGACCGCATGCTATACAGCTTCTTGCCTGTCTGATTTTTTCGGGCGCAGTGTTCTTCATAAGAGCGCTATTCCTCTTCTGCAATGCTTCCAAGGTCAACAAAAAGTTCCTTCATCGTCGGAAGCTTTTCAGCTTCAAGCACCTTAATATCTATCTTCCAGCCTGTAATCTTTGCCGCAAGGCGGACATTCTGACCTGCCTTGCCGATTGCAAGCGAAAGTTCCTCATTGTGTACGTATGCCGTAACCGCACGCTCAACACCATTAACAGCTTCAATTTTGACAATTTTAGCAGGCGAAAGCGCGTTAGTGATATAAGTATATGGGTCGTCGCTCCATGCTATAACGTCAATTCTTTCGCCGTTCAACTCGTTACTGAGAGACTTAATACGCATACCCTGCTTGCCCACACATGCGCCAAGAGGCTCGACGTTGGGATCAAGGCTTTGAACGGCAACCTTTGCGCGAAGTCCTGCTTCACGGACAATGCTGCGGATTTCAACAGTGCCGTCCTGAATTTCCGGAACTTCGACTTCAATAAGTTTGCGAAGAAGACCAGGGTGAGTTCTTGAAACAACAATACGAGGTCCCTTCGTTGTCTGACGAACATCAAGAACAAAGAATTTCATTCTTGTACCAACAGCATAGCTTTCGCCGTTAATCTTTTCATCCTTCGGGAGCACCGCTTCAGATTTTTCGTTAAGATTGATAAGCACCTGCTCGCCCTCAACCTTAAAAATCGTGCCGACGATGACATTTCCGATTTTGTCCGCGTACTGCTCGTAAATATACTGACGTTCCGCATCTTTCAGCCGTTGAATGATAACCTGACGCGCTGTCTGGGCAGCAATGCGGCCAAATTTGCTGAGAGAAACCTTAACCTCTTTTCTGATTTCGTCGCCAACCTCCAAGTCTGTGTAACCCTCGTCTTTTGCCTCGTCAAGCGTAAGCTCTGCGTCAGGATTTTTGACCTCCTCGACAACCGTGCGGATTTCCTCAATCGTAAGGTCGCCGTCGGCAGCAATTCTTGCCTCAACATTCTTGTTCTGATTTGCCGGATTAGATTTTTTGTAAGCTGAGCTCATTGCAGACTGCAAGCTCGCGACAATAATCTCCTCCGACAAATTCTTCTCCTCAGCGATTGTGTGGATTAAGTTGCCAAAATTTTCCACTAAAATCATTTTTCTACCACCCCTTAATGTATTTTGAAAAACTATTACAATTAAAAAAATTGCAGATGTACAGGGAGCAGGCGTACAGACATACAGCCAAAGGCATACTTCGCAAATATTTATAATCCGTCAGCGTCAGCGACATCTTAAACTATGCCTCTGTCCGCCTATTTCCCTATACTCCTATTTTTTCTTCTTTCCCGTTTTTTTGAACGTCTTTTTCTGCCCCGTTTCCTCTACGTAAACAAGATTTGCTTTTCTGATGTCCTCAAAAGCAATCGTACGCTTCTCGCCTGACTTGTCGATAACGATAATATCCTCGCCGAAAACCTCCGAGAGTGTAACCTCCAGTTTCTTTCCGTTCTTGAGACTAACGGCAATCAGCTTTCCAAGCTGCGCTTCATAATCCTGCAGACAGAAAAGCGGACGTTCAAGACCGAGAGAACTGACCTCAAGATAATAACGGTCAGGCAGAGCGCTCTCAACCGTGTCAAGATATTCAGTCACAACCCTTGCCACAGTTTCACAGTCCTGCAAGTCAACCCCTCCTGGCATATCAATATACGCACGGAGGATATTCATACCGCTTTCCGAAACAAGTTCAAAACCGGCGCAGTTATAACCCTCAAGTTCAATACAGCGCCTCATCTCGGCATAAATTTCGTCAAGTTTTCCGTTGTCCACACCAATGCCCCCTTTAACAAAAGAAAGAGCGGGACAACCCGCTCTTTCAGCACTTGCCCCTGAAACAGCATGAATATTATATACCAATATAAAATAAATGCAAGCGTTTTTATATGAATTAATGCCGCAGTCGCCCGCAGGTCACTTTTCAAAGTAAATGCAACCCCTTGGCGAGTCAGGTGTTGCATTTAGTCTGACGGGACAAATTGTTGCATTTACTTTGAAAGGAAATAGCTCTTCTCAAGCTTGAAGCAACAGTAGCTTTAGCGAGACAATATAACATTGTCCCACCGGCAATTATATTATCCTGCCTACTCATCATCATTCCAACATAAAATGTTCTACACTACCATATATGGTACGCTTCCCGTGCCATACGGTTTTAAGTTTATAATATACTAAGAACCAATTATTTTGTGCTATACTGATACTGTTTATAATGCGGAAACTTGAACTGTTGCATTTACTCTGACAAGACGGTGCTTCCTATAACAGTATTATTTGGAAACCGCCTTTGTTGAAAAAACAGTTTAGTTTTTGCTACTCTTTTATCTGTTGCGTTTACTCTGAAACTAACCGATTGCCGCTTGGTTCAGGGCATTGTTTGTTATGCTTTCTTATAGCTTAAATGCCTGCAATATCTGTTATGTAATACAAAAAAACCCGCTTTTGACAGGCTTTTTTGTTTCATTGTTTTGCTTTTCCACAAAATTGTCTCTGAACAAACTTCAATTCAGTTTTTACCTTCAAACTTATTGCAACTCTATTGCGTTTACTTTGAAACTGTTGCATTTACT
>JAZRZG010000039.1:0-1037 GCA_045601305.1 Synergistaceae bacterium
AAAAGCGGCGCAGGAGCTGTCTGTTTCCAACCACACCTTCGCAAAATGGGCGTCAAAAAGCGAAAAATAGCGCAAACTGGAAAAATAGTAAGGTATTGCACTCGGGTACCAAAGTAAGGTATAATACCCATAAAAGAGGAAATCTGATTGTGAAAAACCAGCAACTTATACATATTGAATTATAGTAAACCCCCACAGAAATGTCAATCCTTTGCGGGCACAATACCTTACTTTGGTGCCCGAGTGCAATACCTTACTATTTTTCCAGTTTGCGCTATTTTTCGCTTTTTGACGCCCATTTTGCGAAGGTGTGGTTGGAAACAGACAGCTCCAGCGCCGCTTTTCGCGCCGAAATCTCGCCGTTTTGCCACCGTGTAAAGACGGCGTTAAACTTTTCCGGCACCTCCATCGGACTGCGCCCGAACCTCACGCCCCGCGCTTTTGCCGCAGCGATCCCCTCCGCCTGACGCTGACGGATGAACTCCCGTTCCGTCTGTGCCACGTAGCTGAGAAGCTGCAAAACGATGTCCGCGATCAGCGTGCCGGTCAAGTCGCGTCCCTGCCGCGTATCCAGCAAGGGCATATCCAGCACCACGATAGCGGCTTCCTTTTTCTTCGTGATGATACGCCATTGCTCCAGAATTTCATCGTAATTGCGCCCCAGCCGGTCGATGCTCTTGATAACAAGGGTGTCGCCCGGTTTTAACTTTTTCAGAATCCTTTGATATTTTGGGCGGTCAAAATCTTTTCCTGACTGTTTCTCAATCAGAATGTTTTTCTCCGGCACGCCGAACTCTCGCATGGCGATGAGCTGGCGATCCTCGTTCTGTTCCTTCGTAGATACGCGAACATATCCGTAAATCTGTTGTTCCATGCCGTTTCCTCCTTGGTTGTAGTATTTACAATTTTAGAGGAAACCTTGATGTGGTTGTCAAAAAATAACGGGCAGATCAGCCGGGATGGTTCTGTATCAGATCGCTGTAGTAGCTGACCTGCGCGGAGAGCGAATGCAGCAT
Source organism: Synergistaceae bacterium (assembly GCA_045601305.1). Lineage (GTDB taxonomy): Bacteria > Synergistota > Synergistia > Synergistales > Synergistaceae > Equadaptatus. The sequence goes on from JAZRZG010000039.1 coordinate 1,017, forward strand.
TGCATCCTTGCCGGACGAGAC
>JAZRZG010000040.1:0-3268 GCA_045601305.1 Synergistaceae bacterium
TCCCTGCCACACTCCGACATGCTATACTTTTCAGTATTTCGGGAAGCTCTTTGCCGCGGTTATAGTTCCCTGCCACACTCCGACATGCTATACTCACCTCCTTTTCCATGACTGCGAAATCTTAGTTATAGTTCCCTGCCACACTCCGACATGCTATACTTTGAAGTCTGCGCTTATGTGGCACGTTATTGTTATAGTTCCCTGCCACACTCCGACATGCTATACTCATATATAGGCATAGGTCTTGCACATTTAAGTTATAGTTCCCTGCCACACTCCGACATGCTATACTTGACGGAGCAGAAGCACCACTACCACCGTTGTTATAGTTCCCTGCCACACTCCGACATGCTATACTTCGTGCTTTGCTTTTGTATCATAGTTGAGGTTATAGTTCCCTGCCACACTCCGACATGCTATACTAAGACACAAGCGCGCGCAGCGATTACCACAGTTATAGTTCCCTGCCACACTCCGACATGCTATACTCGTAAAGGTATCACCAGGCAAGACCTCATGTTATAGTTCCCTGCCACACTCCGACATGCTATACTTGCACGATATGACAGTGCTTTTGTAAGTCGGTTATAGTTCCCTGCCACACTCCGACATGCTATACTTAATCAGTAATCAACTGCGCTTGATGGCAGTTATAGTTCCCTGCCACACTCCGACATGCTATACTAGACCGCCAAGAGAGCGCAGAAACCGGCCAGTTATAGTTCCCTGCCACACTCCGACATGCTATACTAGGAGCAGACACAACACAAAGCAGGGACGAGTTATAGTTCCCTGCCACACTCCGACATGCTATACTAATGGCTGAAAAACAATTTGGTTTCAAAATGTTATAGTTCCCTGCCACACTCCGACATGCTATACTCGAAGAGCGCAACAGATAAGAAAGGAAGAAGTTATAGTTCCCTGCCACACTCCGACATGCTATACTAGAACATTAAAAATGGTCCATAAGACCGGGGTTATAGTTCCCTGCCACACTCCGACATGCTATACTCACGCTCATATTCTCTCTTTCCTTTCTCAAGTTATAGTTCCCTGCCACACTCCGACATGCTATACTATATCTATAATCAAAAATAAAGTATCATCTGTTATAGTTCCCTGCCACACTCCGACATGCTATACTGCAGCGTTAGACGGTATGTATATAGCACTAGTTATAGTTCCCTGCCACACTCCGACATGCTATACTCAAAAGCAACTTTTCCATACAGGCAGGCGAGTTATAGTTCCCTGCCACACTCCGACATGCTATACTTGAAGCGGAGCTTCCCCAAGTTGTTTTCCGGTTATAGTTCCCTGCCACACTCCGACATGCTATACTACATAGCGCAAAAAAGCTCTCAGAGACTGTCTCCGAGAGCTTTTTGTTTCTGAAAATCCTGTTTAGAAAAGCAGTGTTTGTGCAACGTCAACGTATTTTTCGCGGTATGTTCTCTCGCCGACCAATACTTTCATGGCGCCGTATTGTTTGTCGGTAATTTGCAGAAAACGCACGTGCCCTTTTGCAGGCAGATTTAATTTTAATCTGTTCAAATGCTTATTTACCGCATCTTCACCGTTTACCATTCTGCAATAAACAGAAAACTGCAGCATATCATAACCGTCATTTATCAGAAATTTCCTAAACTGAGCATATACTTTTCTGTCTGTTTTTGTTACTACCGGAAGGTCAAATAAAACAAGCAGCCGCATAAATCTGTATCGTCTTTCACCGGAAGGCATTTTACTTCGCAAAATCAATCAGTTCCGGAAGTTTCAGCAGCTGTGCATCACCGTTTTTTACCGCAGATACGTAAGAAGCGGCTGTAATCTCTATTGTCCTGTATATATTCTGCCTTTTTGCGTCAATTACAATGTCTTTATTCAGCAATGACACCAAGGCAGACTTCTCTTTAACAGAAAACTCGCTGACAGAACAGATATTTTTACCAGTCCATAAATCTACGACAGGACGAAATGGTTCAATGAAATCGTCTGCAAGGTTAAATGCGTTGAGTTCGTTTTTGTGATGAATACCCAGCGCACATACGAAACCATAGGCGGTGAGACTTCGCGCAACTGCGCCTCTGATTATTGCATAGCCGTAGTTTAACGCGGCATTTGTTATATCTTCTGTTCTGCGCGTGGCAGACGGCATAAGGTTGTTAAAATATATCTGCGCGGCTGCGCTTTCCCTGTTTGTTGTATCTCCGCTTTTTACTTCTGCCGCCAGTGCATACAATTCGTCAGCACCGTCAAGTTTTAGCAATTCAAGGCATTTTGCCTGATTTTTTATCTTTCGCTGCACAATCAGTTTCCAGCAGTTTTTCTTGAAGGGTTCTGTCTGTTCAAGTTGTGCATTAAGGACTTTCAAGCATCTGCTGTGCTGCTGAAACGGCAGACAGACACCGGCAGGCAGATGCACAGCATCGCAAAAGAAAACCGGTATTGCCTCTTGGGCAACCCGGCTTAACAATGCAGACGTAATAACTGCTTCTCTTGTTTCTACAACAACCGACGAAATATCTTCAAGCGGTATTTCAATTTTTTCTTCCTGTTCAATCACCATCCGTGAATTTCGGAGAGAAAGTTTCGTCGGCTTTGTAATGATTATATTGTGCCAACTCATTTAGCAGCCCTTTTCACTTTGTAGTAATTCCCGAACAGGTCAACTTGGTATTTCTCAAATTCTGCCGCCGTTTTTACTCCTATCCCTTCTTTAACCCATGATTTGTCGTGTGCTATCACTAAAATTGAGGCTGTATGAATATTTGTCCCACAGTAATACCCAAAAATTTCTTCTCCCGATTTTGTTACTACTTTTACAAGGTCGTTGCTGTACAAAGCAAATCTGAAATTATAGCTGCCGTCAATTAAAGTCCATTCGTTCTGCGGTTTGTTTGCTACTATCGCCCTGTTTTTCACCGTTCTGTTCGCTATATCCGCTACATAGTACGGTATGAGGTAGTATTTTCCCCCTTTTTCGTACACGTCAACTCTCACCATTCCGCCGTTTGCCGCAAGTCCCTTGTTTATTTTCACCCCTGCCGTTCCCGACGATAATATATTTATTGAGCGGACGACAGAACCGTTTCCGTTTTTGGACGGCTTTATCAACGGCTCCGCAAAGGCTTTTTCGGGCTTGTCATTAAACTGTTTTAACCGTTCTTTTATTGCGTTGTACAACGCTGTGTCGCGTTCTTTGCCAACCATGTTCTCAAGTGTTCTGAGATTGACTTTGGTCAACGATGTTTTCACGGCTGTT
>JAZRZG010000041.1:0-1291 GCA_045601305.1 Synergistaceae bacterium
TTATTTCAGAAACTGGCTGAGCGGAGGCTGCGACAAAGAAATCAACGCCGCAATGGACAAAACCGCGGAACTGCTGAAAAAAGCCGGAGCAAAAGTTGTCGTCATCGACCTTGACTGGAGCGCGGAAAAATTTGGAAAAACCTACATTCAGGGTCTGATGTCGACGGAAATGTACGAGCTGTTTGACTTGGCAGAAGGACACGAAGATAAGCTGTGCAGCTATTGCGGCGTATTCTTTAACGGCGCGAAAGATTTTGGTCCGAAAAAGCTCATTGAAGCCGGTCGTCTGCTTCTGAAACTGCACGCGGAAATTCAGGAAAAAGTATTTGCCAAAGGCTGTATGGTGCTGGTTATGCCCAGCCTTGCGACGCCGAAAGTTCCTGCGGATTTTGTAGCGTCTCCGGTCAAGCTTGCGGATATTAACGGTACACAGCACAAAGGTATAGATATCTGCCTTACGCCGCTGTGGAATCTTCTCAGCCGCTATCCTGTCGTCAACGTTCCGGTCTGCCTCTCCGCGAAAAACGTTCCTGTCGGCGTTCAGGTCGTCGGCAATACCTACGACGACCTTGCAGCGTTCCGCGTAGCGTCAGCGCTTTCCAAAACAAACAAACAGCTCTACACGGACGGATTGTTCCCCGATTTCAGAAAAAACAAATAGAAAACAGTTGCAGGCGGTACAAAAAAACGGCGCGAAATCCCGCGCCGTTTTTTTGCGCCGGAAAGCGAGGCGAAAATCCATGAAAATACGCAATGAAAAATCGGCAGAAACACCTAAAAAGCACAAAGAAAAGCAGTGTGTTTTTCTGCAAAAATGCTATAATAATAATGTGTAGTAAAAAAATACGGAGGTGCTTGGTATGCGTAACAAATTTGGAAGAATCTGCTCGGTTTTAATTCTCACAGTTTATCTCTTTACTTCGGTTGCTCCTGCATTTGCCTACGGTGTTTACAAATCGGACAGAAACGACATGGTTGGCGACAGAATGACCTTTGCGGGGTTCAACTGGCGCGTGTACAAAAAGGACAGCACGTACGGCTATATTACTGTAACAGATTATCTTGACAGAATTCCCTTCAGCAACGACAGAGATGAGCCGGACTACCCGACTTCCGATTTCCGCAAAAGGGTCAACGCTTATGAAACGCAGATGAGGAACTACGACGGTCCTCAGATGTCGTGGCAAGAGGTTGATGACAAATTCAACTATATAGTAAAACACAATATGAAAGATGTATTCAAAGAGGATTACGACGACGTGCTTTTCATTATGTCGCTGTCAGAGGCAAC
>JAZRZG010000042.1:0-23848 GCA_045601305.1 Synergistaceae bacterium
GATATTGTCAGTATAAGACTTCCGCAAGTCTCCGAACGTTCGGGAGTTCGCCCGCAAGCAAGGCATATAAAATTTGTTTCTTGCCCCTACATATACAAAAACGATTTTTCTTGTCAAAATGGCAACCTGTTTTTGAAAAAACCGGAAAAAAATTGTTTCAGTATAGAATTTCGAGAAAAAATGCCTTGTGCGTGTCAATGGGTTGTCAGCCTGCGGCATAACTAATTTAGCACTACGAAAAATAAAAATGTCATTTGGCAAATGATATTTTACGGTGCAGTTTATAGTAAAATAATGTTTTTGGAAATTAAAGGTTAATAGGGTGTTGTTATGAGCTGGTCTGATTTGGTCTGATTTGCTGCGACACAATTTTGGAAAATTCTCAATTTTGTGTCGCAGAATATAAGAATATAATATTTACGAACTAAGCGCGGAGTTGCAAATATTTCATTCTGCGTGTTACAGATTGGGGCGGTCTTGTTACTTTAGAAAATTGTATCTAGATGCAAAAATCTAAAGTATGAAGATGATTTAACACTTTTTCCAATGAATTTACTGTACCGCAGCGCGGAATATGTAATGGCATATTCCGCTTAGACCGGAATTGCCGCAGATGTTGAATTGTAACAGTTTTGCCGGGTTTCGTTTCAGCGGTATTTACCGTTTTTTATTTTGTTCTTTCGATTGCGGCGAAGGCATCGTGATTGTGGATGCTTTCGTGGCTTGTGACTTCTACGCGGAACCATTTTACGCGGCTGTCTGCCTGAAGGCGCAGCGCTGTTTCGCGCACGAAGTCTTCGACGAAGCGGGGGGTTGTGTAGGCGTGTTCGGTGACAAATTTCTCGTCTTCCCGTTTGAGCAGGGAATAAACGGGTGCTGAGGCACATTCGTCTGCCATTTCGGCAAGTTCTTCCAGCCAGAGCAGTCCTTCCATGCGGACTGATATTTTGGCGTGCGCGCGCTGGTTGTGCGCGCCGTATTCTGATATTTCTTTTGAGCAGGGGCAGAGTGTCTGAATAGGCGCGATAAGTGTTGTCGCTATGTCAAAATTGTCGCCGCGAAGCGAGGTTTCTACTGTTGCGTCGTAGCGCACGCGTCCTTTTGAGCCGCTTACGGGCGCTGTTTTTGTTATGAAATAGGGAAAATCAAATACTGCGTGCGCCTCGTCTGCGCTGAGTTTTTCTTTGAGCGCGGCAAGCAGCGCGCGCATATTGTGCAGGGTGATGTTTTTTTCCTGTGCGGCAAGCAGTTCGATAAAACGGCTCATGTGTGTCCCGCGGTAGTCGCGCGGCAGCATAACGGAAAGTGAAACTTCGGCAACGGTTTCCTGTGTGCCGTGTTCTCTGTCCATGACTGTCACCGGCCAGGAAATGCCGCTGACTCCAACTTTGTCTATCGCGATGTTTCTTGCGTCGCGTTCGCTTTGTACGTCTCTCATTTCAGGTCTTCTCTCCTGCAGGCAATGTATGAGGTTTCTGTTTCCCACACTTTGATTTCGAACAGTCTGCAATTTGTTTTTTCAAGCGGTTTGTCCAGAGTTCTGAATATCCAGAGCGCAATGTTTTCTGCTGTCGGCTGCTTGAGTATGTCGTTTATGTATGCGTGGTCGAGTCTTGCAAGCACGAGCTCTTTTACCGTACGTTTCACTTCGGCAAAGTCTGTCACCATATCTTCGGTGTCAGGCGTACCCTGCAGCGTTACTGCCAGACGGTAGGTGTGCCCGTGCAGTTTTTCGCATTTTCCGTGGTAGTTGACGAGATTGTGTGCCGCGTCAAATTTGAATTCTTTGGTCAGAAACATGGTATCACTCCGTTCTGCGGCTTAACCTGCCGCGACGATGTCCGGTATTTCCGAAAGATTGCCGCAAACATGGTCTGCGCCGGCTTCAAGCAGCTGATCACGCGTAAAATTGCCTGTTGTCATTCCTATTGCGCGAACTCCGGCGGCTTTCGCCGTTTTCATGTCTGTTGCCGTGTCTCCGGCGTAAACGGCGTTTTCTTTTGCGATCTGAAGCTGCGCAAGCGACAGAAGAATCATGTCGGGCGCAGGCTTGGGGCACTCTACATCTTTAATGCCGGCAATGCTGTCCAGATATTTTTCAAGTCCGAGCGCCTTTATCGGGCGCGGCGCGTAGTGTCTGTTGGAAGCTACGCCTGTTTTGATCCCCATGCTTTTGAGTTTTTCGAGTGTCGGAATGGTGCTGTCGAAAACGCGTATAAGAGAGTCTTCTTTGACGCTGAAATTTTCTCTGTAATAATCCAGCCATTCCTGCCGGAAGTTTCCCCAGACGTTTTCCCAGGCTTTTTCTATGTGTATGCCGATTATGGTCAGCGTTTCTTCGCGCGACAGTTTTCTGAGCCCGAAATGCTCAGCAAGCAGATTTGTGCAGTGCGCTATTGCGTAACTGCTGTCAACGAGTGTCATGTCAAAATCAAACAGTACAAGTTTTATCATGTTTATATTATACTATGTATTTGCTGCTGTGTTTTGTCTTTTATGGATTATAATTAGACAGAAGTATCCGCAGGCAGATTACGCGGAGAGGCAAAACCGCAAAGGAGCAGCAGATGGTTCGAAAATATGACACTGAGGAAGCTGACAGAGGAAGAAGTTTTACCTACTGGCTCGCGGTAGTTTTGATAGTTATGGCATGGGTCGGCGCGTTCAAGCTGTATTTCAGCAGCTATGAAAACCAGCATCCTGACATAGCTTGGGCGTCGCCCGGAATGAACAGACAGACTGAAACGGCAGACGGCGTTTATCTTTGGGAAGAAACGGTGCTCAAGGCTCCCGCTGCCGGAAAGGTTTATTATCCGCAGGGAGTTGGACCCGTTCGTGTGAGCAGCGGTCAGGCTGTTGCCAAGATTGTCACGGAAAACGGCGCCGAAAAGTATATACGCGCGTTCCAGCAGGGTTATTTTATCGCGGGAACAGACGGTCAGGAAAATAACTGGCGCTATTCTCTGATATGGACAGAGCTAAAAGACGCGCTGCCGAAGACTAAGCCTGTGACAATGCACGCAAACGGCGATACTGTTGCCGAAAACGCGCCGATAGGCAAGCTGATTCCTCAGCCGCAGACTCTGCGAATAATAGGGCTTGCGAATGCGGATTCCGTTGTGGCAAAGCAGCTTAATGACAAAAAACTGAAATTCATGATGGACGCGGAGGACACTCCGACCGCTGCCGAGGTCAGTATATCGGTCAAAACGGGTGACAAGGTTAAGTTTCTTGTGCTGCTCCCATGGTTTGACCTGAACGCGGTCTCAGACCGCGGCGGCAAAATAACGATAGAAAGCGGACACGCAGAGGGCGCGTTTGTGCCTCGCTCGGCAGTCATCGAACGCCACGGCAGACAGGGCGTATATCTTGTGCGCGGAACGCGTGTTGTATTTCGGGCAGTCAAGGGCGAAAATGTTGTCGGCGACAAGTTTCTCGTCACAGAAGGTATAAGTGCCGGAGATGCCGTTGTTGAAGATGCGGAAAACAGCAAGGAAGGAAGAATCCAGATTTGGTAAACATTAAAGAAAACATAGCCGCTGTTCGCGCAAAAATAGAGGCGGCGGCGGAAAAATCCTGCCGCGGCGCGGAGGAAATCAAGCTGATGGGAGTGTCGAAATTCCACCCGTTTGAAGCCATGAAAGCGGCAGCGCCGTTTGTGGATTTACTTGGTGAAAACCGTGTTCAGGAGGGTGCGGAAAAGCGCAGGCTGTGGCGGGAAAATCCGTTTGAAACGCCGTGGCATTTAATCGGTCAGCTGCAGAAAAACAAGGCAAGACGCGCGCTTGAAACCTTTGACCTGATAGAATCGGTGGACAGCGTTGAGCTTGCGTTGCTGCTTAACAGAATACTTGAAGAAAGCGGCAGAGATTTTCCGGTCTATCTTGAAATAAATATGTCGCACGAGGCAAGCAAAAGCGGCGCAGACGAAAAAGACGCGCCGAAACTGCTTGAAGATATCATGAAGCGCTGTCCGCGGCTTGCCGTTTTGGGGCTTATGACGATGGCGCCGCTTGACGGTGACGAAAAAACTGTACGCGAAGCATTTTCCGGACTCCGCACACTGCGCGACAGACTGAAACAGCAGAGCGGGCTTGCCCTGCCGGAGCTCTCCATGGGAATGAGCGGCGATTTTCGGTACGCGATAGAAGAAGGCAGCACGCTTGTCCGTGTAGGCACGGCAATATTCGGTGAGAGGGAATATTAACGTGCAGGAAGTATAGAGGTTGTTGGTCGTTGGTCTTCTGTATGAAACAGGGGTGTATAAGATACGGGAGTACAGAACAAGAGACTATAAAGACAGAGAAGATGTGTGATGAAGAAATGTCAGTCCGCTGCATAATTAATTAGTACGGCGTAAACTAAAAGCCATCTGTCAAATGATATTTTGTGGTGTAGTTTATAGTAAAACAATGTTATAGAAAATTAAAGGTTAATAGGGTGTTGTTATGAGCGAGTCCGATTTGCTGATTTATGTTGCTGAAGATGGATTAACAAAGGTTAGCGCGAAGTTTGACAATGACACGGTGTGGCTGTCGCTTGTGCAGATGGCTCGGCTTTTTGACAGAGATAAGTCAACTGTATCAAGGCATATTAAGAATATTTTTGCTGATGGTGAACTTAGCGAAAATAAGGTAGTTGCAAAATTTGCAACTACCACACAGCATGGTAAATGCTATAGAGCATAAGCCAATGTATATGAGAGATTACATTGCACAGTTTGATGCCGTGCTGTCTTCCGGCGGCAGAAAGCTGCTTGACAACGCTGGCACTGTCAGTACAAAACAGGCACTTGATAAAGCTGAAACAGAGTACCGCATGTATCAGGCAGAAACTATGTCGCCTGTTGAGGTTGAGTATCTTAAGGCGATAGCAGAGACTGCAAAAAAAGAAGGTAAAAGAGACGTTGTGAGCTTGTAAAAGGGCAGAACACAAGCGTATGAAAGACGGTGTGTAAAATACGGGAGTAAAAGAGTCGTTGGTCGTTGGTTGGAAAAATCTATAACCTGCAAGCTGAGCGAGCACGGCGAGCGCTGTTAACGACACTGGATTCTGCGTTAAGCCTTTCGGCTTCCGCAGAAAGACAAGATTTTTATCGTCTGTTGCGAGTGAAGCGAGCGTTAAGGTTTTGGCTGACGACAAACGACTGACGACTGAGCGAGCACGGCGAGCGCAGCATATATTTATTTCATATTTGTTTCTAATACAGAAAAAATTTGGAAGGGTGATTTTACATGAACAATCTGCTTACGGTACAGGACGTTATGAGAATATCGTTCAGAAAGGCAATGCGGGGGTATGACACAAACGAGGTTGACCGTTTCCTTGACGATGTGCTTGACGCGCTGCAGAAATATGGCGAAAGAACAAACCGGCTTGAGCAGGAGCTTATCAAAAACAGGGACAAACTTGACGAGTTTGACAAGCTGCGCGCCGTAATGCACGACACTCTTCTCATGGCGCAGAAAAGCGCCGACGAAAAGATTGCCGCCGCACAACAGGAAGCGGACAAAATCATTGCCGAAGCTGAGGCAAAGGCAGAGAGCATACGCAGCGGCGCTTTTGACGAAAAGCGCGAGCTGTGCGACGAACTGGCAAGGATTAAAGAGGTGCGCAACCGCTACATGACGGAAGCAAGAGCGCTTATCGCACGCTTCGACGATATTCTCTGCAACGCCGCGAATATTTCGGAAACAGCGGCAGAAGCGGAAGAAATAATCGTGAGCAATACGCAGGAGAGAACGGCTGAAACGCAGGATTCTGCCGTTGAAGAAACGGCTGACGAAGATCCGGAAGAAGCGGTTGAAGAGGAAGCCAAAGAAGCGCTTGTTGAAGAGCCGGAAATTGCGGCTGAAGAAGCTGAAGAAACTGTTGAGCCTGCCGATACTGCTGAAACTGCCGAAGAAACAGAACAGCCGGCTGAAACCGCCGCGAAAGAAATAAGCTCTGCGCAAGAACTCCGCTTTGAATACAAACAGTTCAGCCCTGCCGGAGAAGATGAGGAAGAGCCTGCGGCTGAAGAACCGCAGGAGGAGCAGGAACAAAATGATGATGAGTTCAGACTGTTTGACTCAGAAGAGCTGATAAAAGCAGACACAGAAGAAGCGCCTGCCGAAAAGAGCGAAGAAGAACTGTCAGACGAGCAGCTTGCCGCGGCGGAGCAGACCTCTTTCGCAGACGAAAACCAGTCAAATCTGTTCGGCGATGACGCCGACCCGACGAGACTTCGCAAAGAAATCCGCTACGCAAAGGCGGACAGCCTTGACGATTAGGTGACAAACACGGCTGACGGAAATATGGCAGAAAATTTTCTCTCGGCGCGGCTTGACACACTCCCCGGTGTCGGAGACAAACGTTTCCGGCTGCTGGAGAAACTTGGCATACGCACCGTTGAGGAACTGATAAACTTTTTCCCGCGAAAATACGAAGACCACAGGAACGTCGCAAGAATCGCAGAGCTTGAAGCCGGCGTTAAAGCTGTGGTCTTTGCTTACGTTTCGGAAATCAAACGCCGTCGCATATCAGGCAAAAAAATGGATATGGTTACGGCTGTTTTGCAAGACCAAAGCGGTGAAATACGCGCTTTCTGGTTTAACCGCAAAGGACTGGAATATCTGCTTTCCGAAGGCGACACGGCGGTGTTCTGCGGTGACATTGTCAGCTACAACAACCGTCTGCAACTGTCCAATCCTGAATTTGAGGTCACGAAAAATCCAAAAACCTCTGTTCTCACAGGTATAATTCCCGTTTACCATTCAACGGAAGGACTCAAAGCACGCTGGTTCAAGAAACTGCTGTCAGACGTGCTGGAAAAAGCTCTGCCGTTGTTTGAAGACAACATTCCAGCCGGACTTTGCGAAAAACGCGCGCTTATGCCGGTAAAAGAAGCAATCGCGACTCTCCACAGACCAGAAAGCGCTGAAAAATGGCGCGAAGCGCGCAGACGGTTTGCCTACGAAGAACTGCTTGTTGTTCAGACAGGGCTTGCGCTTCGCAGAGAGACGCTCAAAAGCTGCAAGGCAGCGGCTGAAATCAAGCCGGGCAAAATCTACGAAGCGTTTCGCGCGTTGCTTTCCTTTGAGCCGACAAACTCACAGCTGAAAGCGCTTGACGAAATCTTTGTCGACACAGCCTCCGACAAACCGATGTCGCGGCTGCTGCAGGGAGACGTCGGAAGCGGCAAAACACTGGTTGCCGTAGGACTTGCCGCGGCCTGCTGCGATGCGAAAGCGCAGTGTGCCGTTATGGCACCGACCGAAGTGCTTGCCGCGCAGCTCTACGCAGAAATGCAGAAATATCTTGCGCCGCTCGGCATTCAGACAGGCTTTGTCAAAGGCGGACAACGGCTTTCCGAACGAAACAAAATCCTTGCCGGCGCGGAAAAAGGAGACGTCAGCGTAGTTGTGGGAACACAGGCGCTGCTTTTCGGCAGAGTCAAATTCAAAAAACTCGCGGCAGTTGTGATAGACGAGCAGCAGCGATTCGGAGTGGAACAGCGCAAGGCGCTCGCAAAACGCGGCAAAGCGCCGCATCTGCTCATGATGTCCGCCACGCCAATTCCGCGAAGCCTTGCGATGACACTTTTCGCAGACCTTGATATCTCCGCGCTGACAGACAAGCCTGTCGGCAGAAAAAAGATTGAAACCCGCGTGACAGACCTAAAAAACATGGGCGTTCTGCTGCAGTTTCTCATAGATGAAACAGCAAGAGGCGGGCGCGTTTTCTGGGTGTGCCCGCGAGTTGAAGAAGACGAAGCCTCGTCGCTTGTTTCAGTCAAAAAACGCCACGCGTTTCTGAAAAAACATCTCGGCAAACTCGGAGTGGGACTTGTTTACGGAGGCATGAGCGCCGAAGACAAAGAAGAAGAAATCGAAAAATTCCGCAGCGGCGAAACAAAAATACTTGCCGGCACCACAGTTGTCGAAGTCGGCATAGACGTTCCGCAGGCGTCTGTTATTGTCATAGAAGCGCCGGAACGCTTTGGACTTTCGCAGCTTCACCAGCTCAGAGGCAGAACAGGCAGAGGCGGCAGACGCGGAGTGTGCGTGCTGCTTGTCGAAAACCGGACAGAGCCGCTGCCTGATAGACTTCGCATAATGCTTGAGACAGATGACGGCTTCAAAATAGCGGAAGCAGACCTTGAGCTGCGCGGAAGCGGAGAAATTTCCGGCAGCGTGCAGCACGGACTCACAGAATTTCGCTTTGCCGACCTGAAAAAAGATCTGAAACTCATCCGCGAGACAAGAGAAGACGCGGCACAGATTGTCAAAAGCGGCGCAAAAAGCTGTTCAAGACTGCTGGAAGCTGTGCGCAGACGCTTTGACGAGCGCGAAAACGAAGAACAGATTTGCATTTACGGCGATTAGGCAGTACAATATATGCAGCGTGCAGCACAGCTAATGTGCTTTATTCCTAGATTCAAACAGACCAAGAGCAGGTTGAGACTGAACCATGAAAATTAAATGAGGTGAAAAAAATGATACCAGCAATAACCGGACTGGTGTGCATTATCGTCGGCGCACTGGTTGGGTACGCTGCGTGTAACGCAGCAGAAAGACGAAAATACAAAGATGCCAGAACAGAAGCAGAAAAAGTGCTTTTTGACGCCAGACACAAAGCGGAACAGGCAAAACGCGAACTTGTCGCGGAAGGCAAAGAAGAGGTTCACAGACTCCGTCTGGAATTTGAGCGCGACACCAAAGAACGCAGAGCAGAAATACAGCGCGCAGAGAAACGTCTTGACCAAAAAGAAGAAAACCTTGACAAAAAACTTGAAAATGTTGGTCGCAAAGAAGACGAACTCAAAAACCGCGAAACACAGATTCAGGAAAAGTCTAACAGAATCGCAGCCCGTGAAAACGAACTGGTTGACAAACTTGAACAAATTGCAAGGCTTACAAGAGAAGAAGCTAAGGCACAGCTGATTGCTCAGGTTGAGAACGAAGCGCAGCACCATATCGGACTCCGCCTGAAGGCTCTCGAAGAAAAAGCAAAGCGTGAAGCGGATAAAACAGCACAGGACATAATAGCCACAGCCATCCAGCGCTGCGGTGTTGAATTTACATCTGACGCAGTCGTAACGGCAGTTGCAATCCCTTCCGACGAAATGAAGGGACGCATTATAGGTCGTGAAGGACGCAACATCAGAACCTTCGAAACGCTTACCGGAGTTGACCTCATAGTTGACGACAGCCCCGAAGTTGTTACACTCAGCAGCTTCGATCCTGTGCGCCGCGAAGTTGCAAGAGTTTCACTCGAAAGACTCGTTGCCGACGGGCGCATTCACCCCACACGCATTGAAGAAATCATCGCAAAAGCTGAAAAAGACGTTCAGGAACAGGTACTCGAAACCGCCGACGCCGCACTTATGGAAGTAGGCGTCAAAAACATGAACGACAACCTTGCCGAAATCATCGGACAGCTTCGTTTCCGTACGAGCTACGGACAAAATGCCCTGCACCACAGCCTTGAAGTTGCGCACCTTTCAGGCATACTTGCCGCCGAACTCGGAGTTGATCAGGTACTTGCAGCACGCGCAGGCCTGCTTCACGACATCGGCAAAGCAGTGGACTTCAAAATCGAAGGTCCGCACGCGCAAATCGGCGCGAACCTTGCGAAACGTTACGGCGAAGACCCTGTTGTCGTCAACGCCATAGCGGCGCACCACGAGGAAGAAGAAGCAAAGACAATCTATGCCGTAATAGTTGCGGCAGCAGACGCAATCAGCGCCGCACGTCCGGGCGCGCGCAGAGAAAGCCTCGAAGCCTACGTCAAGAGACTCGAACAGCTTGAAGAAATCGCCAAAGGCTTCGAAGGCGTTGGCAAAGCATTTGCCATTCAGGCAGGCCGCGAAGTCAGAGTTGCCGTTGAGCCGTCAGTCACAGATGACGGAGCAATGCAGAAACTCGCCTACGACATCGCGCGCCGCATAGAAGAAGAAATGCGCTATCCGGGACAGATCAAAGTAACACTTGTCCGTGAAACAAGGGCGGTTGACTACGCCAAGTAGGTGAGCCGGTTGAGAATACTTTTTATCGGCGATATAGACGGACGCCCCGGCAGAGAAGCCTGCAGACAGGCGATACCGAAACTGCGCGAACAGTTCGGCGGATTTGATTTCATCATTGCCGACGGCGAAAACGCCGCAGGAGGCTTCGGACTGACAGAAAAAGTCATGAACGAACTCTTTGCGGCCGGAATAGATATACTCACAAACGGCAACCATGTATGGGACAAAAAAGATTTTATACCGTACCTTGACAGCGAGACAAGAATACTGCGCCCCGCAAACCACCCCGAAGGCACACCGGGGAGAGGCTTTGCCGTATTTGAGAAAAACGGCGAAAAACTTGCGGTAATCTGCCTGCTCGGCAGAACCTTCATGCCGCCGCTTGACTGCCCGTTCAGATGTGCCGACGCGCTGCTTGAGAAAAACGAAGTGCCTGCGGTGTTTGTTGATTTTCACGGCGAAGCCACGTCGGAAAAATACGCGCTGGGACACTACCTTGACGGACGCGTTTCAGCAGTGGCAGGCACACACACACACGTTCTCACGGCAGACGAACAAGTATTTGCCGGAGGCACAGCGTACATCACAGACGCGGGAATGACCGGAGGACACGGCGGAATAATCGGCATGAGCTGCGAATCCGTACTGCCGAAATTCCTGTACGGCACACCGTGCAAATTCGAAGTCTGCGACACAAACGTCAGACTTCAGGGCGCGGTAATCGAAATCGACAGCGAAACAGGCAGAGCGATGGACATAACACGCGTTGACCTGCCCTGCGAAACCGAATAACAAAATAACAAACAGAAATGACCGGACACAGTCCGGTCATTTTTAACATCGATTGCCGCGAAACGCCTAAACTTCGCCATAAACGACCTTTATGCCGCTGCACATTTAATAGGTATGTTGTTTATCGCCTGCTAAAATTGGGCGATAAATTGGGTGATAAATCAAGCGTTATCGAACGACAAGACAGAAAACCCCTTTTTAATCTGCGACGTCGGCATTATCGTTGTATTTACCGCCTTGTTTACGCATTATATACTTATATACAACTTGAAGAAAAACAGCCGGAAGGTTTGCCTCTTTAGTAAAACAGACAAAAACCTTATAAACAAAAATATTATTGAATATTAACTTACGAAAATAAAGTATTTTTGACAAAAACAGCTTAAAAACGTATGATTATTAAACTTGCCACGAAACAAAAAATATGATATAAAGAACCCTCGTTATTTTGGATGCTGAAAGGGCGTGTACTCATGTCGGAAAAGAGAGAACAGTGGAGCAGCAGATTCGGAATGATTATGGCTGCGGCAGGGTCTGCCATAGGCCTTGGAAATATATGGCGCTTCCCCTACATAACAGGCAAATACGGAGGTGCGGTGTTTGTTTTAACATATCTCATCGTTGTATGCTTAATGGGACTTTCGCTCATGATGGCAGAACAGGCTATCGGACGCGCGGGCAAATCGGATGCCGTAGGCAGTCTGCTCAAGCTCGGCGGCAAAAAATGGTCGATAGTCGGCTGGATGGGCTTTATCGTTGCCTTTATCATACTTTCCTACTACGCAGTCATAGCCGGCTGGACACTTGCCTATTTCTGCGCGTCAGTTGACGTGTTCGGCAGCCTTCTGCAGGGCGCGGCGCAGGGTAAAGCGGCAGATTTGTTCGGCAGCTTCGTATCAAACGCATACAACTGCATAGCATTTTTCCTCGCGGTAATGTTCGTTACCTCCTTAATAGTCTATAGAGGCATCGCAAAAGGAGTTGAAGCAAGCTGCAAAATTCTTATGCCGACACTGTTTGTCATACTTCTTATGCTTGTTGTCCGCGCGGTTACGCTTCCGGGCGCCTCAAAAGGCATCAGCTTCTACCTTAACCCCGACTTTACGAAACTCACCGCGGAAGGCATACTTGCCGCGATCGGACAGGCATTCTATTCACTCTCGCTTGCGATGGGAATAATGATAGTTTACGGCAGTTACTTCACCGAAGACACCAGCATACCCCGTTCGGCATGCACAATATCGCTGCTTGATACCTCAGTAGCCTTCCTTGCCGGACTTGTGATATTCCCAAGCGCCCTTGCCTTCGGCATAGAGCCGAACGCCGGAGTTGCCCTCACCTTCATCACACTTCCCAGCGTATTCGCGCAAATGCCGGCAGGAATGCTCGTGTCGGCAGGCTTCTTCCTGCTTCTGTTCATTGCGGCGCTCACCTCGTGCATTTCGCTCTTTGAAGTTGCCGTTGCCTTCGGTATAGACCATCTCGGCTTTGAACGCAAAAAATCAACAGTCGTCATGGCAATCCTCATCACGCTGCTCGGAATACCCTCAGCCCTTTCCGTCGGCGGACATTTCCCGAAAATCTTCGGCATGGACTGCCTTGACTTCTTCGACTACGTTACAAACAACCTGATAATGCCGATAGGCGGCATACTCCTCACAATCTTTGCCGGCTGGGTATGGACCGAAGGCGCAAAAGCAGAACTCACAAACCACGGTAAATATGACTTCAAACTGTACAAAGTATGGCTGTTTATCTGCCGCATAATAGCGCCTGTTGCAATCTTCATCATCCTTGCCGCGGACATATATGGAAAATATTTCAAAAAGTAAGAGGTAAGCAAAAAGAGTCGTCTCACTGCGAAGTCCGAAGGGCTTGCGCAATGTCCGGCGGCGTTACGGGCGAAGCCCGTTATTGAAAAGAAAGACCAACGACACTGGATTCTGCGCTAAATCCTTGCGGATTTCCGCAGAATGACGGATAAAAAGCGGTAAGCGGCGTGCAGCGCCAAAGTGCGAAGTGCGTTCTTGCCGTTAGTCATTGGTCGTTAGTCGTTAGTATAAAACACGGGAGTAGAAAAGGTTCTAAAACTAAGTGCTAAGTGCAAGGTGCAAGGTGCTAAGTGCGCCATTAAAGGTTCTAAAGCAGTGAGTAAGCAGTCAGCACTGTCTGATACACAAACATCTGCCGGCAGAAATTCTGCCGGCAGATGTTTTTAGCTGCTCACAATGTTTGCGCAGTCCTGAATTTGACGTCAGCCGCTTTTTCTAAGTGCTGCGTCAGGGTGCTGCGCACTAATCCGCCGCAGACTTTTTGCCGATTGTCGGGATTGGTTTGTCAGAAAGATCCAAATTGTTCAACGAATATCTGAGAGACTGGATAACAAGCTGATTTAACGATAAATTGTTCTGAAATGCAAGGGTTTCAAGCGACTCTGCCACATCGCGCGGAAGCCTGAAAGTTTTCGTCACGTAGTCATTCCCGATTCCCGGCTGTATCTTCCACATGCAGTATCACTCCTCTCCAGACAGAATAATATCACCGCGTATTGCTGCGTATATATTCCTATATATAAATCTTATAATAAACACAAAAAGTATAAATTAAAATGCAATAAAAAATGCTTGCATACACAAAAAAAGGTGATATTATTATGCAAGCAGGGGACATTACAGTGCGGGTTCGACATGCCGGACAGCAGCATACGGCGGCGGTTTCGTTTCGAAAGGACATTAATCCGAATGCCCTGCGTATATGTTATTCAGGTTATGGGGGGCAGAAAATGGCAAACAAAATCAAAACAATGCGCCTGGCAAAAAAGATGAGTCAGGGAGAACTTGCGAAGCAGCTGGGAATATGCTCCAGCTATATGTGTGAAATAGAAACTGGGCGGAAATTTGCCTCCTTTAAGATGCTCTGCAAACTCTCACAAGTATTCGGCTGCGAACTTCAGGAACTGCTCGAGGACCAGGCAGCCAGAAGACAGAAACAGTTCCAGGCGGAAGAAATCATCGAAAGCATGGAAACGAAAACAGACGATGAAATACATGAAACACGCGTAAGGATAGGCGAAGCTATGCTCATAGAAACCATGACGCTGTTTCAGACACTGGATTTCACCTCGCGCAAAAAAGTACTCACCTACGTAAAAGACCTGAAGAAAGCGAGCAGTGCAGGATAAAAGCGATAAGTATTTAGAAAAAAAGCACCTCAGCGTTTGGCTGAAGTGCTTTTTTATTTTTGTCACAGCGAACATAGCAATAAGCATTAAGCCGAAACGAAGTGAAAAGATTTTCGCCGTCACCAAATTTCGGCTTACCGCACGCTTAGCTTGTAGGTTGTAGGGCGCTCGTACCTCGCTTGTAGGTGGTAGTTTGTAGTTTTTTCTGCTTCCTACTTCTACCTCCTACTTTCTACTTGCTACAATCTGCTTGTTCGCTAAACGATAGGTGCTGATTGTTGTGTTTTATGTGTGAAATACGTAGTTGCGCGGAGAGTTTTACGCTATAATAGCAGACGTAATAAACATTTTGCGAGGTATGTGACATGAAACTCTATGCTCTTGACATGAATAAAACCGAGTGGACAGAACTGCTTGAGAAACTCGGTCAGCCGAAGTTCCGCGCGGATCAGCTGCTTCAATGGATGTGGGAAAAGCACGTTTTTGACGTTGAGGAAATGACAAATCTCTCAAAGGCGCTGCGCGAACAGCTGCCTGAGGAGGTTGATTTCGGTGCGCCTCTGCTTGTGCGCGAGCAGCGCTCAAAGGACGGTACGCGAAAGTTTCTCTGGCAGCTGCGCGACGGCAGCACTGTGGAAAGTGTTCTGCTGAAATCGGGTGCGCGTCTTACGGCGTGTATTTCAACGCAGGTCGGCTGTCCGCTCGGCTGCACGTTCTGTGCCACAGGGCTGTCCGGCTTTGTCCGCAATCTTTCCAGCGGCGAAATCGCGGGTCAGTTTCTTGCCATGGAGGCGCAGCTCGGACGCGAAATCAGCAATATTGTCTATATGGGCATGGGCGAGCCTATGCTGAACAAAGACGAGGTGTTCAAGTCTGTCCGTATGCTCAATGACGAGAAGCTTCGCAATATCGGTATCCGTCGCATCACAATTTCCACCAGCGGCATAATTCCCGGTATTCAGGCGCTTGCCGACGAGGGGCTTGGAACACGTCTGGCGGTTTCTCTCCATGCGGTTGACGACGAGCTTCGCAGCCGTCTTATGCCTGTCAACGAACGTTTCCCGCTTGCGGAGCTGCGTGAGGCAATCAAGGATTATCAGGAGAAGACCGGCGACCGCGTTTCAATAGAATATACGCTTTTCGGAGGTGTCAACGACAGCGTTGAACACGCAAGAGCGCTTGTCCGCTTCCTGAAGGGCATTCACGTGTTTATTAACCTAATTCCGTTTAATGCCGTTGATGAACGCTATGACATGCCTGAAGCGAAAGATATTTTGAAGTTCAAGAAGGTGCTTGACACTGCCGGCTTTGAGAATGAGCTTCGCAGGGAGCAGGGCGCGGATATTGACGCAGCTTGCGGACAGTTGCGCAGAAAAGACGCGGAAGGCACGGCTGTCGCGCTTGAGCCGCGTCCGCATTCAGTGACGAAAAAGGACGGAAGAAGACCGAAGCAGACTGCTGACGGCACGCCGCCTGTTACGGGCAGAAACCGGCGTGTTTCGCAGGGCGCAGGAACAAATGAAACGCTGAAAAGCGCTGCCGGAAGCGGCGGCAGAAAAGCCGCCAAAGATTCTGACGGCAAACAGGAAAAGAGAGTGCCGCGCAAGAAGCTGCTGCCTGAAAAGGAGCGTTACCGCAGCGGCAAACTGAAAGAAGAAAGACCGAGCTACAAAAAGCAGCTGCCGGTTGAGGATGATTTTGCGGGGGATAAAACGGGTTACGGAAAATCAGAAAACAGAGGCAGAAGAACGGCGGTGCGAATCGCAAAGCCTCAGGCAAAGGCGGAAAAAAACGAAAAACGCCCGTTCTACGAAGCTGAACTGCACAAAAGGAAAACAAAACAGAAACCGGCTGACAAAGCTTCGTCAAGAAAAGCGAAGCCAAAGACAAAGAACGCGGCAAAGAAACGGGGCGCTGAGAAATGACGTTAATTCGGTTAATTCTCTGGATAGTTGCCGGAAGCGTATTCGCATGGCTGCTGCTTCCGATTATCGGCATGGGAATCCTGTTCTTCGCGGCGCTGCTTGCGATACTTTTTTTAGTTTCGCTGATTTCCCGCCTGTTTACGGGACAGGGCGGCTTTGTCCGCACTTTCACGTTCAGAACTTCGCCGCGTGAGAAGGCAGAGGCGGCAAGGGCAGAGGAGGAAGAAATGTTTGACGCAGAATTCGGCGAAGACTCGGGAGAGGTTGTGGAGCTTCCGCCAAGCGCGCTGCATAAGGAATAGGAATATGAGTGAGCAGGCGGCTGGCTGCAGCCTGCTTGTGCCGCGGACAGTTTGTATTTCAGCGGCTTAAACCTGCTATACAAGTAAAGCATAAGATGATATACTTGTATAACAATAGAAAAGGAGAGTGGCGCAAATGGCAGCGGTATCATTGAGAATAGACGATGAAGATTTGATATTGCTCAAAACCTTTGCAGCGTCAAAAGGGCAGAGTGTTTCAAGATTTATCAAAGAAGCGGTTTTTGAGAAAATTGAGGATGAGGTTGAAATTACGGAAGAAGAGCTTGACGCGTTGTGGGAAAAAGAAAAAGACTTGCCGACGAAGCCTGTTGAACAGGTCTTTGCCGAAATGGGGTTGTAATCGTTGGGCTTCAGAGTTGAGGTTAAACCGCACGCAGAAAAGGCAATAAAAAAACTTGATTTGCAGGTTGCGAGAGTCTTAAGACATTGGATTTTTGTGAATTTGCAGAACACTGATAATCCGCGGCGGCAGGGAAAAGCGCTTCAAGGCTCATTGAAAGGTTACCGGCGGTATGTTGTCGCAGAAGATTACAGGCTTATTGTCAAAATCGAAGACAAAACGCTTATAATATTTGTATTGGAAACAGGACACAGAAAAACTGTGTATGACAAATTCAAAAGATATTTGGGCAATAAATAGCCAAACACGAAAAATTTCTGTTTGGAAATCGGCAAAACTGTACACAAAAGGCTGTTTTCCTGTATAATATAGTGGCATTTCGCAACAGGACTGTTTCGGCAGTACAATATAACGGGAGGGCTACAAATGAACAAGAAAGTAATTATCGCAATCGCAGCAATCGCAGTAATCGCAGCCGCATGGTTTGCGCTGAAACCGGCGGCGACTCCTTCGGCAAATTCAGACACAATCAAAATCGGTGTTTATCTTCCGATTACGGGCGGCAACGCAGTCGGCGGAGGTCTTGAGCTTGACGGTGTCAAACTTGCGTACGAACAACAGAAAGAAGTGCTCGGCAAGAAAATTGAACTCATCGTGGTTGACAACAAATCCGACAAGGTAGAAGCGGCAAACGCAGTCAAAAGACTCATTTCAAAAGAAAAGGTCAACGCAATCGTCGGTACCTACGGCTCGTCACTTGCGATGGCAGGCGGAGACGTTGCCGAAAAGAACGGAATTCCTATGGTTGGCACGTCATGCACAAACCCGATGGTTACGCAGGGCAAGAAATATTCTTTCCGTGTAGCCTTTATTGACCCGTTTCAGGGCGCCGGCGCGTCACAGTACGCTCTCACAGAGCTCAAAGCCAAAACGGCGGCATGTCTCATAGAAGTTACGACCGACTACAGCGTCGGTCTTGCCTCGTTCTTTGAGGATCACTTCACGAAAAACGGCGGCAAAATCGTTGCAAAACTTAACTACCAGAGCGGCGACCAGGACTTCACGGCGCAGCTGACTGAAATCATCAGCAAAAATCCTGATATTCTCTATATTCCCGCAAACTTCGCCGAAGCGGCAATCATTATGCGTCAAGCACGCGAGCTCGGCGCGAAATTCCAGATATTGGGCGGAGATGCGACAGACAACCCTGAAATCGTCAAAATCGCAGGCAAGGCATGCGAGGGATACAGTTTCACAACATTTGCCTACGCGCCTGAAATGCCGAACATGAACGAAACTCAGAAAGCCTTCACGGAAAGCTGGAAGAAGCTCTACAAAGACAAGCTTCCCAACGCTCTTGCGGCGTGCGGCTACGACGCGTACTCAATCATTATCGACGCAATCAAACGCGCCGGCAGCGCAGAGCCTGAAAAGATTCAGGAAGCGCTCGCTAAGACGGTTGACTTTCCGGGCGTTACCGGAACAACAACAATCAACGCGACGCATGACGCGGAAAAATCAATCGGTATCATGCGTATCGTAAACGGAGAACGCATATTCTTCACAGTTGTTGACCCGAAATAACTCTTTGAAGCAAGTTTTGAGGGGAGACAGAAGTCTCCCCTCTGTGATTTGTAATCCGCAATAAGGAACGAGGGAAATAGCATGTCCTTTGCCATGTTCATACAGCACGTTTTCAACGCGCTGTCGCTCGGAAGCCTTTATGGGCTTATCGCCATCGGCTATACGATGGTTTACGGCATTCTCCGTCTGATTAACTTCGCGCACGGAGACATATTTATGCTCAGCACTTACATAGCGCTCTTTGCCGTCACGGTCTTTCATCTTCCGTGGGGAGCGGCGGTGCTTGCCACAATCGCCGGAACTGCGGCGCTCGGCGTTGTTATCGACAGAATAGCATACAGGCCGCTGCGTTCCGCGCCCAGAATTTCGGCGCTCATTTCCGCTATCGGCGTATCTTTTTTCATTGAAAATATCTGCATTGTTCTCTTTACGGGCGTCCCGCGGTCAATGGACGCAGTGCGCTGCGATCTGCTTGTCCGCACCATCAGTTTGGGCAGCGTCTCAATAACTCCGCTGGCTCTGTTCGTTCCGATCTGTTCTTTCCTGCTGGTAGGCGGTCTCATCTGGATGCTTTATAAAACCAAGCCGGGACTTGCGATGAGAGCAATCTCAAAAGACATAGAAACAACGCGCCTTATGGGCGTAAAGGTTGATAACATTATCGCGCTTACCTTCGCGATAGGCTCAGGGCTTGCGGCAGCGGCAGGTGTCATGTGGGGAATGAGATATCCGCAGATTAACCCGTTTATGGGGGTTATGCCGGGCTTCAAGGCGTTTATAGCGGCTGTCTTCGGAGGCATAGGCTCTGTTACGGGCGCAATGGCGGGAGGTCTTATTCTCGGCTTTGTCGAAATCATGATAGTGGCGTTTTTCCCGGCGCTTTCTGGTTACCGCGATGCCTTTGCGTTTGTCCTTCTGATACTTATACTCTTCTTCAAGCCTACAGGGCTTTTCGGCGAAGAACTGGAGGATAAAATCTAATGAACAGAACGACGAAGATATACCTCAACCTTGGCTGTCTCGCTCTGCTTGCGATATTTCTGAAGCTTGCGGACAGATATTTTGACAGCTACGTTGTTCAGGTTATAAACCTCATCGCTGTCAACGCCATACTTGCCGTTTCGCTTAATCTTATCTACGGCTTTACTGGAATGTTCTCACTCGGTCACGCAGGCTTCATGGCAATCGGCGCCTATACGTGTGCCATGCTCATTCTGCCAGCCGCGCAGAAACAGGCGATGTACATACTTCAGCCCTGTATATGGCCGTTCAGCGTCATGCATGCGCCGTTCTTCGCCGCAGTGCTTGCCGGCGGCATTATTGCCGCTTTGATCGGTCTTTTGATTGCCCTTCCCGTGCTTCGTCTCGGCGGTGATTATCTCGGAATAGCGACACTCGGCTTTGCCGAAATAATCCGCGTTGTATTCACGAACACGACATCAATAACAAACGGCTCGCTTGGGCTCAAAGGTATTCCCGCTTATGCCGGTCTCGGCTGGAACTATTTCTGGTGCATACTGACGTTCTACACGATAATTAAACTGCTCTCAAGCAATTTCGGAAATACATTGCGTGCAATTCGTGACGATGAAGTCGCCGCAAAAGCAATGGGAATTAACACCTACAAAGCAAAAGCAGTCTCTTTCGCAATAGGCGCGTTCTTTGCCGGCATTGGCGGAGCTTTGCAGGGCAGCCTTATTACTACAATAGACCCGAAAATGTTCAACTTCCAGCTCACCTACAACATACTGATGTTTGTCGTTGTGGGCGGGCTTGGCTCAATCACAGGCTCCGTGGCAGGCGCGATTATCATTACGATACTGCTTGAATGGCTGCGTTTTGTTGAAAGCTCAATGTTTATCGGCTCCTTCGAAATTCCGGGTGTTCCCGGCATGCGCATGGTTATATTCTCGATAATTCTTCTTTTCATTATTCTCCGCAAGCGCGAGGGAATAATCGGCGGTTACGAATTCAGCTGGGAAAGCGCCGCGCGCTTGTTCAGCGTCAAAAAGGAGGGCAAATAGATGACTGCTGCTGTCCTCAAAACCGAAAATCTGACGATTCGCTTCGGCGGTCTCACCGCTGTTTCAGCCCTTAACATGGAATGTGCGGAAGGTACGATTACAAGCCTTATCGGGCCCAACGGCGCCGGAAAAACCACTGTGTACAACATGATAACCGGTTTCTACAAGCCTACGGAGGGCAGAGTTGTCTTCGCCGGCGAAGACATCACAAATCTCAAGCCGCATGAGGTCTGCAAAAAAGGCATCGCCAGAACATTCCAGAATATCCGCCTTTTCTCCGGCGGTACCGCGCTTCAGAACGTAATGACCGCCTGCCGTGTGCGGCAGAAATCACCGTGGTGGGCTGCGCCGTTTATGCTTCCGGGTTTTGTCCGCGAGGAACGCGAAATCAGAGAAAAATCGCTTGCTCTGCTCGAAGAAGTCGGACTCAGCCATCTTGCCGGCGAAATCGCGACAGGACTTCCGTACGGCGAGCAGCGCCGTCTTGAAATAGCGCGCGCGCTTGCGACAGAGCCGAAGCTGCTGCTGCTTGACGAGCCGGCAGCAGGAATGAATCCGCAGGAAAGCGTAACACTTATGGACTTCATCAGAAAGATTCGCGACAAATTCGGTGTTACAATACTTATGATCGAACATGACATGAAAGTTGTTATGGGTGTATCGGAATGGATTCGCGTGCTTGACTACGGCAGACTGATTGCCGAAGGAACGCCTGACGAAATCCGCAGCAACGCAAAAGTCATAGAAGCCTACTTGGGAAAGGAGGCTGCTGCCCTTGCTTAAGATAGAAAAACTTGTTGTGCGCTACGGCGGCATAGAAGCTGTGCGCGACATATCGCTTGAAGTCCCGAAAGGGAAAATAGTAACGCTGATAGGCGCGAACGGAGCAGGCAAAAGTTCAGCTCTCCGCGCTGTCGCGGGACTTGTCAAATCCTCAGGCAGCATAAGCTGGAACGGCAGAGAACTTTCAGCCCAAGCGCCGGAAGATATACTTCGTGCCGGAGTTGCGCTCTGTCCGGAAGGCCGCAGAATTTTTCCGCACCTCACGGTGCTTGAAA
Organism: Synergistaceae bacterium; assembly: GCA_045601305.1. GTDB lineage: Bacteria > Synergistota > Synergistia > Synergistales > Synergistaceae > Equadaptatus. The sequence continues at coordinate 21,237 of JAZRZG010000042.1, forward strand.
ACCTGAAACTCGGCGGTTATCAGCGCAAAGCGGACGAAGTTGAAAAATCAATCGCCATAGCGTTTGAACTTTTTCCCCGCCTGAAAGAGCGCAGCTGGCAGCCGGGCGGCACACTCTCCGGCGGAGAACAGCAGATGCTTGCGCTGGCACGCGCGCTTATGTGCAACCCTGAACTGATAATGATGGACGAGCCTTCACTCGGACTTGCGCCTATTCTGGTTCAGGAAGTGTTTGACATCATCAGGGAGATTAACCGCGAGGGCAAGACAGTGCTTCTTGTCGAGCAGAACGCCTTTGGCGCGCTTCAGGTCGCAGACTATGCTTACGTGCTTGAAGTCGGTGAAATTACGCTTCAGGGCGAAGGCAGGGAGCTGCTGCACGACAAAAGAGTTATAGACGCATATCTCGGCGGATAGAAAATCTAATTAGCAAGAACCAATTTTGGCAGTATTCACGCTGAACGCTCGATATTCCCTGCGGTCATCGAAACGAGTTTCGGCGTTGAAGGACAAAAGCGGAAACTTAATTATGTATGTCTCCATATTCGGAGGTAGTGAAATATGAAAATGCCGAAGGCATTGAACGTGCCGAATATTCTCAGTCTGTCACGAGTATTTCTCGTGCCTGTCATTATGGTGTTCTTCACGCTTCGTTCACAGTTCAGTTACATAGGCCGCTGGAACGCGGGAGATTTGCTTGCCGGTACGTTTTTCATACTCGCGTCAATCACAGATGCCTTTGACGGCTACATCGCGCGCAAGAAAAAACTTATAACCACGCTTGGAAAGTTCATAGACCCGCTTGCGGACAAGATTATGGTTGTCGCCGTGCTTATTTCGCTTGTCGAAATGGGTCGCGTGCCGAGCTGGATGGTTGTGGTAATCATTGCACGCGAATTCATAGTATCAGGACTTCGCATGGTTGCCGCAACGGAAGGCGTCGTAATCGCCGCTTCAAAATGGGGCAAAATCAAGACCGTTTCGCAGATGATCGGTATCATTTTCCTCATTTTCAGCATTCCCGGCGGGATACCGATTATGTGGGCAGCGACCATACTCACAATTTGGTCAGGCTGCGACTATCTGCTCAAAGGCGCTGCGCTGCTGGAAAATTAAGATACAGAAGCGCAGGCGTGCAGCTTGCGGCGCCCGCTGAAGCGGACAAAGTTAGAATTGCTGATGACAGAAAACAAGGAGTGACGAAAATGCAGGAGAAGATTTTTGCAGAAATTGACACAATGAAAGACGAGATAAGCGCAACCTTGTCAGAGATGGTTGCCATCCCGTCAATTAACCCGACAGAAGGCGGCACCGGCGAAAAAGCGCGTGCCGAATATCTTGTCGGTAAGCTCAAAGAACTTGGCTTTGACGATATTGAGAATTACGTCTGCATTGACCCCGACGGCAGCGAACGCCCGAACATAGTTGCAAAGCTGCCCGGAAAAACCGCTCAGCGCCTGTGGATTGTGAGCCACATGGACATAGTTCCGCCCGGAGAACTTTCGCTTTGGGACAGCGATCCGTACAAAGCGGAACTCCGCGGTGGCAAACTTTACGGACGCGGCACAAGCGACAACGGCACCTCGCTTGTCGCTTCAATCTACACTGCGCTTGCGTTCAAGAAGCTCGGTATCAAGCCGAAATACGAAATCTGCCTCTGCTTTGTCGCCAACGAAGAAACAGGCAGTATGTACGGAATACAGCACCTTATCAAGGAAAACCTTTTCCGCGCTGATGACCTTGTGATAGTTCCCGACATGACGAGTACAGACGGCGACTTCATCGAAATCGCGGAAAAAAGCATATTCTGGCTTGAGTTTACGCTTGAGGGCAAGCAGACACACGCAAGCCTGCCGCAGCTTGGCTGCAACGCAGCGCGTGCGGCAAACGAATTTTCCTGCGCTCTTGACCATGCGCTTCACGCGGCATTTCCGGAGACCAACGATGTCTTCAACGATCCGAAATGCTCAACCTTTGAGCCGACAAGACGCCGCGCGAACGTAGGCTCAATAAACATAGTTCCCGGCATTGAAACCTTTGCGTTTGACTGCCGAGTGCTTCCCGGAATCTCTCGCGAAACCTTTGAAAAAGTGGTTAACGAAGAAATAACAAAAACGGAACAAAAATTCGGTGTAAAAATCAGTTATAAATATATGCAGTGCGAAGAAGCGGCGCCGGTAACACCCGCAGACGCGCCGGTTGTTAAACTTCTTGACGCGGCATGCAGAGAAGTGCTGAAAGTTGAACCGAAAATCGCCGGAGTCGGCGGCGGCACCTGCGGCGCGTTCTTCCGCAAAATCGGCATTCCGTCGGCAGTCTGGGGGCTCGGAGATGAGGTTGCCCACATGCCCAACGAATACACGAAAATCAGCGACTTAATCGGCAGCGCAAAAGTGCTCGCGCACATGCTGATGAATTAAAGTTTTATCCGTCATTCTGCGCTGCACTCGTACCCGCAGCAAGACGAACCTTTTCAGTATTTATAACAGAAACGGCTTAGGAGAAAAAATCCCAAGCCGTTTTTTATTGCCCAAACACGATTTCGGGTACAGCGTGTACAAGAGACGGGAGTATGAAACACGGGGGTATGAAAGACGGGGGTATAGGAGACGG
>JAZRZG010000043.1:0-28557 GCA_045601305.1 Synergistaceae bacterium
CATTACGCGCTGTCCGCGTATCGTGTAGATTTTGTTTCTGATGTTTTCCTGCGTTACCAAAGCAATTTCGTTTTTAACAGCCATATCCGCACCGCCTTTGTCTTACGTTCCAGACTTTCTGCTGTCTATTTTACAGTGAAATTTCCTGAAAATGTCATTTGTCAAATGACATTTTTTGAAAACTTTGTGCTGTACCGCTCTGTTTCGCTATAAAAATCGGGCTAATTCGTTCAGTCTGCCGGGATTATTTCAGATTTCCAACTGTATCAATCACGTTTGTCAAAAGTTCTTTGAAACCAACTGCGTTTTTGTCTGTCAGTACGGGTCTGCCTGTTTCAGCTTCAAGAGCTTTTCCTGCAATTCCGGCAATTCCGCCTGTTAATGCTTCGTATCGCAAACGTTCCTTTTGGCTGCTTCCAAAAATTCCCTGCAAAGCGATATTTCTTTGCCTCTGACTGTTCTGCCTTCCGGCAGAATTGTAAAGGGTGCGCCGTTTTCAACTTTTTCATCGTACAGTTTTTGCGGTGTTTCGTCCAAATATTCTTTAAGGTTTTCAAGTTTTCCGCCGATTCCGGGTATTGCCGAAAACGCTTCTGCCAATTTTCCGTTTGTTTTGCTGTACACAAAAGCAAGGTCGAAGATGTCTCTTTCTTTGAGGCTGTCGCTTCTGTAAAAGAGTTTTTTTGATACGATTTCCACGGGATCGTCAACAAAAATGTCGCAGCCTTCAATATTAACCATTGCAGGTTTAACGGAAGATATGTTCGGAGCAACAATGAAATCAATTTTGCCTTCGGCAAATATCAGTTTGATATAGTTGGACGCTTCGTTATAGTCGCTCAATTCTTTTTCAACGGCATCGTTCACTCGCGGGGAAACATAGGTCAGAATTTGCGGATTGTTCAGGAATATGTCAATGTCGTTGCTTGTCCGGTGATTATACAGCATACGCAATACAGTACCTCCGCCAAGTGTCCAGCAACCGGCGGGGACTTTTGCTTCTTTAAGCTGTTTCATCGCAAGCAAAAATAATTTTTTAGATAAAGTATCCATTTTCAAGAGCCTCCGCAAAGCGCCGGTTTCTGTTTTCCGCCGGAAGGCAGTTATGGAGTGTTTTCAGGTTTTCGGCGGGTATTCCGTTGTTCCTGATAAATCTTTTTATCATTTCGTGCGGCACGGTGCTGACAAATTCTGCCATTGCTCCAATCCGGTAACGGACTTTGTCTTCCGTGGGATGCTGCAACACGTCTGTCAGTTCTTCAACGCTGATTTTTCTTGCAGTTGAATAGCTGCACAGCACTGCCATTGCCTGATTGGATTTTTCTACGGTTCTTACAAACACTGCGCTTTGCCTCCCATGGATTTTAATACCGCTTCAAACTGTACAAGTTCAGTCCTGTCTTCCGTTATATTATAGCAGATTGAAACTAATGCCAAATGACATTTTTCGAAAACTTTGTGCTGTACCGCTCTGTTTCGCTATAAAAATCGGGCTAATTCGTTCAGTCCATTGGGGGGGTATTCTTTTACCGGGAATTTCACACTTTAACGCAGTTATTGATGTTGGCAGAATTATTTATCCAAAAATCTTTTGCCGTGATAATCTCTATATTTTCAAAATTTTCTATCACGAGAAGATCCGCATCGCCGCTCACAACATAGTAAGCCCCTGCATCAAGCGCGCATGCCAGAAATTTGTCGTCGTCAGGATCCCTGCACACTTCCACTTTGGAAACGGGTACTACAAATTCCATTGCTCCGATTAACGGCGCAAGTATATCTTTATTTAGATGTCCCTGTTTCCGATGGATCATTTCTCTGACGATTTCCTGATATTCATCTGCGATTTCGGGCGTTGCACATGCCGTTACGTCCTGTCTGTTTACTGCCGCACGCAGTACTTTTTCAGGATTGCCGCCGAAAAATACGCCGGAGATAAGAACGTCTGTGTCTATGACAATTTTCATGCTCTTTTTTTCCTGCGCACGTCCTTTACAAGTTCATTGACGTCGCTTTCCGCATACCCTGCCTGTTTCGCCCATTTCTGAGCTTTTTTCAGGGAGAGGTTAAATTCTTCTTCCGTAGGAAGTTTCAGCGTTTTAAGCATGATGACGTCGCCTGCAACGTAAGCAACCAGTTTGTCCCCCGTGTCTATTGACAGATCACGCCTCATGGAAACAGGAAGCGCAATCTGTCCTTTGGAGGAAACTGTCAAAACCTGTGCAGTCATAAGCAGCACCGCCTTTGTAGGATTTTCTTACAAATTATTATACAGCCTTCCTGTCTGTTTACAAACAGAAAAGTTATGTTGCTTTCAAAAAACTAAAAACTAAAAAAGATTTCTTCGTTAAATTTTCCGCTGTATCAAACCTCGTTAAAAATATCTGCGATGACAAAAACAGCCTCCGAATTCGGAGACTGTTTTTACTGTCAGTTTTTATTCCAGCCACCGGCTTCTGTTTGCCGTGTAAAGCTGCTGAAGTTTCTTCGCAACCCGGCTTGGCTTTCCGTTTCCGATTATTGTATCGCCGACACGGACGACTGAAACAATTTCTTTGATTGAACCGCTGATAAAGGCTTCGTCAGCTTCAGCAAGCTCGCTCTCGCGCGGGCAGCGTTCTTCAACTTCAAAGCCGTTTTCACGCGCAAGCGTCAGAACTATGCCTCGCGTAACGCCTTTGAGAACCTTGCCGACAGGCGCGGTTATTATTTTGTTTTCTTTTACAATATAGAAATTGCTTGTCATTCCTTCGGTAAATTCTCCGTCAGGCGTGACGTAAACCGATTCAAAACAGCTGCCGTCGCTCTGTCCCAGCGGAATGAGCCCGAAAAGATAGTTTATACTTTTCACAAGCGGATTAGGGCGGTACATTCTGTTCGGCAGAAGCGCTATGCCGTTGTCAATTTCGTCCTGTGTTTTTGCTGCCGCGACAGGCGCGAATATCACAAAAAAACGCGGTTTTGGAAAATGTCCCTTGGGGCTGTTGATGTCACCGCCCGTCATATACGGCTTGACCATGCCTTCTCTCGGACAGTCATCTCTTGCTAGTCCTTCGCGGATTATTGCCTCAACTTTTTTTATATCGATTTCTGACGCGTCTATTCCCGCTGTTTTTACGCTGTTTTCAAAGCGTTCAAGGTGCGGAGTAAGCCCAAACGGCCGTCCGTTGTATATTCTGATGGATTCAAATGTGCCTACCCCGCGCTGAATAAGCATATCAGTAACAGGAATGCGGCACTCCTCAACAGGCATAAATTTTCCTTCGTACCAGCAAAGTTCGCTCATGGCAAAATCTCCTTTTTCAAACTTAAATAAAGTTAGCACCGAACTGGAAAAAATGCAATATAATACTGTCTGGACAAATGGAAAAAATGCAATATAATATTGTCTGGACAACATGAAAAGAGGGACCGTTATGGGCAGAAAAAAGATACTCGGCGTATTAGGAGGCATGGGGCCTGCTGCGAGCGCCGAATTTATGAGAATTCTGGCACGGCGTTTTCCGGCAAAGTGCGATCAGGATCACCCTGTCGTATATCTGCTTTCCGATGCGCCGATACCGGACAGGAACGACTATCTGACAGGCAAAGGAGAAAATCCGCAGGCGCTCATACAGGCTGACCTTGACAAGCTCGTCAGTTGGGGCGCGGAGCTGCTTGCAGTCACCTGCAATACGGCGCACTGTCTTATAAACAATTTCAGAAACGAACTTAAAGCGCCGCTGATACACATTGTCGAAGCAACCGTGGAAGCCGCAAAGCAGGCTGCGCCGCAGGGGGCATGGATGGCTGCTACGCTGGGCACAATACACTGCGGGCTGTATCAGGACGAGGCTGAAAGACAAAATTTCCGTCTGTTAGTTCCGCCCGAGGAAATAAAGCAGAAAATTCAGGCCGTCGTACATTTCGTCAAGGCAAGAGATATGAAAACTGCCGGCGAAAAAATGTCGGACGCCGTACAGGAACTGTGGAAAATTGAAAAGCTGCCCATAGTTACGGCTTGCACAGAACTTCCGCTTGCCTACGACGCTTCAGGGCTCCCTTCGGAAATGAACGTTTCAAGCCTTGACGCGCTTGTTGATGCTTGTATAGAGGCAATAACCGCTGACTGCTGATACGGTTAGAACCGGAATAAAAACAAAACGGCAGAGAACATTTCCCTGCCGTTATTTTTTGTTTAGCGCTTACTGCTTCAATTATTCGTCTTTGTTTTCTTCGCCCTTGTCTCTGTTGGGGGCATTGTCTGCCGTAAAGTCTGCGCGGCTGCCGAGTATTTTGCGGTCAGGCGCCGCGTTCTGGTCAGGACGGTGTGCCATGACTTCCGCAACTGCGTCTGCGCTGTCTGCCGCGCCGAACGCGTCAATGAAGCGCTCTGCCCAATAGACCATTTCATCGTTGATACGATCAAGAATTTCTTTCGGTTCTGCGAGGATTTTGTTGCACATAAGCAGATTGAGCTTGCGATAATCGTTTGATTTTCTGCTCATGCCTTTTTCGTCTGCCGCGGCAACAAGTTCGTCCCACAGTTTCTGCGACATGCCGCGGTTGGGATCTTTGACGTAGCTTCCGCTGTCAACGATTGCATTGCCTGTTTCACCGTCCATTTCAACGCCGAAATAGCAGTTCTGGAAGAGCGTTGCAACGTTGCCCTTACGAATGCCGTAATCCTTGAATTTCGCGCATTTGTGAAGCGGTGTGCCTGAAATTCCGTGCTGTGCTATCGTAACGCCGTAAGGCGCGACGGCGTCGGCAATTTCTTTCGTACGACCGAGGTCAATTCCCTCTTCCTGTCCGGCTGTTGTGTCGTAAAGCCCGTGTTTGCTACCGTTTGAAATCGCCAGATAGTCCGGGAAAATTCCCCATGCGTTCAGACCGCCGATGTAGTAGGTCGCTTCTTCAACCGTTGAGAGTTCGCCGGGACCTTTTATTTCGCCGACTTCCACTTCAAGCCCGAGCTCAGGCGGAAGCCATCCGCAGATTGAGCGCGTTGCCTGAAAATTTTCAAAGTCCTGAAGGTGTGACGCGTCGATTGCGACAGAGGTGAAGCCGCCTGCCGTAATTTGTCCGAGATGTTTAACGCCTTTCAGCACGTCATCCCAGCCCTTAATGGCATAGTGGTCAACATGAAGCCCGAAAACAGAGCCGTGACCGATTTCCGTTGAATATTTCAGCGCGTACTGCGGAATGTTTTCATAAGTGGCTCCGCAATAGGTCGATTCTGATTTTGCAAGTTCGATGAGAACTGCGGCATTTTTGTTTTTTGCAGCCTGAAGCACTGCTTTGATAACGAGCGGATGACGTGCGTTTGCAGCTAAAACTATTGAATTTGCTTTCTTGTTGGCGGCAAGAATGTCGCGTCCGCTGACAAGCCCCATAGCCTCTGTGCCGAAATTTGCCTGCACGTTAAGAGGACGTTTTTTTAAGAGTTCCTGATATGCCTTGCTGTTAACATCCATATTGAATCCCCTCCGAACAATCAATTACCGGTGTAATACCATAAATATATTGTAGCCGTTTTTACGGTTTTAGCAAGCAATAATTCGCACTGTACAATGCACATTTACCGTATATTTATTCGTCTCTGCGCAGCTGTTCTTAGAGAATAATTTCTTCTCCGATTTTCATAACCTTAGCCGACACATCATTTTCAACACAAAGCCGCGCAAATTTTTCAGGGTCTGCTTTTATTGCTGGGAACGTATCATAGTGCATCGGAACGGCGATTTTTGCGTCTGCGAATTTTGCCGCGCGCGCCGCGTCGTCTGTGTCCATTGTGTAATATCCGCCAATAGGGAGCAATGCCGCGTCAAGATTTTCCTCCGCAAGCAGCAGCATATCCATTGTAAGCGCCGTATCTCCCGCGTGATATATTTTTCTGCCTCCGGCGCATATCAAAAATCCGCAGGCAAGTCCGGCATATTCCGCCTTGCCGTTGACTGTGTACGTCGAACCGTGAAGCGCAGGCGTAAGTTTTACTTTGCCGAACGGGAAATTAAATGACGCGCCTATCTGCATGCCTTCCGTTTCAACACCCTGACGTGCCAAAAAAGGCGCGAGTTCTGTGGGACATATTACCGTTGCGTCACAACGGCGCGCGATTTCAACCGCGTCGCCGACATGATCTCCGTGACCGTGCGTGACAAAAATGTAATTTACGTCCGTAAAATCAGCTGCCTTTGCCGCGCTCATCGGATTGCCGTTAAGAAACGGATCGATAAGCGCCTTAATGCCGTCGGCTTCAAAATAAAACGCGCTGTGCCCAAGATATTTCAGTTTCATACCAATCACCTCCGTTAAACTATACCGCTACAATATGGGTATTTTCAACCGTGTCTAATTACATAGTGCATTTAAAAGGAGCGGTAAGACGTTTTATCGCGGAATAGAATATGTCAAATGCACAGAGGCTCTGCAATTCAAATACTGCCGCTTTGAAGTTACTTTTCCCCGTCTCACTGTGGTAACCGTCATGTTTAGTATTGTGTACAGTTGTGTTATTGGACAGATTAACAATTAACTGTGTCAAGCACAGCCTGCATGATTTTTATCGTCTTTTTGTATGCCTCATCACATTCGCTTGCGCGAGGTCCGGCTACATTCAGCGTAAGTTCATTTGGCAGAGTATCAAGCCATTCTATTACTTCAGGAGCACTTTTACCACTCGTAACTATCAACACAGGCCTACCGTATGCTTTTGCTGTGTCGATTGTTAAATCTGTACCTATTGATTGATCTGCTTTCCAAGGATCAATGATCAGGGTAGCATGTGAATCACGAACGTTCCAAATTGTACGCTGTTCAGTTTCTTTGGATGGAGTTTCCATAAGTTCGGGATAAACTGCAAGAAGACCGGGCTTTTCAGGATAATCTTCAGCCCACCCATCCTTTGGACACCAACCTGTAATAGGAATACCATAAGTGCGCGCAATATCCAGTGCAGCCCTGTCAACACCACTTTGACCGCCACTTCTAATTCTTGCTATTTTTTTCATTGGCATCTCCTTGATATTTTTTAGTTTCGTTATAAAGCCAAGTAAAATGTCTAAAGAACTCGCGTCCTGTCTGTCTGGGTGTCTGCATATCGTCTAAGAAAGGAGCTAAACTTTCATATTGGTCTAATATGCTTTGTCCCCATGAAGAACCGAGAAAACCGGCTTCTGCTTCTTTCTTAATTATGCCTGCTTGAATAAGTATCCCTGCCTGGTCATAGCTTGAACAAACTTCACTAGCTTTTGTTTTATCATCTTCAGTCCATTCAGCATAAGGCTTTTTGTACAGTTCCTTTCTAACTCTTTTGCGTGCATCAGAAAATTCATCTTTGGAAAGATATTCATGCAAATAGAAAAATGCTTCAATGTTCTGTTTTCTTGATTCACGAACAAGTTGAATAAGCGCAATTATTATGGACAAGCCAGTTATAACTGTTGCAATATTTGCGGCTACTTCCCACGCCATAATTGTTTCCCCCTATTCGTCAATCACACAACAGCAATAAACTTGTAAAGCAACCGATGCAAAGCTATGCTGTAAAGTTTGTTTTATGCTATGTAATTTAGTTAGTTACATTCTAAACAAGCAGTTCGTCCGTGCGGATTGCAAGCTCCTGCAGCTGCGCTTCGTCAACCGCGCTCGGCGCGAAGGACATCGGGCACTGCGCTTTCTGATTTTTCGGGAATGCCATAACGTCGCGGATTGATTTGCAGCCGCACATAATCATAACAAGGCGGTCAAGCCCGAACGCCAGCCCTCCGTGAGGCGGCGTGCCGTAGCTGAGCCCTTCAAGGAAGAAATCAAAGCGTTCGCGCGCTGCTTCCGGCGTGAAATTGAGCGCCTTAAACACTTCTTCCTGCATTTTCGGGTCATGTATTCTTATAGAACCTCCGCCTATTTCCGTACCGTTGAGAACAACGTCGTAGGCGCGTGAGCGAACCTTGCCCGGCTCTGTGAAAAGATACTGCATATCTTCATCAAACGGTGCCGTGAACGGATGGTGCATTGCCATCCAGCGGTTTTCTTCATCACTCCATTCAAGAAGCGGGAATTCCGTAACCCAAAGGAATTTAAAGCCTTCTTCGACAAGCCCTTTTTCGCGGGCAATTTCAAGGCGAATCTGTCCGAGAATTGTGCATGCCTTCTGCCAGTCGACATCTGCCATTAGGAAGAGAGCGTCCCCGTCTTCAATTTCCGCAATTTCACGAAGTTTTGCCATACGTGCTTCGTCAAGGAATTTAACAAGCGGTCCTTTGAGTTCCCCCTCTTTGATCTGGAAATTTGCCATACCTGCCGCGCCAAGCTTCTTCGCCCTGTCTTCAAGCACTGTGAGTTCCTTGCGTGAGAGCACCGCGCCGCCTTTAAGTTTCAGTCCTTTGACTGTACCGCCGTTTGCGATAAGTCCGGCGAACGGATTTTCTCCGCCTGCGAAAACTTCCGCAAGGTCAACCATCTTCATGTCTATGCGAAGGTCAGGTTTGTCACTGCCGTAGAGATCCATAGCCTCTTTCCACGTCATACGGAGGAACGGTGTTTTTATTTCAACTCCGAGGACTTCTTTGAACACGCCTGAGAGATACCCTTCGATAAGGCTATAGATGTCTTCTTCCGTTGGGAAACTCATTTCAAGGTCTATCTGCGTAAATTCAGGCTGTCTGTCAGCGCGGAGGTCTTCATCTCGGAAACATTTTACTATCTGTATATAACGCTCACAGCCGCCAACCATAAGCAGCTGCTTGAAAAGCTGCGGTGACTGCGGAAGCGCGTAGAATTTACCCGGGTTAAGGCGGCTCGGAACAAGGAAGTCACGCGCGCCTTCAGGTGTTGAACGGGTAAGCATAGGCGTTTCAATGTCAAGGAAACCGTTTTGGGCAAAATAATTTCTTGTGAAAAGCGTTATGTCGTTGCGTTTTTTGAGATTATCCTGCATACGTTCGCGGCGAAGGTCAAGATAACGGTATTTCATGCGAAGATCTTCATTGACCTCGTCTGCGCTGTCCATTTCAAACGGCGGCAGTTTTGACGGTGAAAGAACCATGAAATCAGAAACAACAACTTCCACTCTGCCGGTCGCAAGCTCAGGATTTTCCGTTCCCTCAGGACGTATGCGTAGTTTGCCTTTTACCGCAAGGCAGTATTCGCTGCGAAGCGCACCGGCTCTTGAATGAGCTTCAGCGTTGAGTTCAGGGTTAAAAACAAGCTGCGTTACGCCTGTCTTGTCCCAAAGTTCGATAAAAATAATCCCGCCGAGGTCGCGTCTCGCGCGAAGCCAGCCGTTGAGTACGACTTCCTTTCCGGCATCCGCTTCACGCGGTTCGCCGCATTTCATTGTCCTCTGCCATTCGGCATTAAAATAGCGTTCCATGTACACTCCTCCCCCGACCGGCGGCCGGATATATATTTAGCCTTTTACTTTATTTACTGCTCAGTTCACTGACTGTCTGAGCGCGGTTTACTTCACGCTGTGCCGCGTCTGCAAGATTTTTCAGCGTCACGACACCCTTTTCAATTTCATTTCCGCCAAGTATGCAGGCAAATTCCGCAACTGAGGCTGCCGTTTTCATCTGTGCTTTCATACTGCGGCAGTTGTAGTCCATATCTGCCGAAACTCCCGCAGAGCGAAGCTCATGCACAAGTTTAACAGCCTCCATGCGACACTCTTTGTCCGCATAAACAACATAAACCTTTGTTGACAAAGTCTTGCCGAACGAGCAGCCCTGCGCTTCCATTGTGAGAATAACACGGTCAACGCCTGCGGCAAAGCCGATTCCCGGTGTGTGCGCGCCGCCTATGGACTCTGCCAGATTGTCATAGCGTCCTCCGCCGCATACCGCGTTCTGCGCGCCAAGGTCACCCGACTGAATTTCAAAAGCAGTCTTTGTGTAGTAGTCAAGACCGCGAACAAGCCGTTTGTCAAGAATTGTGACAGCGCCTATTTTTTCAAGCCCCTCGCGCACTTCGTTAAAATGTTCTTTACATTCGTCGCAGAGACAGTCAAGAATCGACGGCGCATTTTCGGTGATTGCTTTGTCCGCAGGACTTTTGCAGTCCAAAATTCTGAGCGGATTCCTGTCAAAACGGCTCTTGCAGGAGTCGCAAAGCTCATCAAGGCGCGGACGAAGGAAATCCTGCAGCGCTTTTCTGTAAATCGGGCGGCATTTCGGACAGCCGACAGAATTGAGAACAACCTGAAGATTTTTCAGTCCGAGTCTGCGGAAAAGTTCCATTGCGTAGTCAATAATTTCAATATCAAGCGCAGCGTCCTGCGAGCCGATGGCCTCAACGTCCATCTGAACAAACTGACGGTAACGCCCTTTCTGCGGACGCTCGTAACGGAACATCGGCCCCATGCCCCACATTTTGACAGGCTGAACGCCGTTTCTCATGTCATGTTCAAGATACGCGCGCACCATTGATGCGGTCATTTCAGGACGCAGAGTAACACTTCTGCCGCCGCGGTCAAGGAACGTGTACATTTCTTTTTCAACAACATCGGTTGTTTCACCGACACCGCGGCTGAAAAGTTCCGTATGCTCGAAAATAGGCAGCTGAACCTTGCCGTAACCAAAATCACGGGCAACCTCTGCTGAAATCTCAGCTACATATTCCCATTTCCGGGCTTCTTCGCCAAGCACGTCTTTTGTGCCGCGCGGAGCTTTGACTGCTTCCATAACACTGTGCCTCCGACAACTCATTCAATTTACAAAAGAATATAATACTGTATTTTCCGCTTACAGGCAAGAAAATAATAACATATCAGCAAAAAATGAAATATCGCCGGATTTCTCCGGCGATGCGGGCGGGATAACCCGGCTGTTAAATCGTTTCCCTGTAGAAAAATCTCTCTTCACACGCATGGCTTCCGTTGTATGCCCGCGCATCGTCAACGCCGTCAATAATTTCAAGGTGCATCGGCGGAGTAACGTACTTTGACAGCGCGGTTATATCGCTGTTTCTCAAACGCACGCAGCCGTGCGTCACCCTCTTGCCTATGGAACGGGGAGAACCCGTGCCGTGAATGGCAATCTGCCAGTTGTTGTAAAAAGATATTAACTTCGCGCCGTACGCAGGGTACGGTTCGCCTTTTTCTCCGAACCATTCAGGGTCATACAGAATTTTTGAAGCGTCCTGAATTACGCGCCATATTTTGAAAGTGCCGGTCGGAGTGATGAGATCAAAACGGCTTGTTTTCTTAAAACCGACGCCGCGTCCGCAGGCGATAGGATATGCAGCCTGCTTTTCCCTGCCTTTATACAGCGTAAGATTCATCTTCGCTTTATTGATGCGTATCCAGTATTCATTTTCCTTCGGCTGCCAGTTCGTCTGACGCGCGGCACACGCCTGTGTCGCGAACAGCCCCGCGCAGAACAGCACCGACAGCAGAACAGCAAATCTCCTCATAAAGCCTCATCCCGCATATTAAGAATTTGTGTAACTAATTATACAACTGTTCCGTAAAAATGGTGACTTTTTTAACTTCGCCGTGAAATATCTCAATCTCTATTGAAATTTTGCAGAGCGTTCAGTTATTTTAAGTTAATGCCTATGCTTCTATCTTTTTAACTTTTCTGTTACAGCACATTCTGAAAAAAAGCAACGTAACCGTCAGCGACGCGACTTCGGCTATCGCAAAAGCCCACCACACTGCGTTAAGCCCAAACAGCACAGACAAAACAAATGCTGCCGGAAGCAGAAAAACAAGCTGGCGGGTGATTGAGTTTACCATGCTCATCCACGCGTCCCCCATTGCCTGGAAAAATCCTCCGATAACTATACAGGCTCCGGCAAGCGGGAAATGCCAGCCAATCCGCCTGAGCGCAACCGTTCCTATAGCAAGCATATTGTCCGACGCATCGAAAATTTTCAGAAGCAGCGGCGCCTCAAATTCAAAGAACAGAAAACCGCAGAACATAACAGAAACAGCGCCGCACACGGCAAGTTTCAGCGTACGCATCATTCGTGACGGTTTTTTTGCGCCGTAGTTGTATGCAATTATCGGTATCATTCCCTGATTAAGTCCGAAAATCGGCATAAAGATAAAGCTCTGCAGCTTGAAATACACACCGAGAACGGCTGCTGCCGTTGAGGAATAGGCAAGCAGTATTTTGTTGAAGCCGTAAACCATAAACGAGCCTATCGAACACATTATTGTAACAGGAATACCCACTATGTATATTGATTTTACGGTAGGCAGGTGCGGTTTGAAACATTCCGGACTGAAAGTGATTTCCTTATTTTTAGTACAGTTGAAATAGATTGCAATACACATTTGCAGAGCCTGACCGAGAACAGTAGCTATAGCTGCGCCTTTTATGCCCATTGCAGGACAGCCGCACAAGCCGAAAATCATAATCGGGTCAAAAATCATGTTGACAAGAGAACCGCCTGCCTGTGCAATCATCGAATAAAAGCTCTTGCCGGTTGAAATAAGCAGTCTTTCAAAGGTAATGGCACCCGCCGGAAACACCGCAAAAAGCAGAAGAATTGCAGTGTAATCAACGCCAAGTTCTGTAATCGCGCTCTGCCCGAGCTGTGTTTCGTAGAAAAACCGCGTACAAGTCAGCGCTGTCACAAAGGCAACCACTCCGGTAAAAAGTCCGAGCAGTATCCCGTTGCCTGCCGCAAAATTAACCGCGCGCTGATTTTTCTCGCCAAGCCGCTTTGACAGCAGCGCGTTGATGCCTGAGGCTGTGCCTATCGAAATCGCGTGAAAAACGTTAAGAATCGGAAAAGCAAGCGAAACAGCGGTAAGCGCATCTTCGCTCAGCCGCGCCACAAACAGGCTGTCCACAATGTTGTAAAGCGCCTGCACAAGCATTGAGAACATTATCGGTACGGACAACGTCAGAAGGAGTCTTCTTTCCGGCATATATCCCATTCTGTTTTCTTTCATTGCCGCTTCAGACAAACGCAGTTCTCCTTTTTGACATATCACAGCTATTTTACAACCATTTCACGCGAATAAAACACAAATCTGCATGCCCTGCGGCACTCAGATACAAACATACACAGCAGTTACTGCGACGTAAGTTCGCGCAGTAAATTCTCACACTCCTGTTTTGCGCTGTCAGTTGCCGCTTTGTCAATCTCAAACAATACCGCCAGCCAATCCCCTTCACGCGCGTCTTTCGGCAGCAGCGCCTTCGGCACGACAAATTCTTCTCTGCCGAACAGCAGCCGCGCTTTATTGCCGTTAATGGAATCAAGAAAAACTTTTTCTGTCTTATCTGTCATTTTTTACAACCTGCTTTTTATTGTATTTAATTTCTCTGCCGTCGGTTGCAAGGCATACTGTACCGTCAACAGTGTCAAAACGGATAAGGTTAAATTTGTTTATCGCCTTTACCGCCTGTTTGTGAGGATGTCCGTACTTGTTGCCCTCACCGTAACTGAGCGTGATAAATTTCGGACGCACACGGTTTAACAGCCAATTATTCGTTCCGTTGCTGCTGCCGTGGTGTGCCGCCTTAAGAACTGTTGCACGGGGTATCGCAAATGTATCGCGTTCATCACGTTCCATATCTCCTGTCATAAAGAAACTGACCTGGCCGTAACTGACAAGCATTACAATGCTGTTGTTGTTCGGGTCGCTGCTTGTATTTTTCAGGTATCTGACCTTAGGGGCAAGCACCTTAACCGAAACCTTGCCGAAATTCTTAATATACCCCGCCTGAGGCACCTTGAACGGAATTTTTTTGTCTTTAACCGCCTGATAAAACTCCTTCTGCAGATTTGAGCCGTGAATATAACCACTGTCCCAAACCTCGCCGATGGCATATTTTTTAATAATTTTTGCCGTTACGCCGATATGGTCTGAATGGGGGTGGGTCACGACAAGCAGGTCAATTTTTTTAACATCGTGCTCTTTCAAAAAAGCGTTTATCGCAGCGAAACTTTTCGGTGTACCGGCGTCAACAAGCATACATTGACTATTCGGAAACGAAAAGAACGTACAGTCTCCCTGTCCGACATTGACTGCATAATAACGCAGCATTGAAGCATCTCCGACTTCATCTGTTGATGACAGCCCTGCAAATGAACGGGCACTGCGTTGTCCTGCGACAAAAATACAAAGTGAAACCAATATGAGCAACAGCATCAATATATTTCTGTTTTTGGCTGATTTTTTTGTTCCTGCCACTTGTATCCCTCCTTAAAGGGTTTATACTATTCACGGGTGATGGATATGCTTTTCGGCTTCAAACTGATACTGCCGCTTGTGCTGTTAATTATAATAGGAAATCTGCTTTACAGATACAAATTTCTTTCTGACGAAGGGGTTTCCACTTTAACACGGCTGCTTTACTGGGTCGTGCTTCCCGCGCTGCTGTTCCGCACAAGTTTTTCGTCGGGTATAGAAATTCTTGCAAACTTAAATCTTGTCTGCGCCGCCACCGCTGCATATCTTGTCACAGCGCTGCTGACTTGGCTGATTTCCGCTCAGATATTTCACAGAGGGCAGCGCGGGCGTATTGCCTCGTCAATCATGGCTTCAATTCGCGCCAACAATCTGTATCTCGGCTTTCCTGTAGTGCTGATGGCTTTGGGAGAAGAAGGGATTCGGCAGGCGTCGATTTACCTCGCCGCAACTGTAATGTCTTTTCACATTATCTCAATTTCAGGCGCGGAATTTGCGATGCGCGGCAGAATTACAGCCGAAAATATCAGGCAGATATTTTGCAATTTGCTGAAAAATCCTCTTATTATCGCATGTCTTGCCGGAATTATTTTGTCATTAACGGGAGTGCGAATTTGGCAGCCTGTTGACCGCGCGGTGAAAATGCTCGGCGACTCGGCTACTTCTATTGCGCTTATCGCTCTCGGCGCGTCTTTGAAGCTCGACAGTGTCAAAAGCACCCTGACTCTGTTTGTCGAAACAATCGGCGACAATCTTCTCCGTTTTGCCCTTGCACCGTCCGTAATGCTTCTTTTTACGCGCGTTTTTCATGTTGCTCCGCTTCTTTCGACTGTAACGGTGCTTCTTACTTCTATGCCGGCGGCAGTAAACTGTTTTATACTTGCAAAGGGCATGGGTATGGATGAAAACTATATGGCGAAGGCAGTTGCCTCAACAACTATTGTCTCAATGCTCGCAATACCTGTCTGGGTAGTGCTGCTTAACATAGGTTAGGAAGTGAAGTAATGAAACAGACTGATTTCAAAACGCTTGCTGAGCTTTACGGCGTATTTTTCAAAATCGGCGCCGTGACTTTCGGAGGAGGCATGGCAATGCTTCCCATCATTGAACGCGAACTGGCGGTCAAACGGGACTGGGCGACCTCTGAAGAGCTGCTTGACTACTTTACGCTCAGTCAGTCACTGCCCGGGCTGATTGCCGCGAATATTTCGATTTTTCTCGGTTACAAACGCGCCGGCAAAACCGGCGGCATTGTCGCGCCTCTTGCGACTATAACACCTTCGGTGATTGTAATTACGATTATTGCCGCCTGTCTTGAAAATTTCAGCAGTATTCCCGTTATTCAGAAGGCTCTTTCAGGAATAAACGTCGGGGTTGCGGCAATGCTTACCTATACAGTTGTTAATTTCGGCAAAAAGACTGTCAAAGACTTGCTCAGTGTTCTGCTTTTCGCCGCTGCTTTCGTTATGCTGTTCTTCTTTAAGATGAACACTCTCTGGATTATCCTGTTCGGCACACTTGCGGGCATATTTTACACCTGCTGCCGCGGCGGATGGAAGGAACTGACACGATAATGTCTCTCTGGGCGCTTTTCTGGGTTTTTGCTTACGTTGGACTTCTCACAATAGGCGGCGGGCTTGTCGCCATTCCTATTATGCAGCAGGAAATTATCGCAAAACGCGGTCTGATTTCTCTGCATGAATTCATAAATATGATTGCAGTATCAGAGTCCACCCCTGGACCTATGGGAATAAACATGGCGACTTATATCGGCTACAAACTTCATGGTATATTCGGCGCGCTGATGACAAGTGTTGGAACAGTTTTTCCCTCGGTTGTTATCGCTCTGGTTATCGCAATCTATTTCAGCCGCTTTCAGGACAAACCGTTCGTAAAGGCATGCTTCAAAGGACTCCGCCCTGCCGTTACAGGCATGATAGGCGTTGCAGCCGCGCAGATTTTCATCTATTCGCTGCTTAACACAGAAAAATTCGGGCTTACGCGTCAAATCTGCGACTTGTTCTACTGGAAAAACGTTATATTCTATCTGCTTGCGATATTCGGACTTTTCAAACTGAAAATGCACCCTGTACTGGCAATAGCCGCCGGCGCGATTTTCGGAATAATATTCCTCTAATGCCTGATAAGGTAAAAAATCCCTGCATACGCAGGGATTTTTTACGACTAAACCAAATCCTACTTTGCAGGCGCTGCTGCAGGCTGCTGAGACGCAGGCTGCTGTGCAGGTGCCGGTTGTGCAGGCTGCTGAGGCGCAGGCGCTGCTTTAGGCTGTGCAACTGGCTGCGGCGCAGGCATAGGCTGTGCAGCCTGCTGCTTTTTGCCGAATCCGAAGATCGGGGTACGTTTGCGAACTATAAATTCATAGTTCCAAACACCGCGGCGGTCTGCTGCCCAGCGGGCATTGATAATTTCCCATTTTTCAGCTTTGATCTGCTGAAGCGTAACAACAGCGTTTTCTGAGAACATTACGGCATAATCATACTTTCTGCAGCTGCCAATCAAGCTGAAAAGCAAAACAAGAGCAATAATTGCTGTTGATACGGCTATTACTAATTTGCATATATTGGTGTCTTTAAGTTTGTCGAGCATACTGTTACCTCCCTTCTGCGATTAGTATATACAAATATTTTTTCGCACACGGAGTATTTTATCACATATATCGGCTGTGTGCACATTATTTAAGATTTAATCAAGATTTAATCAATTTTTCTATCGCGTCAACTGTAGTTTCAAACTGTTTTATCACGGCTTGAACCGGTTCTGTTGTACTCATGTCAGCGCCTGCCGCTTTGAGAAGCTCTATCGGATAATTGCTGCCACCCTCTGTCAGGAATTTGAGATAACGGTCGCGGGCAGGCTTTCCTTTCGCAAGTATTCCGCCTGCAAGTGCAGTTGCGGCGGAATAGCCGGTTGCATACTGATATACGTAGAACGGTGTATAGAAATGCGGAATTCTTGCCCATTCCATTTTCAGCGGTTCGTCTATGACAATATCAGGACCGTAATATTTCCTGTTAAGTTCATACCAGAGCTGCTGAAGCGCTTCCTGCGTTGTGTCGCCGCATTCGGCAGCGCGTTTGTGCACTTCCCGTTCAAACGAGGCAAACATTGTCTGACGATAAACGGTCGTGCGGATATTTTCAAGTCTTCTGTTGAGCAGGAACAGTTTTTTGCGTTTGTCCTTTGTGGTCGCAATAAGATGTTCAAGCAGCAGCACTTCGTTGGTTGTTGACGCGACTTCTGCCGTAAAAATGCAGTAATCCGCTGTCGAATATGGCTGTGTGCCGTGCGAATAGAAGCTGTGCATTGAATGTCCCATCTCATGCACAAGTGTCGAAACATCATTGATATTGTTAGTGTGATTAAGAAACATGTACGGATGTGTACCGTAACTTCCCCAGGAATACGCGCCGCTGCGTTTTCCTTTGTTCGGGAAAACGTCAACCCAGCCTTCATCAAGACCGCGTTTCACCTGTGCAACGTAGTTTCTGCCAAGCGGCTGAAGCGCTTCAAACATAATATCCTTCGCTTCGCTCCAGCTGATGTCACCAAACGGATCCGCAAGCAGCGGAGTGTATATGTCATACATGTGAAGTTCCTTGAGCCGCAGCTGTTGTTTTCGAAGCTGCATATAGCGGTACATAGGCTGAAGATTATTTTCTATCGCAGATACAAGATTGTCGTAAACCGAGACAGGGATTTTGTTTGCGTCAAGCGCTGCCTCAAGCGGCGACGCGTAATGCCGCACGCTGGCGTAAAATTTTGCCGCCTTGAGCATTCCGTTGAAGGTTGCGCCTAACGTATTTTTCATTTCGCAGTACGGTCTGTAAAGCGATGCAAACGCCTGTCTGCGTACGCTGCGGTTTCTTGACCGCAGGAAAGAAACCGCGCGTTCCTCAGACAGTTCAACAGATCTGCCCATCTCGTTTTTGATGGACTCAAATTTCATGTCAGCGTTTGTGAGCATTGAAAACGTATTGTCCGCCGTGTCTGAAAATTCTCCGGTCTGAGCAAGAATATTCTCCTCAGCCGCGGAAAGCACGTGCTTTTTCTGCCTCAGCAGTTCTTTGAGCGTAAACGCGTAATCCTTGAGCGACGCATCCTTTGCAAACTGTTTCAGCGTTGTCTCCGGAAGGGAAAGCAGTTCAGGCGTGACAAAACTTAACGACGCTCCGTACTGAACGGAAAGCGCAGAAATTTTGTTCACAAGCGCCTGATATTTTGAGTCGGCAGTATCTTCGTGGCTGCGCATATTGGCAAACACAACCAGTTTGCCGAGCATAATTTCCGTTTTGTCACGCGCGGTGAAAAATTCAAGCAGTTTTGCAGCCGAATTCAGCTTACCGGAGAATTTCACAAGCTTGGAAATTGCAGCCTTAACCGCTTCATAATCCTTGTCCCACGCCTTTGTATCGGCATAAATGCCTTCAAGTCTCCAGCAGTATTTTCCCGGCAGTTCGCCGCGTTTCGGCAGAATATTTCCGCCTCCGAGCTTTAATTCAAGTTCTTTGTCCGTTTTTTTTGCCATAATATCTACCTCCGTCGTAAAGACGATTAATCGCTTAGTCTGAAACTAATCGGCACTCTGGCTTTTGCGTTTTCAGTTTGTGCGAAATTCCACTGCGACACTGCGCATTTTGCAGCCTCGTCAAGCCTCGCAAAGCCGCTTGACCTCTCAACCCTGCAGTCTGTCACCTTGCCGTTTTCTATTGTTATGAGAAGCACTGCCGTCCCCTCTTCCCGTCTCTTTCTTGAAAACGCCGGATATTGCGGAGTTACTTTTTTAGTGATGACAAGAGAGGTGATATCCGTAATCTCAGCCGTGCTGCTTCCCTTTGCGCTGCCTTGCGAAACTGCTGACGCAATCACTTGATTTTCGCCGCCGCCTGTTTCAGCTGACGCACTGCTTTGCGGTGTGGCATTTGATATTTCCGGCTTATTTTTAACAGGCGCCGTGCTTTTTTCAGCTGTTTTTTTGGCAGACACAGGCTTTGTCATCTGACGTTTGACATGCTCTGTTTGTTTAACTGTCTGCGGTTTTACGTTGTGTACAATTTTTTGTTCTATAAGCCGTACCGTTACCTCGTTATTATGCCTCCTGCCCTGCCTGAAATCCGGCAGACAGAAAAAAAACAGCATGTGAATCAGAAAACTCACAAGAACGGCAATTATCCACTTTCTGTTTTCTCGGCTGACCTTGGACATTATTTGTCTTCATTCTGCATAAGCAGTCCTGCTGACGAAATGCCTTCTGCTTTCAGCATGGCAAGCACTCTTGCGACCGCACCGTAGCTTGCCGACTTGTCGCCTGCGACAAGCACATCACGCGGCTGCAAGGCTCTTGCAAGTTCCGCAAGCCTTTCCATAGACACAGTTTTGCCGTTCCACTGTACGCTTCCGTCTGCAAGCACGGAAACTGTAACCGCTGCCTCTGCGTTCGGTGAAACAGCCTTGCCCGAAGGCAGCTCTACATTGAGCTTTCCGTTGATGAATGAGGAAGTCAGTACAAAAAATATTATAAGCATGAACATCATGTCGATAAGCGGCGTGATGTCTATGTCTGCAACTCTTCTGCGTTTATTTTTCATTGTTTCTGATCAGATGTTCCGTAATTATGAAGTCAGCTCCGCGATTCAGCGTTTCTTCTTCGCTGTCAATGCGCGACACAAGCATGCCGTGGATAAAAATAAACGGAATTGCCGCAACAAGCCCCGCGACTGTTGTGAAAAGCGCTTTGTAAATGCCTCCCGTGACTTCAGCTCCCGTTATCTGCCCCCCAAAATTGAGAGAATGGAACATTTCAACCATTCCCAAAACAGTACCGAGAAGTCCGAGCAGCGGCGACAGTTTTGCTGCAAGCTCAAGCAGCCACAGATGTTTTTCCCAACGGTAAATTTCGCGCCTTATCTGCTGTTCCGCAAGCAGCTTGATTTCCTCATTGCCAAGTTCCCAATGAGTGTAGGCTGCCATAAACACGCGGTGCAGAGAACTGCCCTTTTCGCTGACAATTTTGTATGCCTTGTCTCTGTCTCCTCTGAACATTGCTTCACCAAAGGCAAGTTCAAGCTTTTCCGCGTCAACCGTGTTGCTCCTGAAGAAAATCAGTCTTTCGACCGTAACCGCAAGAGCAATAACGGACATCGCGAAAATAACCCACATGATATATCCGCCCTGCTGCATATATTCGTACATAATACCACCTCCGTTAGTCGCTGTTCCGTTGTTCGCTGTATGCCATCAAATTACCAATTACCAAGTACCAATTACCAACTGTTGTGTTGTAACAAGTAGCAACGTTTGAAAGTCAGAATCTTAACACCTTAAAGGATTTTTTATGCTTCTGCTTTCGATAAAGGCTTGCGAAGCAAGGCATCCTCAACTGGTAATTCGTAATTGGTCATTGGTAATTATTTTTCTCTCACCAGCAGCCAAAGGAAGAATATCGAACCGATAAATGCCGTGATAATCCCAACAGGCACTTCCGAGGGCGCCCACAAAATCCGCGCGGACGTGTCGCACAGCACGAGAAACGCTCCGCCGAACAACGCCGAAGCCGTCATAAGTTCTCTGTGCGCGCTGCCCGCAAAACGTCTGCAAATATGAGGCGCAAGCAGACCGATAAATCCGACAGGACCGCATACCGAAACGTTTATCGCAATTACAAACGACACGGCAAGAAACAGCGCTCGCCTGAGTTTTTCAACGCTTACTCCCCTGCTTGCCGCAAGACGCTCTCCGCAGACAAACAAGTCAAGTTCGCGCGACGCGAAAAGCGCGGCAAGCAAAATCAGTACAAGCGCCGGCAGTGTTGTCCAAACCTGCGAAAAGCCGACTGTTTCAAGTCCTCCCACAGACCAGCGGAGCGCACGGAAAGAGTCAACGTAGCTTCCGCTGTACTGCATAATCATGTTAAGGCTCGAAAGCAGACAGCTTATTGCAATTCCGGCAAGCAGAAGCGTTGCGCTGTTCATTCCTCGGCGTTTCAGTCTGCCTGCCGCGTAAATAGCGAACGTCGCAAGCAGCGACCCGGCAAAGGCTGCAAGCGAAATGCCCGACAAAACACCGAACAGAGTAAACTCCATGCCCAGCCGTATGTAGGTAACTGCCCCGAATGCCGCTCCTGACGAAATTCCGAGCATATCAGGAGACGCAAGATCATTCCTGAAAAGCGCCTGAAAAATCATGCCGCATACCGCAAGCGTCGCGCCCGTTATCCAGCCGAGCAGCACACGCGGGACTCTCAGTTCCCAAAATATTCTTGCAAGCGATTCGTCACAATCAGCGGAAAGGACTGAAAACGGCACATTTTCCGCGCCGAAAAACGGCGCAAGAACAAGAATTGCAAGTGATACAGGCAAAAGCAGTGAAAATACGCTTTTTTTCATCTCAAAAGTCCCTCAGGCGCTACACAGACAGTTCTTCCGTCAGACTTAAATTCGGCAAATTCTGTTTCAAACAGCCGCGCGAGCACCTTCTGCGAAAGCAGACTGTCTGAATCTCCGCTCCAGACAAGACGTCCGCTTTTTACTGCAAGGATATAATCAGCGCAGTGCAGCGCGAAATTCGCGTCATGCGTTACACAGACAACCGTAACGCCCTGTTCTTTGTTGATTTTCTCAACCAGCGCAAGCAGTTCCTCTTGATATTTGTAATCCAAAAAATTTGCCGGCTCGTCAAGAAACAGAATATCCGTGCCTTGCGCAAGAGCCGCCGCAAGCAGCGCACGCCGGCGTTCGCCGCCTGAAAGCGTGTTCAGTTTTCTGTCCGCAAGTTCTGAAACCCCGGCAGTTTTCAGCGCATTGTCAACGATTTGTTCATCCTCTGCCGCCGTACCAGCAAAAGGACTGTGCCACGGATAACGTGACATCGCGGCAAATTCGCGGACGGCAAAAGGCAGAAAGTCAGAACCCGACTGATGCAGCCAGGCAATCCGGCGCGCTGTTTCCTTTTCGCTCATGGAAGTAAGACTTTTGCCGTCAAGCAGCACAACTCCGCCGAAATCTCTGTTAAGACCTCCCATACAGGCAAGCAGACTGCTTTTGCCTGCGCCGTTCGGACCTATTATGCAGGTAAAACTGCCTTTCTCAATCTGAAAAGCGAGACTGTCCAGTATTTGCGCGCCGCCGATTTCAAGCGACAGATTATTTACTTCAAACAATGCCACAGCCTCACGTCCTTTCGGTTTTAAGACATAGAAAAAAGCCCGCACGGGCTTTATTTGGAGTGAAACATTACGCCCGCGCGTTACACTCCGGTTTCCGCAGGCATTCTGACTTTCCCTTAGGATTACAGTGGCGGGGCCGCTTCGGATTTTCACTGAATTCCCCCTTGGAAACCTCGATTATTCAACTTTGAAAATTATAGCATATATTCAGCGCTTGGCGCTTAACACATTTTTTTACAGCCCATACCTGCTGCGCGCCGCACTTTCCGCACTTAGACAACATAACTAACAACTAACGAGAGAGCGGCGCGAACGTACGGAAAAGCCCAAAAATGAGCGTACGGCTGAACTAATCCCCGATTCCGCAGATGTTTCTCAGTGTGCCTATTCCCTCAATTTCGATTTCAACAACGTCGCCCGGTTTCAATGCTCCGACTCCGCGAGGTGTGCCTGTCGCGATAACATCTCCTGCTTCAAGCGTCGCAAAACGGCTGATGTGTGAGATAATCTGCGCTGCGCTGAAAATCATCTGCCCAAGCACAGCTTCCTGAACAACCCTGCCGTTCAGACGTGTCTGAATTTTCGTTTCGGCAGGCATTTCCCTTGTCACAAGAAGCACTGGTCCGAACGGCGCAAAAGTGTCAAACGATTTTGCTCTTGTCCACTGATTGTCAGATTTTTGAAGTTCGCGCGCCGTAACGTCATTCATAATCGAATAACCAAGCACATAATCAAGCGCTTCTTCAACAGGAATATTTTTGCCCTTCCTGCCGATGACAACAGCAAGCTCGCCTTCATAGTCAATTCTTCCCGCCCATGAAGGAATACGGATAAAATCAGAAGGACCGCAAAGCGCGTTCATCGTTTTTGTGAAAATAACAGGCTCTGCCGGCGCTTCAAAACTCATATCCCTGAACTCGTCAAGATGGTCTTTGTAATTAAGACCGACAGCCCAAATCTTCTTCGGAGTAAACGGCGCAAGAAACTTCACCCTGTCAACGGGAAAGCTGATTCTTACGTCACTCATTCCCGCAAACGGATCACCCTCGACAATATCCACGGAATTATCGCGGATTTTGCCGGCATAATTATGCCCGTCAACCCAGAATCTGCAAAACTTTACATTCTCTTCCTGTTTCATCTTACATCTTCTCCAAAACTTCAACAGCCCTGCTCAGATGTCCGCCGTTGTACTTTTCAATATCACCGGCGTCACAAAGCTGCGCGATACGCGTGTCAACAGGGATTCTGCCAAGCAGTTCAAAGCCGTGCTTCGCGGCAGTTTCTTCAACCCTGCTGTCGCCGAAAATGCTGATTTTTCTGCCGCAGCCGGGACATTCTACGTAACTCATATTCTCGACAATGCCGAGAACAGGAATCTTCATAAGCTCAGCCATACGGACTGCCTTTTCTACAATCAGGGAAACCAAATCCTGCGGTGAGGAAACTATTATAATTCCGTCAACAGGAAGCGACTGGAAAACAGTGAGCGGCACATCGCCCGTTCCCGGCGGCATATCCACAAACATATAGTCAACGCCTGTCCAGATAACCTCTCCCCAGAACTGCTTTACCACCTCGGCGATCGCAGGTCCCCTCCACACAACAGGCGCTGCGGGATCTTCCATGACAAGATTTATTGACATGAGCTGAATACCGCTGCGCGAGACAACGGGGAGAATGCCCTCGCCGTTTGAAGACGCGCGCTCGGCAATGCCAAACATTTTGGGAATTGAAGGTCCCGTGATGTCCGCGTCAAGAATTGCACATTCGCTTCCTCTGCGCTGCAGTTCGGAAGCAAGCAGAGAAGTCACGAGAGACTTGCCGACACCGCCCTTGCCGCTGACAATGCCGATAACCCTGCCCACAGTGCTCAAACCATGAGCAGGAACTCTGAAATCAAAATCTTCCTTTCTCTCGCCGCAGTTTTCCAAGCAACTTGAGCAGTCATGCGTGCAACCCATAACCAATCACCCCGTTAAATTTTATATCGCCGCACATATTCTACAACAAATATCGCGTATTTTCTTCCAAAACGACAGAAACGCAAGAAAAAGCTCCGAAAACCGGAGCTTTAAGCCGCATATTTACCGCCGGCAACTACTTTTTAAGCAGTTTATTCAGCATTTCCTTGATTTCAGCGTTTTCCTTCTCAAGAGCCTCTATTTTCTTGTTTTCTTTCTCCTGTGTTCTTTTCCTCGCCTTTCTGTCCCATGGAACACGGAGGAGCACGTTTCAGGCCACACGCGGGTAAAATTTTGTACAGAAAGGCGGGGAAAAGCGGCTCAGCGCGCCGTACCGTCAGCTTCCGGCTGACAGCTGAGCCAAGGGCTGTGCCCGCGGCGAGCCCTCACACGCCGCAGGCACGTTTTGTTTATACTGCCCTTTATTTCTTCGGAGTTTCAGGCTGCGCCTGAGGCGCAGGCGCAGCCTGCGGTGCCGGTTTCGGCGCGGGCGCCTGCTGTCTCATCTGCGGCGCGGGCTGTGCCTGTTTCGGAAGTTTTTTGCCGAATATGCCAAAGAGCGGCGCTTTGCGGCGCACTATAAACTCATAGTTCCAAACGCCTCTCGCGTCTGCTGCCCAGCGGGCGTTTATGATTTCCCAGCCGCCCTGCTTCACTTCGTTCAGGGTAACTACCGCGTTTTCGGAGAACATAACGGCATAGTCATATTTCCTGCAGCAGTTTCCAAGCAGACAGGCAAGCAGAAGCGCTGCCGCGATTATCAGCAATATCGCTTTTACTTTGTTTTTTTTGCAGCACTTCTTTACCTCCGCGAATTTCGTTTCCTGTGTTTCCTGCATTGTTTCCTTATTCATTTCTTCCATTTTTGTTTCCTCCGTTTATAAGAATTTTGAATTTTTGAATCCTGAATTACTCACTTCGCGCGTTTGGCGCTTCGCGCCGCTGTTGGCTGATGGCTGACAGCGTTAAAAACAAATTACCAAGTACCAATTACTAATTACCAATTGTGGTGTCCGCTGAAGCGGACGTTATTGCTCGCTGCGCTCGCGCTGTCGGCTGATGGCTGTCAGCCGGTTTTTCGCTGTCTGCTGTCAGCTGTCTGCTGTCGGCTTTAAATGTTTTTCGCTGTCTGCTGTCAGCTGTCTGCTGTCAGCCGGTTTTTTGCTTTTCATTCTTAATTATTCATTTTTCATTCTTAATTGCCTTTTTTCACTTTGCATTATTTACTGCTTTTACACGCTCATCATTTCCACGTTGCCGCCGACTTTGGCGCCGGCTGCCATTGTCATGTTGCCGGTTTTTATGTCGCCTTTTATTTCCGCCGTCGCTTTCAGATTCGTCTGTTTTTCAACGTACAGATTGCCTGCTATTTTTCCCGACACGTCTGCTTCCATTGCGTATACGTCGCCTGTCACGGAGCTTCCCTCTGATATTGTCAGTTTGCCGCTTACGTGAAGTTCTCCCGACAGAGTACAGCGGAGCAGTTCAAGCGTCTCGGCAGATACGTTGCCGGTCATTGCGGAGCGCAGCACCACGCGACCCTGCGCTTTTATGTCGCCCGTGAAGCTGCCGAACACGTCAACGTTGCCGTTGCTGTCCAGCGTGCCTTCAAAACTTGTGCCTACCGCAAGCACCGTGTCGCCGCGTTCCGGCACCGGCGTTGCCCGTTCAAGAGACACCGCCTCGGCTGCCGCTTTTTCCTGAAGTTCTTTGCGTTCCGCAGTTTCCTGCTCGTCAAGTTCTTCCTCCGTACCGAACAGATCTAAAAACATTTTCTTCTTTGCCATATATATCACCTCTCTTGCTGCAGGCTATAAAAACCAATGACCCAAAAAACCAATTACCATAAAGTACAATTACCATAAGAAACAATTACTATAAAATACAATGTAATGCATAATGCATAGTGCATAATGTATAATGCAAAATGAAATTCAAAAGATTTTTCTTTGCTTTTCATTCTTCATTTTGCACTTTGCATTTAACTGCCCTATTTTCCGAACTCATACCACGCGTTCAGGTTCGCGCCTATGCTGTCGCGTTTGCCTGCCGCGCCTGTCAGTCCAAGTTCCACTTTCCACGGGCTGCCCTTTTTGTCATACTTGATACCGACTTCCGCTATGCCGCTTCCGCCCTTGAAGTCAGGTTCAAGCAGACTGTATTCTCCCATTCTGCCTTTCGCGACTCCGTCAAATTCGTATTCGTAGGCAAGTCCGCCGAAGAATTTTATGCCCTTGTCATTTTCTTTGCCGTTGTAACGGAAGCCAGCGCGCAGTCTGTAGCTGTTTATGGCGTCAAGGTCAAACTGCTCGTCTTTGATTGTCGGGCTGTCGCTGTTCTGTCTGTTCCAGAGGTATTTGACGTAGGTGTCTATGTTTGAGTTGTCTTTGAGCGACCATTTGTAGCCAAGCCCTGCGTGCGCTCCCATGTAGGCGTTGCTTGTGTCAAAGCGTGTGCTTTCGCCCGGGTTAAACGTTTCGCTGTTGTAGTCGCTGTTCATGTGTCCGGCTCTGAATGACGCTTCTCCGTGGAGCTGTCCTTTTGCCGTTTTCTTGCCTTCAACTTTCGCGAATACGCCGCCGCCGAAGTAGTTGATGTCGCCGTCCGCTCTTACGTTTCCGTCTTCAAATTCGTTTTCTGTCGTGTAGCGTCCGTTTCCGCCTTCAACGAATATTCCAAGCGTAATATTGTCTTTTACTTTCTTTGAGAGTCCGGCTGCGACGTTTGTGCTGTTGAGGTCAATATGGCTGCCTGTTTCATAGCGGCTGTGGCTTCCCTGTATTGCCGCAAAGGCTTCCCAGTCTTTTGTTTCAGCTTTCGCGTTTTCCATTACGGCTGAGGCTACAAGGTCGCTTGCGCTGTTTATTGCCGCTGAGCCTGCAAGTCTTGCTTCGCTGAAACTCTTTGTCTGGTCTGCAACGCTCTGGTCAAGGTAACCGAGCAGAAGGGCGCTGCCTTCACCGCTTTCAAGTCCTACGCTGTAAAGGTATTTCTTTACGCCCTCTCTTGTCTGTACCTCAGGCGCGCCCATGTAGTGTTCAGCCTTTGTTATGAGCGTCATTGTTTCGCCTTCGGCAAGTTTGTATTTCTCGTCTTTCTGTATAAGGTTTACAGTCGCGTTTGAGAGGTCAACAGGATTGTCAACGCTGAGGAAGATATAGCCGTTGCCTTTTTCTTCTCCGTCAAGACCAAAGTTGACGTTTCCTTTCGGCGTAAGTTTGCCGGATATGTTTGTTGTTCCGTTTACGTTGTAGTCGCCGTTAATCGTCACGTCTCCGGATATTTTGCTTCCACCTTTGGTGTCAAGCTCGCCCGTAACGTTTATAACGCCTCCGTTGAGGGCTGCTTCGTCAAGCGTAAGTTTGCCGTTGACGTTTGCGGTGTCGGTTACGCTGACGGTTATGTTTTTGAGTTCGGATTCACCGTTTTCGGTAAGCATTGTTACCGTTTCTGTCGTAGCGTCTTTGCCTTCGCCCTCAAGTCTTGCGTCGTTCAGCGCAAGGTCTCCCGCAACTGCTCCGTCTCCGCTGACGTGTACCGTTATGTCCGTAAGCGTCGCGTCTTCGTCTGCCGTGAGTGTGTCCGCGGTTACGGTCGTTTCGTCTATTCCGGCGCCGTTAAGCGGTGAACTGCCGTTTAATGCAAGTTCTCCGTTTATTTTGTTGTCTTTGCCTTCTCCTATGATGAGGGTGAGGTCTTTTACTGTAAGGTCTCCTG
This sequence comes from Synergistaceae bacterium, assembly GCA_045601305.1. Lineage (GTDB taxonomy): Bacteria > Synergistota > Synergistia > Synergistales > Synergistaceae > Equadaptatus. Next base: position 27,995 of record JAZRZG010000043.1, read on the forward strand.
CGCCGTCAAGCGTTTTGGTTGTAATCGTTGTGTCGTCTTCGCCCTGTCCTTTGAGGATTGCGCCGTCTTCCGTTTCAATCGCGCCGTTTTCCCCGCTTATGCCTTTGTCAAATTCGTTTGTTCCTTCTTTGGCTATGACTGTTCCTTCGTTGACGATGTCCCAGTCTTCGTTGTCGTTGAAGATGACGTTGTCAAGGCTGACAATGCCGCCCTCTTTGTTTGTTACGGCAGGGGTGAAGTTCTGTACCGTTACGTCTTTGAGGATGAGTTCGTCACCCGCTGCTCCGCCCTGTGTCGTGTCGGCTACGATTATTCCGCCTTTGCCGTTTCCGTCGAGTATGTCCGCCGCCGGGTCTCCGTTGCTTCCGACTATGGCGAATTTCCCGTCTCTTAACGTGTTGTCAAGGGCGCCGAGGTCTTCGGTCGTGGTTTCGTCCAGTCCGTCAACTTCGTACTGGTTTGTACCGCCTGCCGCGGGGCTTGTGTTGTTGACAAGGTCTTTGAGCGTGAGTTCCGTTTCGCTTTCTTTGAGTACGCTCATGTAACCGTAGTTCGGGTCGCCG
>JAZRZG010000044.1:0-1132 GCA_045601305.1 Synergistaceae bacterium
CATGGGGGGTTCGTCCTGTTTTAAATTTAAATAAGGATTCTGTTTTGTTCTTATCTGCCTCTACAGGCGGTAAGGGAGTTGTTGCCTGCAACGGTGCGTTTGGCATAGATAACACATATACAGGTTCAGATGGCTGGAAAGTGACGTTGAAGGATGCATATAATGAAACAGATAATCCAACAGGTATAAAGGCGCCAACAAACGTAGAAGTAACACAGACGACAACCGGAGGGGTTGACGACCTCGCGGAAGCAGCAGACGAAAGCGGAACGATTGACCTTACAGGCGGTGTGGTTTCTTCATTTGCAGCCCCTGTCGTAAAATACACTGCGGCGGCAATTGACGAAACCGACACAACTACGGGACTCAAAAAAGCGAACTATGTATCCGCGTTAGTGACAGACAGTACAGGAAACAGCTTGGTAAACTACGCGAAAATATCAGACCAGGCATCTGAAACAGCCAAAACAGTAGGCTTCGGCACACTTGCAGACGGTACGTACAAAATGTTTGTATTTGCAGAACAGGAAAACGGAGACTATCAGACAGACTATGCCTCTGATTTCAGCAATGCGACAGGCTACGAAATTACCAAAGGTTCATCAAATGTCAACGCAGGTAAACTCAGCAGTACATACAATAGTAAAGGCTTAACTGCCAATCTTGGAGGAAACTTTAATCTCAGTTTTGAAAGCGGCGAATATGACACGAGCGTAACAGTCGGCACGGGAGACAGCGGTACAATCACCGCAGATGCGACAGACGGAACAACCTTGACGGGCAACGTAACTGTCGGAAACGGAGCAACCCTCACAACGGTGAACGAGTTTACGCTCAAAGGAACTAACAGCATAAACGGTACGGTAACAGGTGATGCATTGACGATAGCCGGAGGTATAACAACCGTAGGCAGTACGGGAAGCATTGCCAATGACCTGACAATCAGTACAGGCAGTACGCTTGAACTGAACGCTGACAAATACGGCGTGTCAACAGGAGTTGCAAGTCCGACAATGAACGGCGGAACTGTCAAATTCACAGGCGGAACGCTCACGCAAGAGGTAAGCGGAGACGGAAACGTGGAGATAGCCGGAAACGTAAGCTCAACCGCAGCGAATTTCGGCAACAACGG
>JAZRZG010000045.1:0-5292 GCA_045601305.1 Synergistaceae bacterium
ACTGCCGGAGGCTCCCATCGTATTTCCGCTGCCAGCGTCAAATTTCACAGTACCGGCATTGTCAATGTCTTTCGCAAGCGAGCCTTCTGTGAGCGTGAGGTTTCCATTCGCGCCTGTCACAGAGAGTGTTCCGCCGTTGCCAAAGTTATCTGCTGCTGAACTTACCTCTCCGGCTATTGCTATGTTCCCGTCTCCGTTTACGGCTTTACTCAGCGTTCCGCCGTTCAGCGTTAAAGTTTTACTGCCGTCTATTGTGTTTATGTCTCCCGTTACATAATTTGCGTTTGTTGCAAGGTCTTGCGCAAAGTCGAGCGTTCCGCCTGTTATCGGCACTCCGCCAAGTGCAACGCCGTCAAGTTTCACCGTACCATTGTTGGCTATCGTTTTTGTGAGAGTTCCGCCCGTAAGATTGACAGTTCCGTTGTTTGTAACTTCTCCTCCGATATTGTCCGCAGATGCCGTAAGCGTTTTCGCCGCATCAATCGTTATTGCCGTATCTATGTTCGCGTTTGCCGTTACGTTTCCGGCTATTTCAGTTGTGCCTGTGCCTGTTATTGCACGGGAAAGTGTTCCGCCAGTGAGTTTCAGCAGCCCTCCGTCCGCTACGGAAAGTGTTCCTGTGTGAGCAAAGTAAGTTGCCAATGAGCTTACGTTTCCGACTATATCTACGTTTCCTTCTCCTGTTATGGTCTGATGGAGCGTACCGTCTGTGAATCTGAGCCTTCCGCCCGCCATTACCGGCCTTGTAACACCTCCATTATAACCATAATCGTATGCATATTTGTGTGCACTGAGTTCGAGCGTGCCGCCCGTGCTGATTGTCAAGACATTGCCAATTTTTCCATTGCTATAGCCTACGGTTGTCGTGCCGTCCGCAATGTTCAGCGGATCACCTGTAAGTATTCCATCTATTGTGTTATCGCCTTTCAACGTAAAATTCCCACGTGTAGTGAGCTTTCCGTTGCTCTCAATAACGATATTTCCCGTCAGCGTTGTCCCGCTTGTCGCATCCGCGGTGATTATCCCATAACTACTGCTGCTAGTGTTAAAGTTTAAACAGGTTACGTTTGTGTTGTATTCGCCGCTTTCAAAAGAGAGATTAAAATTTTGTCTAAGGTTGGCGGTAAGGTTTTCTGTTCTGTGAGCCGCGGCAAGTGTACCTTCCTTTATTTCGGAACGATTGCCTATCTCAAAACTTCCTGCATTTACAAGTGCTGTCGCCGCATCGGCAACAGGCGTGGCATCGTCATTGGGATGTTCATGCGTACCGTCTATTTTTTCTGCAAAGAGATAAAGATTGTACGCGCCTGGATCAAGTGTTAATACGTCAACGACAAGGTCTGTTTCATTTGTGTTAGTTGAGAGTTTTGCGTAGTTGGCGTAGGTTTCGCTGTCACCGCTGCCTGTTGAAACTATCGCCGCGACGTGGTCTTGTGCGGTTGTCGTGTTAAATCCGCTGTACGTTACCTTAAGTTTCGCGCATGTAAAAAGCGGAGTTGTAAGGTCTATCACATTGTCCGCACCTATACGGTATTCAACGGCATCGCTCACTATCGTCTGGTTTACCGTTGGTGTTCCGCTAAACGTCAGTCCTTTTATTGTCTTTTTTCTAAGCGAGGTTGTATCCGAAACTTTAGGAAGCATGAATTTACGATACTCGGTTACCGAAGCTTTACCGTTCACATCTGTTTTGAAAAGACTGTTTTCAAAAATTGGGGATTGTAGATTGATTTGCAAGGCATATCGCTGACCAGATGGATACTTAGCAGTTGAACCTACGGGATAGACAGTGCCGTCTGCCCCAACATAACCGGCTTGCTCCATAGACCAGTCAATATACTTACCAACTGTACGAAGCCACCAGCCATAAGAGGCTTTAAGTATATCACGGCGATCCTCATCATTATAAATATCCATCGCCTCATCTGTTGAAAGCACGTAAAGCAAATCAGGGTAATCATCCTTTGAAGAAAATCCGGGATTTTTGTCATGTCCGTATCCGTTGTCTCCTGTTTCTGTCATGTCATGCTTTTCTATGTAGTTTTTAGCCCCTGTGCCCGTCCCGCCGTTTGCTTCGTCCCACGTCATGTTAGGACCAATGTAGTTATCGCGCAGGCTTCTCTCCGCTGACCTGACAATCATGCGAAGGTTTGAATCTTTATACAAGGGCTCACCATTACGATAAATGAACTCAACCTTAGTGATACCAACGTCTTCCATAATCATATAGCCGCTATGGTCATCTTTATCGTACAGAGTCCAGTTGAGAGACCCAAAGCTTCTTGTATCACCGACCTCAGTAAATTTCACGCCTTTTTGTATGCCAGCAACATTTACAGCTGCTGCAGGCAACGCAGCGCTGAGAATATACGATACAAGCATTAAGACAGCTGTTGTTTTTTTGAAATTAGTCATTTTTCTACACTCTTTCCTTCGGATTTCTCTGCAACTTATTCGGCTCCTTATAGTTTCTTTGTTTCTATTACCGGCACCGGGGTTTTTCCCGATGACTCGGCTGATGACGTTTTAACAGTCTTGCCCGCCTTAGCTTTTTCTTTTTCTTCCACTTTCTTCTGCAGCTCTTTTAGTCTTTCCTTCAGCGCGGCAACGGTTTTGTTAAGAGATTCCCTTTCTCTGTCACGCATCTTTTCAGTCTCCCAGTCTCCGAACTCATGCCAAGCGCTCAGGGTAGCGCCGATGCTGTCGCGTTTTCCTGTGTAACCCGTCAAACCAATTTCGGCTTTCCACGGGCTGTCAGCCTTGTCATATTTGAAGCCGAGTTCCGCCATGCCGCTTCCGCCTTTGAAATCAGGTTCAAGCAGGCTGTATTCTCCCATTCTGCCTTTCGCCGTTCCGTCAAATTCGTATTCGTAGGCAAGTCCGCCGAAAAATTTTACACCCTTGTCGTTTTCTCTGCCGTTGTAGCGGAAGCCGGCGCGAAGTCTGCGGCTGTTCACCGCATCAAGGTCAAATTCATTGCCGTCAATTGTCATGCTGCTGCCGTTCTGTCTGTTCCAGAGGTATTTGACGTAGGTGTCTATATTTGAGCTGTCTTTGAGCGACCATTTGTAGCCAATGCCGGCGTGCGCGCCAAGGTATGCGCCGCTTGTGTCAAAGCGGGTGCTTTCGCCCGGGCTAAACGTTTCGCTGTTGTAGTCGCTTGAGATATGTCCGCCTCTGATACTCGCTTCTCCGTGCAGCTGTCCTTTGGCTGTCTTTTTGCCTTCCGCTTTTACGAAGACACCGCCGCCGAAGTAGTTGACATCGCCGTCTGCTCTTACGCTGCCTGTTTCAAATTCGTTTTCCGTCGTGTAGCGGCCGTTTCCGCCTTCAACAAACACCCCAAGCGTTACGTTGTCCTTGATTTTATTTGAAAGTCCGGCCGCTACGCTTGTGCCGTTGAGGTCAACGTGACTGCCTGTTTCGTAGTGACTGCGGCTTCCGCCGACTGCCGCAAAGCCTTCCCATGATCCGCCTGCTGAAGCGCTGTCTATCGCCTGTCCGGCGACAAGGTCGCCTGCGCTATTAAGCGCGGCTGACGCGCCAAGCCTTGCTTCGCTGAAGGATTTTGTTTTTTCTTTGATTACAGGCTTCGGCGCCAGTTTCGGAGCGGGATTATAGCCGGGATCAGGCGTGGAAGCCGATACAGGGGCAGGCACCTCTCCCAGTACTCCCATTACAAGAGCGCTGTCTTCAAGCCATGTATCGTATTCGTAGTCGAGCATTCCCGTCGTGCTTATGACTTTCTTTTTCAGCGGATTTTCTTTCGTTCCTTCGTAGCCTGCTGCTTTGTTTATAAGCGTCAGTTTATCTCCTTCTTCTTCAACCTTTTTGCCCGCTGTGTCCTGATAGAGGTTTATTTTCGTGCTGGAGACATCTATTGTGTTTGCGGTGTCAACTATGACGTCTCCTTTGTTAAAGTTATCAAGGCAGAAGTTGAGGGTTGAGTTTATCAAAGTAACCGTGTCACTAAATTTCACCGCGCTTTTGAAATTTGTTGTTCCGCCCATGCTCGTGTAGCTCTTTGCAAGCGTTCCGCCCGTAAAACTGACCGTACCGTTATTGACCACGTCTTTTTTGAGGCTGTCCGCCAAGGCTGTCAGTTCACCGGCTGCGTCAACCATTACGGATGTGCCAATATTTGCGCGCGCCGTCACGTTTCCGGCTATTTTTGTCATTCCGTCTCCGCCAATTTCTTTGCCGAGCGTGCCGCCGGAAAGCGTAAGGGTTACATCACTGTCAACCTTGTTCATATCTGCCGCAACAAGGTCTGCGCTTCCTGTAAAGTCCTGCGCAAACTCAAGCGTTCCGCTCGTTACGTACGCACCGCCAAGGTTTGCGCCGTTGAGTTTTACCGTGCCGCTGTTGGCTATCGCTTTGCCAAGTTCTCCGCTGTTCAGCGTCAGCGTTACTCCGCCGTCCACTTTATTCGCGGCTGCCGCAACGTAATCCGCGTTTGTCTCAATGTCCTGCGCAAACTCAAGCGTTCCATCCGTTACATACGCTCCGCCGAGGTTTGCGCCGCTGAGTTTCACCGTGCCGCTGTTGACTATCGCTTTGTCGAGCGTGCCGCTTGTGAGTTCGAGCGTGCCGCTTGTTACTTTGTTCGCTGTTCCTTTGATGTTGTCCGCGTCTGCTGTTACATCTCCGGAAAATTCAAGGTTTGCAGTTACATCCGCCGCAAGTTCCCCGCCGGTAAATTTCACCGTGCCTTCTCCGTTTACGGCTTTGGCAAGCCTACCGCCGTTCAGTTTGAGCGTGCCGCCTGACGATACGTTGTTTACGCTGCCTGCTATGTAATTTGCGTTCGCCGTTACATTTCCGTTGACGTTAAGCGTGCCTCGCGTTATTTTCACGCCGAGTTCTCCTCCGCCAAGGCTGACCGTGCCGGACGTGTTTATCAGCCCGTCTGCTCCCGTCATGGCAAGGTTTGCGGCGTCCGTAACCGTCATCGTTCCGTTGTTGACGTAGCTCCCGTCTCCTTCAAGTTTGCCAGTAAGGTTTACGTCCTGGTTGAATTTAACTGTTCCTGTGTTTGCAATTCCGTTTTTCAGGTCAAGCGCGTTCGTGCCACTGAAATTCAGCGTTCCCGCGTTTGTAAAGGCTGTATCGTCCGCCCAGCCGCTGATTTCTTTTACGTTGACTATGTTCAGTGTGTCATCTGTTTTCGTTGCAATGCCGATGCTGTTTCCTCCGACAAAGTTGTGATTATTTCCTTGTATTGTGAGGGTACGGCTTGTTTCGCCTGTCACGTTGACAAGTTCGCCGAGGTCTGATGTTTCGGTGTAGTCC
>JAZRZG010000046.1:0-1340 GCA_045601305.1 Synergistaceae bacterium
CGCCGCAATCAAAAACACCAATTTTACCCATAACCTTTCAGAGCGTGACCTTGCGGATTTGCAGTTTTTGCAGACGCTTATTAAGACCCGCATTCTCAACGAATGCCACGGACAGCCGTATTTGGTGGTGTGCGTTTTGAACGATTATATCAATACGCAGGTAGGAGCAAGGGCGATTATGTTTTTGGCGAATGACGGCGAGGTCGGTAAAGAGGTAAAGCCACACTATATCAGAGCCGCCGCAAATGCTCAGAGCGTTGCGGAAAAACGCTTTAACGAGCAAAAGGTGGAAAAGCTGGAAAGGATTGACGGCGAGGTTGCCCCGTTCTATCTCAATGCCATTATCGGGGAAGCTATGCTGAAACAGGCAGACGAGCGGGTAAACAATGACAATGCAGAACGGGCGGCAACACATTATTTTGACGGTAGGAGCTATAAGCCAAAAGAACAGCCCGCCCTCGCCTTGGGACAGAATTGGAGGAACGAATGATAGAGGACAGATTTATCATTGCACCGAAAAGCTATACGCTCAACTGCTCGGTAAACTTTGCAGAGTGCCACAAGAAGCAGGAACGCAGACCCGAAAACGGTATAACGGCAACGCTGGATTTCTACTCAGCACCGCAAAAGGTAGCTGAAACTTCCGCTAAACCTGTGCCAAAGTCAGCAGAAAGTGAGCTGGAAAGCAACACACAACCGCCTGTCTCTCCGCAAGAGAACAGCGAGAGCGCCGCAGAGGGCGCAAGCACCATAGATATGCCAGTCAGCGCAGAAAACAGCGAGAAACCGCAAGAGAACACGCAGAGCAAGCCGAGTATATCCAACTTTGCCAATGCCCATATATTTTGAGCATAGGCGGGAAATACACAGCGGTAAGCACAAACCAACAATAAATAATTTTAGGGGGTGTTTTGTTGGAGACTGAAAAGATTGCAGGATTAACGATGAAGCAGTCCGCTTTCCTTATGGAATACGCCAAAACGGACAATCTTTCACAGGCTTGTCGGGTGGCGGGTATCAACCGCTCCACCGGCTACAAGTATCTGAAAAACGAGAATTTTCAGTATGCCCTGGAACAGATGAAAACGAAAATCGTCAATGCGGCGTGGACGCAGTTGTCAAGCCACCTTGAAACGGCGGTAGCAAAGGTGGTCGATATTCTCAATGACCCGAAGACCTCTACAAATGCGAGATTACGGGCAACGGAGCTGATTTTCAGCTATGCCGCCCGATATTCAGACAGCAGAGATATTCTCGCACGGATGGAGAGATTGGAGGATAGCTTGGATGCAGAGTAAGGTACTGATAAATCGGCTGAAAAAGTTAGAGCGGAAAGCGCA
>JAZRZG010000047.1:0-7068 GCA_045601305.1 Synergistaceae bacterium
GAAGTGGATTTTATGAAGCTGCCGCACCACGGCTTCTACCTGACAAAAAGCGAGCCTTTCAAAAATCTGTACTACGCGTGCAAACCCAAATACGGAGTAATCACCGACGCTCCGAAATACGATGTAAACAACGCGCCGAGCTTTATGTTCATGCTTGATGACGCGCCCCTTTACCGTCTGCGTAACGGGGCGATAACAGTAACCTGCGACGGCGCGAAGACTGAAATTAAGCAATAAAAAACGAGGGGCTTGCGCCCTTCGTTTTTTGCGGCAATGCTTTATTCGTCATCTTCAAATTCAAGATTGTGTTCTATAGCACATTCGCCGCAGACTGTTACAGAGTTTCCGTTTTCGTCTTCGGCTTCGTAGAATATGTCGCAGCATTCTTTAAGAACCTTACCGCAAAGGGCGCATACAAGCATTTTAGATTTCCTCCTTCAGTTTCGTCCCGTATATTAAATATTATTTTTTGCGAACTGTCCAGCCGAAAGTTCCAAGTTTTCTTCCGAGTGCAAAATATTCCCCGTGGCTGTAGGCGAGAAGATTGGCTTTTTCAAGCTGCAGCCGCCCTTTTGAATCAAGCAGCGTTTCGTCAACGTCAACTGCAAGCACCTGTCCGATAAACATTGAGTGGCTTCCGAGGGGAACGATTTTTTCAACTCTGCATTCAATATTGACCGGACTTTCTTTAATCAGCGGCGCCGAAAGCTGCGAGGCGGCTTCGGGCGTAAGGCGAGTTTGAACAAATTTGTTTCCGTCCCGTCCTGATTTTACTCCGCACCAGTCGGTTGCTCTTGCAAGTTTTTCTGTCGTCAGGTTAAGCACAAATTCTCCGCTTTTTTCGATAAGTCCGTAGGAATAACGTTCCGGTCTGATTGAAACATACACCATAACGGGGTCTGAGCATATTGTACCTGTCCATGCCGCGGTCATGGCGTTTGGTTTTTCAAGCGTACCGCAGGAAACAAGCACGGCAGGCAGGGGATATAAGAGTGTCCCGGGTTTCCACGTCTGTTTCATAAAATCACCTCGTTCAATTTTATGTGCTAATTATATAAAAAAGAATGTCGTTTGTAACAAAATTTTGGCAAAATTTTTGCCGGTCAGTTTTCAAATGATGTATTTTTAGTAATTTTTAGTGTATAATGACTGTGGGTGAAAGTTGTGTTTTCACTGTTTCTGTTGCACTGAAGTATGGGGAGTGAAAAGAACTGCTGACTGTCAGCGGCTGCTGTCGTAAATCCTCTGCTTTATCCGCAGCTGTTTATTAAGGAAGCCTTATGTAACTCAAAAAACTTTTTGTACTTTTTGTACTGTGAAGGGTGGTGAATATGTTGGCGGAGAATATGGCGCAGGAAATCAGAGATTTTGAAGAGGCAGCGAAGAAAATCGTTGCTGACGCCAAAGCGGAAGCCGGTAAAATGCTTGCTGCCGCACAGGTTGATTCGGAACAGGCTTTGAAAAAAACAAAGCAGGAATGTCACAGGCAGTGGCGCGAATCAATAGCGGCAGCCGAAAAAGAGGCTGAAGACAAGGCAGTCGAACTTCTCAAAAAAGGCAAAGCGGAAGCGGATGCCTTCTATGAGAAAGAAAAAGCGTCAGTCAAGGCAACGGCTGACTGGCTGGTCAAAGAGGTGATGACAACGTATGGCACTCGCTAAAATGTGCAAGGTCAGGGCTGCCGTGCACAAATCAGTAGCTGCCGAGTTGTCTCAGAAAATTCAGAATTTAGGCTGCTGTCAGTTCGTTTCAAAATCAGGCGAACTTAAAGACGGCGACATCGCCAAAGCGCTTCGTACGAAGCTGAAGCTGACGGAAGAATCTCTTGCCGATGCGAAATTCGTATGCAGGGTGCTCGAACCGTTCGAACAGAACAAAACGGGCGGTATGGCAAAAATGCTCGGCGACATTCCTCAGATGACGCTTGGCGAACTTTCTGAAAAGACAAATCAGCACAAATTTGTGACGCAGGTCGCATGGCTGCGCCAAAAAGAAAAAGAAAGCACGGAACTGCGTTCAGAGCTTGCAAAGCTGAAAGCTCAGGCCGCGCAGCTTTCCGCGCTGGAAAAAATTGAATATCCGCTTGAACTGTTTACGGCGGGAACTGAAGAAATCACCGGAAGTATCTATGCTGTTCCGGCAAATGCTGCCGGCGCATTGGAAGAGAAACTGAATGCGGAATTCGGCAATTTGATCGAATTTAAGCATTATGCGGGAGACGCGAAAGAAACCGCGTGTCTTTGCACAGTGCTCTGCAGGCAGAGTGACGCAGAAAAGCTGCGTGATACCGCTTCTGAATTTGGTCTTACAAAAATCGAAGTTGCCCGCGAATTCAAGGGGGCAGCTCTTGAAGAAAAAGCGAAGATTGAAACGGAAATCACAGTGCTTGAGAAGAAGGACGCGAAAATTCAGGAAGAACTTGCTGAAAGGGCAGACGATTATCTTGTCCACGCGCGTCTTAACTGCGACCATCTGACTATTCTTCGCGACAGAGCTGTTGCGGCGCTTGAAGGCGAACCTACGGACAATGTACTTATTTGGGATCTTTGGATTCCAAGGGAACGCTTTGCCGAGGTTGAAGGTCTGTTCAAAGAATACGAAGATGCCTCAGACTTTGCCGAAATTGAGCCTGATGAGGGCGAAACCGCTCCGACACTGCTCAAAAATCCGGGCTGGTCAAATTCTCTTGAGCCTCTTACGCTTATGTACGGAACACCTACCTACGGCGCTGTAGATCCCACTACAGTTATGGCGCCTTTCTTCTTCCTGTTCCTTGGCATGTGTTTCGGCGACGCGGGCTACGGGCTTATTTTGTCCGCTTTCTTCGGTTATTATCTTGTTCGTTACAAACTTTCGCCGACACTTCGCAAATTCTTCATTATGCTTTTTGTCGGTATGGTATGCACGGTAATTTTCGGCGTTATATCCGGCTCTTTCTTCGGAGACGCGATAACAGCGTTCGGTTTTATGAAACCTATAGTGCCGCTTGCGAAAAAATGCCAGCTGCTTGACCCTATGAATGACCCGATGACGCTTCTCACAATATCGCTCATTCTCGGCTTCATTCAGGTCATTTTCGGCGTATGTCTGGCATTCTTCATGAACTGGAAAAACGGCGACAAATTTGCCGCTGTCGCAGACCAGGGCGGCTGGATACTTTTCCTTGTCGGACTTGTAATGACAGGTCTCACAATGTCCGGAAAACTCCCCGCGTCGCTTTCGCTTGTGTCAAAAATTCTCGCAATCGGCGGCGCGCTGCTTCTTGTCTGTACGCAGGGAAGATCCAAACCGACAATTTTCGGTAAAGCGTTTTCAGGTATCATGAGCCTTTACGACGTTACAGGCTATCTCGGCGACGTTCTCAGCTACAGCAGGCTTCTTGCGCTGGGGCTGGGCTCTGCGGCGGTAGGTCTTGTTATCAATCTGCTTTGCAATCTGATTGCCCCCACGCCTTTTGTGGGTATTCCGCTTGCAATAGCACTGTTTATTTTCGGACACGGTTTCAGTATAGCGGTTAACCTTCTCGGCGCGTTTATACATCCGCTTCGTCTGCAGTACGTTGAATTTTTCGGAAAATTCTATGACGCAAACGGAATGGATTTTAAACCGCTCAGAAACGAAACACAGTTCGCTAAAATCAGCGGCTGATCAAAGCGCACAAGTTTCATCATTAACTAAAAACTCAAATTCAAATCACAGCAACGGAGGTAATCTTATGGACGTTATTTCAGCAATGACACAGCAGTTGGGCCCTGTTCTTGCAGTATTAGGCGCGGCTTTGGCAGTAGGTTTTGCAGGCTCAGGCTCTGCATGGGGCATAGGCCTTGCAAATGAGGCGGCAGCAGGAATTATGACAGAGGATCCGAAGAAATTCGGTTACGCGCTCGTTCTTCTCGCACTCCCCGGTACACAGGGTATCTACGGACTTCTCGTAGCGGTTCTCGCTCTTCAGAACGCAGGACTTCTCGGCGGCGGCGAACTCTGCGGACTCTGGAAAGGTCTCGGAATTGGACTTTCATGCCTTCCCATCGCAATCGTCGGCTTCTATTCAGCCATTTGGCAGGGCAAATCATCAGCAGCATCAATCCTTATGATTTCAAAACGTCCGGAAGAAATCGGTAAAGCGGTCATCCTTCCCGCCATGTGCGAAACCTACGCCGTTTTCGGACTTCTCGTCAGTATCCTTATGCTGACCGGTATCGGTAAATTCTAATCGGGTAAAGACTATGTCTTTGGCTCAGATTACGGAAAAAATCAAAAAGGACGCGCAGGGCGAAGCTGACAAAATCCTTGCGGAAGCAAGAGAAAGCGCAGCTGTGCAGCTTAAGAAATCAGAAGCCGAATGTGAAAACATCCGTGCTGATTTCAAGGCGCGCTTTGACGCTGAGCGTCCTGAAATTTTCCGTCGCAGGGAGATTGTTGCCGGACTTGACATTAACAAAATGCAGCTTCAGGCAAAACGCAATCTTATAGCTGACGTTTATAAAGCAGCGCTTGAACAGCTCAGCAATCTTTCGAAGGATGAATATCTTGCCTTCTGCGAGAGACTGCTCGACGAACTCGGCGCAAAAGAAGGAGAACTTCAGCTTTCCGCAGACGAAAAATACATTGACAAAGCATGGGTTGATGCCTACAACAAAAAAGCGGGCGCGGCTCTTGCGCTTTCAGAAGAAAAAGCAGACATCAGCGGAGGTTTTATCCTTGAGCACGACAAAATAATTGCCAACTGCTCATGGGATATGCTTCTTCAGGTCGCACAGGAACAGAAGGAAACCGACGTTATTAAACGTCTTTTCCCGACGGCATAGGAGGTGCTTTAATGTCACGTCAGGAAGCTTACGGCTACTGCTCGGCACGCATTCGTGCAATGGAGCTTCGTCTTCTTGACGCCGCAGTAATACAGCGAATGCTTGATGCGGAAGATATTCAGGCGACACTCAAGGTACTTGAAGAGACTTCCTATTCCGCATCGCTGGCGGCTCAGTCAGGCGGAGTAATAAATTACGAAAAAGCGCTTGAAGCCGACCTGCTTGCTACCTATGAAGAACTTCGTTCATTTGTACCGGACAAAGAGCTTGTAAACATCCTCAGACTGCAATATGACTTCCATAACGTTAAGGTCATGCTCAAAAGCGGATTTAACAAAAAAGAGGGCGGAAAACAGAGACTCGATCTGCTCACCTCCCTTGCTTCCTATCCGGTTGACGAACTCGTTTCAAAAATTGAGACAGAAGAATATGCACTGCTGCCGTACGGTCTCAGTCTTCTTGTTCCGCAGGCTGTCGCTCTTTGGGAACAAAATCATGACATTCTTGAGATTGAACGTCTGCTTGACAAAGGGCTGTTTGCCGCGATGCTCCGGCTGGCGCGCGAGCTTGAAATGCCCGGCATAATCGCCTGGGTGCGCGCAAAAATCGACGGTGAAAACATCCGTTCGCTGCTCAGGCTCAAACGCTTTGGCTACGATGCCGCGCGCGCGCTGCCGTTCCTCTACGAGGGCGGAAATATCTCGGTACAGCAGCTTGCGGCGCTTATAGCAGAGCCGTTTGAAAGCTGGTCAAGAGCGCTTGTTTTCTCTGACCTCGGTACGGTGCTTGGAAAAATTGACGCTTCAGACAACTTCTCCGAACTTATCCTTGGTTTGGAAAAGGCGCTCGATGAATTCTGCATCGAACAGCTGGCAAAAGCCTGCACAGGCGCGCCTGCCGCGGAGAACGTACTCGCCTGCCTTCTGAAAAAGGAAACAGAAATCAAAAATATCCGCATGATTTTGGTTTCAAAAGACGGAAAAGACAACAGTCAGGTAAGGAGGTTGCTGCGCAATGCCGGATAATACGTCAAAAATGGCTGCAATAGGCAGCTACGACAGCGTGCTTCCGTTCAAAGCAATCGGACTTGACACAGTTGTCATTACAGAGGAAAACAAAGACTCACTCTGCGGCATCCTCACGAATTTTTCGGAAGAACGCTATGTGGCTGTATTTGTCGAAGAAGCAGTTTATGCCACAAACACGGACATCATCAAAGAAATAGACAGCACTTCAGATATGTGCATTATACCTGTACCAAACCAAAGCGGCTCCATGGGAATAGGACTTGAAGCGATTCGAAAAACCGTCGAACGCGCGGTCGGCATGGACATCTTTGGCGACAATTAGCAGAGAAAGGGAAGGCGAAATATATGGCTGCTCCTAAAAACATTACAGGATATATTTCAAAAATATCAGGCCCTCTTGTTATTGCAAGCGGCATGACAGGCGCAAGCATGTCTGACGTCTGCAAGGTCGGCAAAGCAGAGCTTGTTGGTGAAATTATCGAGCTTAAAGGCGACACCGCGTCGCTTCAGGTTTACGAAGAAACCTCAGGTCTTGCAACAGGCGAGCCTGTAGTTTCAACCGGTCAGCCGCTCAGCGTTGAGCTGGCGCCCGGTCTTATTGAACAGTTCTACGACGGAATTCAGCGTCCGCTCGAAAGCATTGAACGTGCCGCAAAGTCACCGTATATCCTTCGCGGTATCAGTGTTCCCGCAATCGACCGTGAAAAACGCTGGGATTTCAAGCCGCTTGTCAAAGCAGGCGATGAAGTGGCAGAGGGCGATTTCCTCGGCACCGTAAAGGAAACAATCCTTGTTGACCACAAGGTTATGGTTCCTGTCGGACTCAAAGGAAAAGTCAAAGAAATAAAAAGCGGCGACTTCAACGTTGAAGAAACAATCGCCGTTATAACGGACGAAAAAGGCACAGACCATGACGTTGCCATGCTCCAGAGATGGCCTGTTCGTAAAGCGCGTCCCGTTGTAAAACGTCTTGCTCCTGAAATTCCTCTTACAACAGGTCAGCGCGTCGTCGATATGTTTTTCCCGATAGCCCGCGGAGGCACGGCATGTGTTCCCGGACCTTTCGGAAGCGGAAAAACAGTTATTCAGCACCAGCTCGCAAAATGGGCAAACGCTGAAATCGTTGTTTACATCGGCTGCGGCGAACGCGGAAATGAAATGACCGACGTTCTTCGCGAATTCCCTGAACTCATAGACCCGAATTCAGGACAGCCGCTTATGAAACGTACGCT
>JAZRZG010000048.1:0-5660 GCA_045601305.1 Synergistaceae bacterium
GGTGGCCATAGAGGGGAGGACACACCCGGTCCCATGCCGAACCCGGCAGTTAAGCTCCCCATCGCCGATGGTACTGCAGAGGGTATCTGTGGGAGAGTAGGTCGCCGCCGATACTAATTAAATTTGAGAGTCTTGAATTTACTTCTTGACTCTCATTTTTTTTGCACTCTTGGAAAAGTTTTGCCGCGTTTTGCGGCGGTTGCTAATTTTTCTTTCATATTTATGAATTTTTACTTGCAGTTACGGTGATATTATGTTATCGTTATATCACGCTAAAGTGATGTGTGTATTTTAGTGTGCTGAATTATATTACAGGGGGCAGTTAAATGAAGAAAGTGCTTGCAGTAATTCTCATCATCGCCGCAGCAGCCTGCGGCTGGTATTTCATCTCCGGCTCAAAGGCAGACAAGGCTGCACAGGAAACTCCGATAATCATCAAAATCGGCTCAATCGATTCTGACGCGCATCCGACTATCCAGGCTATGAACAAACAGTTCAAGGAGCCGGCAGAGAAACTCTCAAACGGCAGAATTAAAGTTGAAATCTATCCGAACGCGCAGCTGGGCGGCGACCGCGAAATGAGCGAAGCTGTTCAGAAGGGTATTCTTCAGATGGCAATTCCCGCAACATCACCGCTTGCGGGATTTGACAAACGTGTTCAGATTCTTGACATTCCGTACCTTTTCTCCAGCCGCGAAACTGCGTTTGAAGGTATCGACGGCGAGCTTGGCAAAACAATCAACGGCTATCTCGAATCAAAAGGCTTTGCGGTTCTCGGCTACCTTGAAAACGGTATGCGCCACGTCACAAACAGCAAGCGCCCGATTTATACGCCGGAAGATATGAAAGGCATCAAAATCCGTACAATGGAAAACCCGATGCACATGGCATATTTCAAAGAAGTCGGCGCAAATCCGACACCGATGAGCTGGGGCGAGCTTTACACGGCATTGCAGCAGAAAACTGTTGACGCTCAGGAAAACCCGTATGCTCTCATAGTGGACGGTAAGTTCTACGAAGTTCAGAAATATGCTTCCGAAACAGGACATGTGTTCTCATTTGAACTTATAATCGCAAACAAAAAGTTCATGGATGAACTGCCGAAAGATCTTAAGGAAATCGTCGAAAAATGCGCTATGGAAGCCTGCCTTTCACAGAGAAAAGTTATGGCTGAGCAGGAAGCGGCATTCAAGGAACAGTGCATAAAAGCCGGTATGAAATGCAACAGTCTCACGCCGGAACAGAAAAAGGCATTTATCGCGGCTTCAGAGCCTGTGTACAAGCAGTTCGAAGGCGAGCTCGGCAAAGAAATTATGGAAATCGCAAGAAAAGCACAGAAGTAATCTGTCTGTTTAACGGTGCGTCCTGTAACATGGACGCACCGTTTTGATTTTGTTTTAGAGGTGTAACAAATGACGCTGAAAAAGTTTTTGGACAATTTTGAAGAATATTTCTGTGTATGGACGCTCGTGCTGATGACGGCAGTCGTCTTTTTGCAGGTTATTATGCGCTATGTTTTTCACAATTCGCTTTCCTGGAGTGATGAACTGGCGCGCTATATTTTTCTTTGGCTTTCGTGGATCGGCGCAAGCTACGCCGTGAAAACGAGAGACCATTTCAGGGTTGAAATGTTTGCCGACATGATTAAGGGCAAGGACCGCGTATTGTTTGAATATCTTATTCTTGCGATTTGGTTTGTATTCAGCATTATGCTTGTCTGGTACGGTACGAAGCTGCTTGTGTTCCTGCACGGCACAGGACAGGTGTCAGCGGCAATGGAAATTCCGATGATGTGGGCATACGCCGCCGTTCCTATCGGCTGTCTGCTTATGTGTGTCAGACTTGTAATTGAAATTCACAAGCTGCGTGCCGGCATATACAATCCTGAAACGAAAAAAGAGGAGAAAGCGTAATGGAAGGCATTATTCTCTTTTCTATACTGATTTTCACAATAATGCTGAGTGTTCCTATCGGAATAACGCTCGGACTTTCTACGGCAATTTCGATGGCGCTGACCTCCTCAATTCCGATGGAAATGCTTGCGCAGAAAGCTGTGACAGGGCTTGATTCATTCCCGCTGCTTGCGATACCGTTCTTTATTCTTGCCGGCGCTCTGATGTGCAACGGCGGAATTTCGCGCCGTCTCGTGAACTTTGCCGACGCGCTTGTGGGATTTATCACAGGCGGTTTGGCAATGGTTACGGTTCTGGCATGTATGTTCTTTGCGGCGATTTCAGGAAGCGGTCCTGCGACAGTTTCCGCGATAGGCTCCTTTATGATACCCTCAATGGTGGAACGCAAATATGACTCCGCCTTTGCCGCGGCAATTTCAGCCGCAGCCGGCACAATAGGAGTTATTATTCCGCCGAGCATTCCGTTTGTTATATACAGCATTGTCGCCCAGTGTTCAATAGGCGATATGTTTATCGCCGGCATAATCCCCGGAATTATCATAGGACTTGCGCTTATGCTTGTCTGCTGGTGCACGGCGAAGAAAAATCATTATTCCTACGTTTCAGAACCACCTACGCTGAAACATGTATGGCAGACATTCAAGGAAGCAATCTGGGCGCTGTTTGTCCCCGTTATAATTCTCGGCGGAATTTACGGCGGCATATTCACGCCTACGGAAGCGGCGGTTGTCGCGGTAGTTTACTCTATGTTTGTCGGAAAGTTTATCTACAAAGAGCTTGACGCGAAAACGCTGTACGAATGTTTCCGGCAGGCTGCGCTGATAAACGGCGCGACAGAATTTATGATAGGACTTTCCATGGCATTCGGCTCATACCTTGCAATGGAGCAGATACCGGTGCATATTGCCGCGTGGATGCAGACAATGACAGGCAGTCCGATACTTCTGCTGCTTGCGATAAATATTTTCCTGCTGATAATCGGCTGTTTTGTCGATAATATCGCGGCAGTTATTATCCTTACGCCGATACTTCTGCCGGTTGTGAAAGCAATAGGCATTGACCCGATTCACTTCGGACTGATTATCACAGTCAACCTTGCCTGCGGCTTTATTTCGCCGCCGTACGGCATTAACCTTTTTGTCGCGACGGCAATTTCCGGCGTCAGCATAGAAAAAATATCCAAGGCGATACTGCCGTCATTTATTGCGATGGTTATCTGCCTTATGCTGTTTACCTATTATCCGCCGCTGACGATGGGACTTCTGCATTTGATGGGAAAATAAAAAAACAGAACGGCAGATTTAGTGTATAATCTTTACTGCAGACAATGACTGATACATAATTCAGACAGAGGTGCAGAGAATGGGAAATCAGACAATAGTTACGATAAGCCGCGAAAGCGGCAGCGGCGGTTTGGAAGTCGGACAGAAACTTGCGGCGCTGCTCGGTGTTAAGTGTTACGACAAGGAAATTCTTACGGAAGCTGCCAAAAAAAGCGGTTTTGCCGAAGAAATCTTCAAAGATCATGACGAGAGTGCAAAGAAAAATTTCATTTTTTCCTGGACAATGTGCCTTGGAAATTCCGGTTACAGTATGCCGCTGTCCACGCAGCTTTATATCGCGCAGTTTAAGGCAATCAGAGAGATGGCGGAAAAGGGCGCGTGCGTTTTTGTCGGACGCTGCTCAGATTACGTTCTGAAAGACGCAGGCTGCAATCTGATAAACATATTCGTTCACGCGTCGCCGGAAGTCAGAGCGCAGCGTGTTTCGCAAAGAACAGGCAAAAGCCTTGAAGAAGCTGCTGAATACAACCGCAAAACAGACAAAGACCGCGCAAGCTACTACAATTACTATACCGACCACAAGTGGGGAAGAATAGAGAATTACGATATGGTGATTGACACCGGAAAAATCACGATAGACGATACCGTGAAACTGCTTGCCGAGTATATCAGACTCAGAGAATCCGAAGAATAATACAAACAACAAAACAACAAAAGACCTCCGCACGGAGGTCTTTTGTTAAAATAACACCGCTGTTCTTGCGCTAAGCCGTCAGTTTTAACAGAATGACGGGCGGACAAGACGCTGATTTCTGTTAAATATCCTCCGCGGGGAAAATTTTGCCCGGGTTTAGAATTCCGTTCGGGTCAAGCATTTTCTTAATTGAGAGCGTGAGACTGTATTCGCCGCTGTCGCAAAGTTCCTTGTAGTAACGCGTGCGGGTGAGCCCTACTCCGTGTTCGCCGCTGAGAACACCTCCGCACTGTTTTGCGAGTCTGAAAATGTCTCCGACAACCTTATCAGCCAGATCTTCCCATTCCTTGTCAGAGAGCCCCTCTTTGCGTGAAATTGTGGGATGCAGGTTGCCGTCTCCGGCGTGACCGAAATTGACTATTTTTACGCCGTATCTGCCGCCGATTTCGTAAACGCCCTTGCAGAAGGCGGCGATTTCGGAAACAGGAACAACTGTGTCCTCGTCTATGTGCGTCGGGTCTGTGACGCGAAGAGCCTCGTCAATATGTTCGCGGATTGACCAAAGCCTGCTCCTTGTTTCGTCATCCTGCGCGACAAAAATATTCAATGCGCCGCCGGATTTGCACACTTCGCCGGCTTTTTCCGCTACAGCCAGAGTAAGCGCTTCGTCAGTTCCGTCAAATTCTATCAGCAGAGTCGCGCCGACACCGTCAAGCGGCATGTCCTCCTGCAGGAAGCTGCATGACGCTTCAAAACAGTAACGGTCGATAAATTCAGTCGCCGAAGGCACTACGCCGACCTCAGTGATAACGCGCGGAACCGCGGAAATCGCTTCGTCCGTTGATTTGAACAGCGCAAGCAGAGCCTTGCGGTATTTCGGCAGCGGCTGCAGCTTGACTGTGATTTTTGTGACAAAACCAAGCGTGCCCTCTGAGCCGATAAAAAGTTCCTTGAGATTGTAGCCGGTGACGTTTTTCATAAGTTTGCCGCCGAGCTGCAGAATTTTACCCGTTGCGGTAACAACTTCAAGCGCCATGACGTGACGCATTGTGACGCCGTATTTCAAAGCCATACCGCCGCCCGCGTTTTCGGCAATGTTGCCGCCGATGTGACACTGATTGACACTCATCGGATATCCGCAGTACCAGAGGCCGTATTTGCCTGCCTCCGCGTTTATGTCGGCAGTCACAACCCCCGGCTGGACAACAGCAAGCAGATTTTGCCTGTCGATTTCGATAATTTTGTTCATCCGTTCGTCACAGACGATAATACCGCCCTTCACGGGAATACAGCCGCCGGACAAGCCTGTGCCGCCACCGCGCGGAGTAACGGGAATAAGATACTGATTGGCAAGTTTGAAAATGCGCGAAACCTCTTCCGCACAGGCAGGCGCGACGACGACCTCCGGTCTGCTGTAACGTTCCTCTGTCAGGACAGAAGTCTCGTCATGCGAACAGTTGTCAATCTTTTCCCCCTCAGTCCATACATTTTCGGCGCCGCAGATTTCACGCAGCCCTTCTATGATTTCAGCCGTAACCTTTCCGTAACTTCTCACCGTTCATCAACTCTTTCTGTTTTATCACCGTGATTGTATTTTACTACACTAAACAGAGAAAGGCAATGGTATAGGGGACGGGAGTAAAAAACACGGGGGTATGAAAGACGGGAGTAGAAAAGACGGGGGTATGAAATACGGGGGTATAGGACACGGGAGTATAAAACACGGGGATATAAAACACGGGTTAAAAAATCTTTGCACGTTATTTATAC
>JAZRZG010000049.1:0-9441 GCA_045601305.1 Synergistaceae bacterium
TATTGCTTCGTGTCTGCGCTTTCTGTCAGCGCGCTGACTACGTCAACTACGGAGAAATACCATTCTTCTTTGTTTTCGTCCCATGCCGTTCTGATTTTTCTGCTTTCAAAAAGCTGTACCGCGTTTTCGACCATCGCAAGCGCTCCTTTTGTCCGGCTGTTTTCGTTCACGGTTATATTAAAGCACATTTTTTTCTTGAAATGTCATTTGTCAAATGACATTTTTTCGTGAATTTATGGTATGGAAACGATCAAAACTCACCGTTTTTCCCAAGTTTTTCAAAAATACTGTCAGCACGGCATAAAAAACGGGGAGGCTGGCGCCTCCCGTTTAGTCTTGTTGTTTATTGTTTATTGCCGTTTCTTTGTCTATTTTTTCTTTTTCTTCGAGCAGCCGCAGATAGAACGCGTTATTTTTGCCTGACAGTCTTCCGTCAGCACCAACAATCGCATGTTTTGTTCTGCCTTCGGCAAGCAGCACGCCGTCGGCTTCGCGTATAACTTTGTAACGGAACGTAAGACTGTACGGATTTATGTCTTCAGCACTGCACCACAGCTGAATTACATCGTCATAAACCGCAGGCTGTCTGTAGCGGCAGCTGCATTCTGCTACCGGTATGTAATAGCCGCGTTTTTCCCAGTCCCCGTACGAAATACCTCGCTGCCTGCAAAGTTCGCTTCGGCATACTTCAAACCATGACAGATAATTGGCGTGATTTACCACTCCCATCTGATCTGTCTCGGCGTATCTCACCCGCAGGGAGGTGACGAATATAAACTTGTCCACCAACACCGCTCCTTTGCTTGTATTGTTAATTATATAAATTCCGCTAATATCTTTCCGGCAATTTCCGCAGCTTCTGTGTCAAAAAGGCACAGCGTGATTTCAAAATCTTTATGCACAGGCTGTGAAAGAAAGGCGTTTATTTCGGCAGCCGCAATTTTCAGCGCTTCTGCTTTCGGATATCCGTACACTCCGGCTGAAATGAGCGGAAATGCAACCGATTTGCAGCCGAGTTTTTCAGCCGTGTCAAGGGAATTTTTGTAGCAGGACGCAAGCAGTTGCGCCTCGCCGTGTTTTCCGTCGCGGTATATCGGCCCAACGGTGTGTATGACGTATTTTGCGGGAAGTCTGCAGCCTTTTGTGGCTTTTGCTTCGCCTGTTCCGCAGCCTCCGAGTGTGCGGCATTCTTCAAGCAGTTCGCACCCTGCCGCGCGGTGAATTGCGCCGTCAACGCCTCCGCCTCCGAGCAGTGTTTTGTTTGCTGCGTTTACGATTGCGTCAACCGCAGCTTTTGTTATGTCGCCCTGTGTAATATGAAAAGCCATCGTCATTTCTCCCGTACAGTATTTTCGCCACATCTCTATTTTCTCACAACTGCTGAAAATGTAAAGCAAAAATGAGAGGCTTGAGCCTCTCATTTTAATTGACATATTAAGTGAAAACTATTCTTCTGTTGCTGCTGTTTTCGTTTTAATGTCGAGGGCTTTGGGTCCTTTATAGTAGCCGCATGCAGGGCATACGCAATACTGACGGATTACTTCGCCGCAATGCGAGCAGGTTGCTGAACCGCTTGACGTGAGTTCTCCGAGGTACTGAGATTTGCGTTTGTGTGAGCGTGCATGTGAAACTCTTCTTTTTGGGACTGCCATCTTGTTCCCCCCTTAGTTCCTTGAAACACAAAAATTGCAGAGGTGATTATAACACTTTTTTCTTATTTTTGCATCAAGTTATTATTTTTCGCAGGTAAATTGCTTCAAAACTTCAAAGCGGATGTCGCCTGAACTCTTTTTGCAGCCGCATTTTTCGCTGTTAAGGTTTGCGCCGCATTCAGGACACAACCCTTTGCAATCCTCCTTGCAGAGGATAACCGCGGGAAGAGAGGTGAGCATAACCTCCCAAATCTGAGGTGAGAGGTCAATTTCATCCTCCCAGCTGTCAAGCGTTATGACATCTTCGTCTCCGTCAGAGATGCCCTCTTTTTCGTCTTTCGTCCTGTTTTCTTCGTCAGACGAGAGAGAAAAAAGATATTTCAGTTCGCCGTAAAAATCTGTTTCTGCTTTTTCAAGACAGCGCGCGCAGGGTGCGCTGACTCTGCCTGACACCGATATATCGGTATATATGCTGCCTTCCGTGCGGTAAACTCTGATTTTTACGTCAAGCGGCGACGTAAAGTCGTAAAACTGTCCCCAGTAACTGACAGGATTTTTTTCTTCGACGGCAAACTCGTCTTCGTAAGCAGTACCGTCTTTCGGCACTGCGGAAAGCACGAGGCTGCGTTTCCAGCTTGAGGGGACAGGTTCCAAATATGTCATTTTATTTCTTTTTTGCGGCTCTTCCCGGTTTTCTGCCCGGTTTCTTTGCTGCGGTTTTCTTCGCCGCGCTCTTTTTTACTGTTGTTTTTTTTGCCGACTTGCTTCCGGGCTTTCTTCCCGGTTTTCTGCCCGGTTTCTTTGCTGCCTGAGCGCTGACGAGGCGTTCTGTATCACGCGCAATCATAAGTTCTTCGTTTGTGGGAATGACGAATACTTTGACAGGTGAACGCTTTTTGCTGATGAGGACTTCTTCGCCGCGGACTTTGTTGCTGTTTTTGTCAAATTTAACGCCGAGGAATTCAAGGTCTTTGCATACTTTTTCGCGGAAACCAATGCCGTTTTCGCCAATTCCGGCGGTAAATACGATAGCGTCAACTCCGCCCATTGCTGCCGCGTAAGCGCCGATGTATTTCTTTACCTGATAGATAAGAATGTCCTGTGCTGTTTCAGCGCGCCAGTTGTTGTCTTCCGCAGCTTCTTCAACGTCGCGGAGATCGCTTGAAATGCCTGAAATACCAAGAAGTCCGCTTTTCTTGTTGCAGATTTCGTTAATCTCGTCCATGCTGTAACCCAAACTTCCAAGCTGGAAGATAACCGCAGGGTCAACATCGCCGCTGCGTGTTCCCATAATCACGCCTGCTGTCGGGCTGTAACCCATTGTGGTATCCATGGATTTGCCTTTTTTGACTGCCGCAATTGAGCTTCCGTTGCCGAGATGGCAGGTGATTATGCGAAGCTCTTTCAGCGGTTGTTTCATAATTTCGGCGCAGCGCTGCGACACATATTTGTGGCTTGTGCCGTGAAAACCGTAACGGCGGATTTTGTCTTTTTTGTAAAATTCGTAAGGAATGCCGTAGAGATATGACGTTGCGGGCATTGTCTGGTGGAACGAGGTGTCAAACACAACAACGTTCGGAAGCTCAGGAAGAACCTTCTGAACTGCTTCAATGCCCTGAAGGTTGGCGGGGTTGTGAAGCGGCGCAAGCGGTGTGCACGCTTTGATGCCCTCAAGAACCTTCGGCGTAACAAGCGCGGATTCAGTGAAATCTTCGCCGCCGTGGACAACGCGGTGTCCTGCCGCAGAGAGCTCGCTCAGGCTCTTGAGAACGCCGTATTTTTTGTCAACGAGCATGTCAAGAACAAATTTGATTGCTTCGGTGTGTGACGGGAATTTTACGTCTTCGTCAAATTTTGCTTTGTCTGCTACCTTTGTGTGCTTAATGTGCGACCCTGCCATGCCGATACGCTCGACAAGACCTTTTGCGAGAAGTTTCTCTCCGTCCGTATCGATAAGCTGATATTTCAGTGAGGAACTTCCGCAGTTGAGAACAAGAATTTTCATTACCTGACCCTCCGTTTTCTCTTTTTTTGTGGTATCCTTTACCACAAGGAAGTGAGTATATGGTTTTCCCCAATGTAACAGGGATTGTTGCCGAATACAACCCGTTTCACAACGGTCACGCATACCAGCTTGCAAAGGCGCGCGCGCTGACAGATGCAGACGCGCTGGTTGTTGTTCTTTCCGCCGATTTTGTTCAGCGCGGAGAACCTGCCATGCTGTCCATGCACGAACGCGCGAAAAACGCTGCCCTGTGCGGCGCTGATTTGGTTATTGAGCTTCCCGCGCTGTTTTCCTGCCACAATGCCGGAGTTTTCGCAAATTCCGCTGTTAATCTGCTTTCCGCAACGGGAGTCGCTGCAAATATATCTTTCGGCATGGAAGACACCAACTGGGATTTACTCAGTGCCGCTGATATTGTAGTAAAAGAATCGGATAGTTTCAAGACTTTATTGAAAAAAAATCTGGAAAAAGGTTATTCTTTTGCGGAAGCAAGAATAAACGCGCTTGATTTCTGTATGCCTGGAGCCGGAAAAACATTGCAGGGAGCAAACAATTCCCTTGCTCTGAACTACGCTGCGGCAGTTGTAAAAAATCACCCTGAAATAAAACTTGTTCCGATTCAAAGAACGGCTGTCATACACGATGAACTCAGTCCCTGCGGAAAATTCGCCTCTGCTTCGGCGATACGCGCGCTGGCAAGAGGAAACAGATTTAATGAGGCAAAGAATTTTTTGCCTCACTGCTCTGCCGAAACAGTTGAAAAAAATCTGAAAGACGGAACAGCGTATATTTCTGACGAAAAGCTGTGGACTGCTCTAAGAACTCTGCTTTTGCGAAATTCCGCAGAGGAAACTGCCGCTTGCGGCGAATTGTCGGAGGGAATTGAAAATAAATTCAAACATGAAGCTCTCAGCGCAAAAAATTTCGAAGAATGGCTTGAACGCTGCACAAGCAGACGCTATCCGAAAGGACGTATACGCAGACAGGCAATGCAGCTGCTTATCGGCGCTGACCGCTGGACACAGCGCGCGGCGCAGCGGCTCGGCGTGCCGTACATCCGCGTGCTTGCAATGAACGCGACAGGCAGACAGCTGCTTAAAACGATGAAAGAAACGGCAAAACTTCCGATAATAACAAAATGCGGGGACGCTAAATTTTCTTCGTACGCGGAAACGATTATGCGCTATGATATGCTGGCTTCTGAGCTTCGTCTCGGCTTTCTGCCCGCAGGGCGCACAGGCAGCGCGCACGCGGAAAAGCCGTACATGGAATTAGATTAGCGGTCGCCTGACAGCTTTAGCGTACAGCATAATTCGCACAAAAGGAACGTGACAATTATGGCAGTGGAAAAACAAAATTTTGACGAAAAAAGCACCGGCAGAAACAGGCAGCTTGCCTCTTACGCTCTGCTGCATTTCATAAATGACCTGCACGCGACGGTGCTTCCCAACGTGCTTCCCATTCTGCGCGAGTCGCTTTCGCTTTCTCTTGCCCAGCTCGGCTTTCTCAACGCGGCTTTCGGGATTATGCACTTTCTGGGACAGCCTGTATCGGGTTACCTTGCGGACAGGCAGAAAAAGCCTTATTTTGCAGTATGGGGACCTCTTGTGAGCATTGTCAGTCTTTTTTTGCTTCCCGCTTCTCCTCATTTTGTTTTTGCGCTGTTCTTCTGCTTTCTGCTCGGCTTAGGCACTGCGCTTTTTCACCCGCAGGGCAACGGAATGACAGGCAAACTTGCGATGGGTAAAAATATGGCGTTTCACCTTTCGCTTTTCACGGCAAGCGGCAGCCTGGCAAGCGCTTTTGGACCTGTTGTTTTCGTTTTCTGGTTCTCCGTGCTCGGCAAAAACAAACTGCCGCTTATGGTACTCCCGTTCTTTGCGCTTCTTCTGATAATATGGAAAACGCTTTTGCCGTACAAGCTCACTCCTGCCTCCTCCGCAGGCGGAATGAAAAATTTCTTTTCCGAAATTAAAAGCGTACTTTCAAAAATTGCCGATATTTTTACTATTGTCAGCCTGCGCGACGTTGTTTTTCAGGGCACTAAGGTTTTCCTGCCCATGCTTATCATTATGCGCGGCGGCACAAACGCGACAGCAGCAAAGGTGATTTTCGCTGTAGTTCTCTCCGTGGCGTTCGCAAACATCATCGGCGGGCGGCTGGCTTCCGTTTTCAGCGAAAAAGCGCTGCTTTTCACAACGCTTGCTCTTGCGCCTTTTGCCGGAATTGCTGGCATCGCTCTGAAAAATTTTGCGGGAGTTCTCATGCTTATGCTTCTGTTCGGTCTGCTTGAAGCAAGCGCCCCCGCGACAATTTCCATGGCACAGCGGAGATGCCCCGAAACAATGAGTACCGCGGCTTCTATTGCCTCAGGCGCTTCCTGGGGCGTGGCAAATCTCGCTGCATATCCCGTAGGCGCGATTGCCGACCGCATAGGACTTGAACGCACCATATACGCCGTAATTGTCATTCCGTGGCTGATAATTCTTTGGTATGCCGCGGCAAAATACATAAACAGGAACAAAGCATAATGAAAGATTTCAGACCGACCTCGGCAAAGGTTCTTCAGGCGCTTTTCAACATACTCGGCGATGTGCGCGGCACGCGTTTTCTCGACCTTTTTTCAGGAAGCGGACAGGTTGCTCTTACCGCCGCAGGCAAAGGCGCAGATGTCTGTCTTGTTGAAAGCGGCAGGAAAAATTTCGGCGATATTCTGAAAAAAGTCACTCCCGAAATACGATGCGTGAACATGGACGTGCGCCGTGCTCTGCCGAAACTTCTGCGGGAAAACGCCGAATTTGATATAATTTTCGCAGACCCGCCGTACATGCTCGGTTGGGGCAGAGAGCTTACGGCGCTGCTGGAAACAAACGAAAAACTGCTTGCCGAAAACGGCGTTGTGATATTTGAACATTCTGAACGTGAAAAAGCAGATTTCAGCGAGCTGTGGGAGACAGAAGACCGCGCCTACGGCGGTACAATTCTCACGTTCGCAAAACGGAGGCAAAACAATGCTTAAAGCTGTATATCCGGGTTCCTTTGACCCTCTTACAAACGGACACGTTTACATCGCAAGACGCGCCGCGGACATATTCGGCAAATGCGTCATAGCCGTGCTTGACAACTCGGAAAAAAAATCCATGTTTACAAAAAAAGAACGAGTCGAAATGATCCGCGAGGTTTTCAAAAATGACAAAAATATTACGGCAGCCGCCTTCGACGGTCTGCTTGTAGAGTTTATGAAAAAAGAAAAAAGCCGCGTCATCGTAAGAGGACTTCGCGCGCTTTCAGATTTTGAATATGAATTTCAGATCGCGCAGCTCAACAGACAGCTTGCGCCTGAGGTTGAAACTTTTTTCATAGCGACAGAGCCGCGTTTCTCTTTCCTTGCAAGCCATGCGGTAAAAGACGTTTTCAAATGGGGCGGCAACATTGCGGACATGGTCCCCGAAGAAGTCTTGAAACGCATGAAAGCGGCAAAAAACTATAACTAATTTTACACAATTTATCATGGCAAAAATTCCTAATTTCGTACACAACACAGACATAGGACAAAACTTTCTTGTCGATATGTCCGTTATTGACTGCATTATCAAAAAGGCAGACATTCAGCCCGGCGACAAAATTCTTGAAATAGGTCCAGGAGAAGGAATTTTGACAGAAGCGCTGCTTGCCTCGCCGTGTGAGGCAGTCTGTACCGTTGAACTTGACACACGGCTGAAACACAACCTTGAAATGCTGGCGCTCAAAAATCCTAAACTCACGCACCTTTGGGGAGATGCCGTGCAGTTTGATTATGCGGGGAAAATGCCTTGGACGCCGAACAGAATTATCGCAAATCTGCCTTATCACATCACTACCCCGCTGCTTTGGGCACTGATAGAAAAACTTGTGCCGGCAGGGCTTTCCTCATTTATTCTGATGGTGCAGCTTGAGTCTGCCCAGCGCATAACATCGCCTGCCTGCAACAGACAGCGTTCTCCTCTTGGCGTCACAATAGAAGCAATGGGCAGCTCAAGAATTTTACGCAGCGTGCCCCCCTCCTGCTTCCGTCCGCAGCCGAGAGTGATGTCCTGTATCATTGAAATAGAACTTGACAAAAACCGCGAATTTGCGACAGACAAAAAATGGAAACAGCTGCTTGTCCGTTCCTTCGCGCAGCGCAGAAAAACGCTGAGCAACAACTGGGCGGCAGGCTACGGTCTTGAAAAAGAACAATCCTGGCAGATACTGGCAGAGCTCGGCTTAAAGCCTTTGTCACGCGCGGAGGAACTTTCTTTGGACAAATGGAAAGAACTTCTTGCGCGCCCTGAGTTTGAGCTTGCGAGGTAATCAGATGAACTGGAACTTAAACAAAATCATTGTTGAAGAAAACAGTAGTCTCCCGCTTAACTGGAATTCAATGTCACAGTCAGGCAGAGTGTTTGTGGAAATAGGCTTCGGCAACGGGGAACATCTTGCGTTTCTTGCAAAAAAATATCCCGACGCGCTGATTGTCGGCGTAGAAGTATCTCAGCTCTGCGTGCTTAAAGGAGCGCGCCTTGCGCTTGCCGAAGGGCTTGACAACATCCGCGTAATGCACGGCGATGCGCGCTTTCTTCTCCGCGCTGTGTTCGCACCGGAAACTGTTGACAGACTTTTCATGAACTTCCCCTGCCCGTGGCCGAAAACACGCCACGCAGAACGCAGGGTGACAGTTCCCTCTTTCGCGCGGCTGCTCAACTATCTGCTCAAAACAGGCGGCACCTTTGAACTTGCGACAGACGTTGACTGGTACGCCGAGGAAGCAAAAGAAACAATCACGGAAACAGGCGCGTTTGATACCATATCTTTTGAAAAAAATCCGCAGCGCGAATACATCACAAAATATGAACGGCTTTGGCTGTCCATGGGAAAAGACATCTGGAGCGTTGCGCTTCAAAAAAACGGCAGAGTGCCGCACGACAACAGGACATTGTTCGCAGACGAATGGGAAACAGAAAGAGAGGTTGACACAGAAATGAAACTTGAACAGCTTTTGGCAAAAATAAAAGGCGCGGAAGGCAAAGGCACAAACGGCGAAGGCTACTGGACATACCGCGACGTATTCCTCTCTGACGAACGTGTTGCGCTGGGGCTTCTCATCACGGCGGACGAAGGCTTCGAACAGCATTTTTATATTAAATTCGTTGAGAAAAGCAGCGGCGGCATTACCGTAAAGGTTGATTCCGTAGGGCACCCGTACAGAACACCCGCCATGCGTGCCGCGCTGAAATACGCGCTTGACGCCGCACAGGCGCACAGGAATAAATGACCGGCAAAAAGCTTTTTGCGGCGGTTTTTCTGACTGCGGCCGGAAGTTTCGCCATAGATTTTCTGACAAAGCGGCACGCGTTGTCACACAGCGTTTCCATATCGGCAAACAGCGGCGTTTCCTTCGGATTTCTTGCAGAAAGCAGCTGTGCAGTACCGGTGTTTTCCTTTATTGCCCTGCTTTTCATCTTTATGCTTGTTTTATATTTCTGCAAACAGCGGGCAAAAACAGAAAGTCTTGCCTCTGCGCTCATGCTCGGCGGAGCGCTCGGCAATCTGTATGACAGACTGACGCACGGCAGCGTTGTTGACTGGTTTTCTGCGCCGTTTGCTTCTGCAATCCTAAAACATGAACTGTTTATGAACGCAGCCGACGTTTTTATCATTGCAGGATTCGCGCTCTTAACGCTCTCCTTTTTGAAAAAAAAAGCCGAAAACCCTAAAAAAAGCAAATAAACTTATCTGCACATTACGCGCGGAGGCATATCATGG
>JAZRZG010000050.1:0-2650 GCA_045601305.1 Synergistaceae bacterium
CGCAGATACGGGGTACCTCAACGCGAATATCACAGGCAGCGGCACGGTACAAATAGGCAACGGCGCAGATGCCGCGCACGTGTACCTTGGCAGCGAAGGGCAGATAACGGCGGGAACGCTTGACGTTAAAGCAAACGCGGCGTACACGGGAACGCTTGAAAGAATGACAATCGCAAACAGCATAACCAACGCAGGGACACTTAACCTCACAGGCGGCACATTAACTAATGCCATAGCCAACAGCGGCAGCGTAACACTTGACACAGGCACGTCATTTGGAGGTACAGGCAAAATCACAGGCGGAAACGTGACGCTTGGTGAAGACATAGTAGTTACCAACGCAAACCTTGCCGAAACAGCAGCGCTTAACTCCGACAACGCAAGTTACAACTTTAACGCAAGCATAGCAGGTGGTAATCCGACGGTTGAGCAAATAACTGTAACAGACACGGCGACAGGCACATTGAAACTCGGCAGCGCCAACGTAACCGGCACAAACACGCTTGCGCAGTGGAACGTTGGCGAAACGAAAAAAGCGCAGTACCTTAACGGCGGCACAGGCAACACAATAACGATAGAAGGCACAACCTCAGGCACTACAGACGGCTACATATACATGTTCTCACAGGCAGAGGGAGAAAGTGGCTGCATGAGCATAACCAAAGGCAATGGCTACACGCTGGCGCAGATAGTGCAGAACTATGAAGATACAACGCAGACGCCGACCTATTTTGCCGGAAACGTAGCCACTTACGTTCTGCTTGACGACTACGTTGAGGAAACAAATCTCGGCGAACTTGTCAACGTGACAGGCGAAACAAACCGCGAACTCACCATACAGGGCAACGAACATAGCTTTGCCGGCGGCGGTTTTGAAGGCATAGCGGCAAAGGCCGGTGACGCACTCAACATAGTGAACGTAAAAGAAATAAGCGGCTGGAAAAACGGAACTGCATTCACAAACGCCGGAACGCTGAAAATCAGCGGCACAGACACGCTTGAACTGAACAACGGAATAACAAATACAGGGAGCGTAACCATTGACCAAAATGTAACCCTCACAGGTATGCTTGCGGGAGACGGAAGCTACGTCAACAACAAAACAATGACGGTTGCGAATGCCGCAAACCTTGCCATGACAGGAACTGACGGACTGACAAACACAGGCATAGTGAACCTCGGCGGCGGAGAACTCGGCGCGAAAATCACGGGCGGAAACCTCAACATCAACGGAAACGTAACGGCAAACGCGACGTATATAGCCGGTAACACAAATACTGTAACCTTAGGCAACATTCTTACCTTGTCCGCAGGTACGCTTGCCAAAGCGATAAGCGGAGACGGCACGGTGAAATTCACAGGCGGAGAACTTGTGGCAGACATAACGACAAACACGCTTGAATTTGCCGGAAACGTGACAGCGAACGCAAGCAACATACAGGCAGCAACGAACAAAGTAACAAGCGGAACGCTTGAACTCATCGGCGGAGAACTTGTCAAAGCGATAGTCAACAGCGGCACGGTGAAATTCAACGGCGCAAACCTCAGCGGAGCGTACGTAACAAGCGGCACGCTTGAATTTGCGCAAGACATTGAGACAAACGCGGACTACGTTGCTGCGGGTATAAATAAAGTGGATGAAGATGTAACGCTCACATTAAACGGCGGCACGCTTGGCAAATCAATAACCGGCAGCGGCATAACAGAAATAACCGGAAACGTAACGGCAGACGCGGCTGTTGCCACAACGTTGACAGTTGACACAACGGGCGAACTTACGGCATCTGCGGACAATCTCGGCGGAGACGTAACCAACAGCGGTATCGTCAACTTCACAGGCGGAACGCTTGCAGGAAACTACACAAGCACAGGCACGACAAACTTCAAAGACAAAACGAAATTCAGCGGCGCAGTCAGCCTGACAAACTCAACCCTCGGCTTCTACCTTGATAACTTCAGCAAAGGCGACACGATAGTTGAAACAGCAAACACAATAAACGTAGCCGGTACTAAAATAAACCTCTATCAGGACGTTGAAGGTAAAAAAGTAGAAGAAGAAGGCGACAAACTGACACTCATAAACAACGCGAAAGGCTACGAAGGAACAAAAGACAACCCGCTGAAAAAGAAAGTAATAAGCACAACGGGAATGCTTGACTACGAATACGACACGTGGCTTGAAAACGGCGAACTCATACTGGGAGTACAGGGTGACACCCCGAAACCTATAATCAAAGACAAAACAAAATCCTTCAGCGAAGCAAGACTGGCAGGCTCAGCGGCAATAAACAGCGCAAGCGACCTTGTAGCCTCAGCCGTAATGGAAAACGCGAAAGCTGAAACAAAAGACTGGGAAGCCTTTGCCGCGATACAGGGAAGCCACAGCCGCTATGAGACAGGCAGCCACATAGACCTCAACGGCACAAACGTAGCAGCCGGACTCTCAAAGAAAGTAAAAGACAACGTAACGCTCGGAATATTCGTAGAAGGCGGAAACGGACGTTACACGACAGAAAACGAATTTGAAGACGGCAACGTAAGAGCAGACGGCGATATTAACTACTTCGGCGGCGGCGTATTCCTCAAAGCGGAAGGCAAGAAAACGGCAAAAGGACAGCTCCACGGAGAAGCGTCATTCAGAGCCGGACAC
>JAZRZG010000051.1:0-5160 GCA_045601305.1 Synergistaceae bacterium
GTCGGCTTGCTCCATGAACTCTTTTAGTTGTCGGGTGCAGTTGGCATAATTGCGGGCGTTGGTATCGGGGTTGCGTCTGCCTATCTCCACAAAATACCGATTGAGCGCACTCTGATACTCGTCTATGCTCACCTGTCCCGAAAGTACGCTATACAGGTCAACGCCAACGGCGGCGTGGCGGGGTTGACTGGCATAGATAGCGTCTGCGAATATCTGAAAGACGGTCTGCGGAGTTGCTTTCGACCTTTCCACCATATAATTTTGAAAGGCGGCTTTTATTTGTCGTTTTTGGCTCACGAATTGCTCTGTGCAAGTAATTTTGCCCTCATTTTTAGGAAGATTGGCAAGGGCATACTCACAGCACTGTACCACAAGCTGATTGAAAGAAATGTCCTCGTTAGCGGCGATTTCTTCTAATTGCTCTATGAGAGAGTTCGGCATACGAATGGTTTTATTGGATGCTTCGTTTTTCTGAATGATGAACACAGTCCCCCACTCTCCTTTCTCTTGCAGTATATCATATTATTTGCATATCTCAAAATATTTACTTTTGCAATTAAAAAATACTTGCAAAACAGGAGCGAGGATGTTATTGTAATTTTGCAAATTGTTTTTTATAATAAGGGGGTAAAACAAAAATGATTTTCGGATATGCAAGAGTAAGCACCGAGGAGCAAAGCCTAAACAGGCAGATTGACGCTCTGAACAGCTACGGAGTGGATGAACTGCTGACCGAGAAAATGACGGGGACGAAGCGCAACCGCCCCGAATTGGACAGGCTGTTAGACAAGGTACGCAAGGGCGATACTGTTGTTATTGAAAGTCTTTCCCGACTGGGACGCTCTACAAAGGATTTGCTTGCGCTTGTAGAGCAGTTCGAGGAACAGGGCATTGTCCTAATCAGTCTGAAAGAGAGTATCGACATCAGCACTCCCACGGGGAAATTACTCGTTACCGTTCTTTCTGCCCTCTGCCAATTTGAACGGGATTTGACCGTACAGAGGACAAACGAGGGATTGACGGCGGCGAGGGCGAGAGGTCGCAAGGGCGGCAGACCGCCGAAAGACCCGAAGACAATGGATAAGGCGTTAAAGCTGTACGACGCAAAGGCGCACAGCATAGCCGAGATTTGCGAGATCTGCGGGATAGCGCAAGGTACGCTATACAATGCACTCCACCAGCGGGCAGAAGTCCGCCAGTGAGAGGGGGCGAGAGTATGGCGAGAGTAGATATATGCGCTTATGTGCGTGTCAGTACCAAGGATAAGGAGCAGTTAAGCTCATTTGAAAATCAGATGGCGTTCTTTCAGAGAGAGTTCGGAGAGAACGAGGACTATAATCTTGTACATCTGTATGCGGATTATGGGCGAAGCGGCACAAGCCTAAAGCGTCCCGATTTTGACAAAATGATTGCGGACGCAGGAGTTGACAAAAGCCATATTGACGGGGATTTATTCCGCATTATCAGCAAGCCGAAATTCAGCCGTATACTGATAAAGAATACAAGCCGATTTGCCCGAAATGTCAGCGCCGATATGCTCTTGAAAACGCTCCGCAAGAACGGCGTATATGTGGATTTTGTAGACACGGGCTTGTCCACCGAGCGGGACGCTGATATTATGGTGGTACAGATGTTACAGGTACTTGACGAGAACGAAAGCCGCGACAAAAGCCGCAAGGTTTTGTTCGGTATCGAGGAAGGTATCAAGCGGGGCAATATTCATTCGCACGGAAATCTGTACGGCTACAAGTATTATCCCAAGCCCGAGAACAGACTGGAAATCATCGAGGAAGAAGCCGAGGTTGTACGGCTTATTTTTGATTTATACGCCAATAAAAATATGGGTGTCCACCGCATACGGCAACACCTGATTGATAACGGCATTTTTGCAAGAAGCGGCAAGCCGTTCAGTGAGCGGGGCTTGCGTATCATGATACAGAACGAGCATTATTCGGGGCGTGCTGTGCGTAAGAAGTTCACAAACGGTCTTATCTTTGAGAAGCACACCACAAGAGAAACGGGAGAAGCCGTTATATTTGAAACAGATAAAGTCCCCGCCATAGTTGATATAGAAACCTTTGAAAAAGCGCAGAGAGTGTTAGAGAGCAAGGTACAGCACACCACGCAAAAGGGTCTGTACAGGGGAAAGACGGATTTTGCGGGGAAAATCGTGTGCGGGTGTTGCGGTGCGCCCTACTATGCGTCCAGCAGCGATGTTATCAAGTCGGCGGGTGGTCGGGTACGGTCATACGCCTGCAAGACAAAGCGCACGATGAACAGGGACGAAAACGGCAACAGGGTTATGCTCTGCAACAATCGGAATGTGTCAGAAACGGAGCTGAACAAGTGGTTGTCGAGTTCGTTTTATACCCGCAGTTTGTGGTTTAGATTGCGGGACGGTATCAAGGAGTTGGAGGATATCAAAACCGCCTTGGAAAGCCGCATCAATCAGCCGAGAGTGGAGGAAGTCAACGCCCTGCAAGAACACCTTGCCGAGATTGAGAAGCAGAAAGCAAAACTGTTAGATTTGTATATGTCGGATATGTTTAGCAAGGAGCAGTTGGATGAAAGGGTTGCCCCGCTGAAAGCGGAGGAAGAAGCACTTGCCATAACCATTAAGAAATTGTCCAAAACCAATGACGAGATACAAGCGGATATTGCAGAGGTCACGGAAACGCTGAATTATCTGCAAGGTCAGCGGGAAGCTATGCGACTGGAAATGAAAGACGGTCAGTTTTCAACTACCCTGTCAAGGGAAGAAATCCTTGCTGATTTGGAGTGCATTATCGTACAGCCGGACGGCAAACTGCAATACAAGCTCAAAGGCATAGAGAGCATAGACAAGTTGGTTGCGAAGCACAGATATTTGATTGAAAAGCCGTGGACGCGGCGCAGACTGGCATAACAGAGCCATACTAAGCGGAGGTGTTGAGCATGGCAAAAAAGCGAATAACGAGCAAACACGGACTTTTCGGCATGGTATATCACTATGACGAAAACGGAAAATGTGTCGGGAAAAGCCGCCCTGGTTTGTTGGGAGATAGGAAAATCCACTATGACGCAGACGGCAGACAGGTCGGCACAAGCAGACCGGGCGTTTTTTCGGAAGAAGTCCACTATGACGCAAAGAACAAACGCTATATCTCGTCTTATAGAGGTCTGACGGGTATGATACACCGTTCAAATGGGCGCACAGTTGGCAAGACCACACCCGGCTTATTTGATACCCGCTATTCCACCTTCGAAGAAGATGACGCGCTTTTGGAAGATTATGCTGACGAGGAACTTTTTGACTATGACGAGGACTTTTCTGATTTTGAGGACGAAATAGACGATTTCGATGCCGAGGACGAGGAAGAAGACGAAGCTGCTCCCGTCAGAAAAGAAGCAAAAACCGACAGCACGGGAAAGCATATTTTCAAAAAGGTTGTCGGTGTATTTTGCGTTCTTGGTCTGCTCGTCTTTATTGGATTGACGGCAAGTGCGCTGTCTAAATGCGATGGAGAAATTACATCGGATATTGCCCCTCTTCTTTTTGGGTGCGTTATTTATGCAGTAGGCATTTTCTTCTGCTTGATACGAAAACCAAAAAATAAGAGCTGAAATATGTTGCGCTCTCGCCACTCTCGTGCGTTCTCTCGTAATTGTGCGACAACGGTAACAAACTACATAACAAAAGCAAAACCGCCTGTAACAGCCGCTCTTGCGGCGAGATAGTTACAGACGGTTTTGCTATGTAATCGCGGTCAAAAATACTCCTTGCCAAATTGCCATAAATATTGGTCGAGTTGCTTTACTGTATATTTTTCTAATCCAAAATGACGGCGAAAATCCGCGATAATGCGCTTGAAATTGGGGTAGCTTTTCAGCTCATTGTTTTTGAAAGATGAAAACCCCTCTTGATTTCGGTAGTGTTGCAGTATCTTATCCACATAGCTATCATAAATGGGAAATGCGTTTGGATTGTGAAAACTACAATACTTGGTTGCGAAAGAGTAATGGTCTATTTTCCCGCCGTCCGTATAAAATACCCGCATAAGTTCGTTGACAAGTGTTTCATCACCCTCTGCGAGCCGCTCGTCAATATTGAGAGAAAGAATATGCTGTGCAACGGGATATACAGAATAGATATAGGTGTTATAAACTGTATTGAGTGCGGCAGTTTTCAGAATAATATCGTCGATAGAATTGTTTTTCGGGCAGGTTTCTGTAAACAGCTTTTTCAATACGGTTTCCGGTTGAAACAGGTCGGCAGTTGTGTTCCATTTATGCAAATACCTGTCAACCTCTCCGCACGACGGGCGGGGTATGTGCGAAGGACGGGGTATGTGCAAGACTGGTGAGGGTACTCTATTTTCAGAACTATGGTCGCCGTGTATATATCTCCATAGTTGTGTCATACCGCTCAAATATGTCCCTGCATTGTTGCCTTTGGCAGAGGACTTTTCAGACAGGGTGCTTTTCAAATACTCATCCGCCATACCCTGAAACTGCTGAAAATCTTCAATTTCTAATAGCCCAGCGAAGTCGAGACTGGCATTGTTTCTATGTAGATAAAAGGCGTCCGAAACCGTAGTGCCATACGACTTTTTACCCTGTGCTTTAAGGTATTCCGAAAAGCCTTGGCGAAGTTCCGTTATTTTGTTGTCGGTTGTTTTTTGCGCCATATCCGCACCGCCCCAAATAACTTTTTTGTATTATATCATGGCGATAGCGAGTTATCAAATGGAGAATGCCAATAATAGCAAAATTGCCTGTCGTTCCGCTCACAGGATGCGGTCAGCAACAGGCAATTTCATTGTTTTTCGATGTTTTTGCGCCGTTTATAAACACCGTTGAAATGTAGTATAACATCTTGATGATGTTGAGAAACGGAGTGAAATCGTTTTCCTGCTGGTTGGCGCTGTCCACGCTGTTGTTCACAGCGATGAAGCGGACGTTGCTGTTCGGGAACTTGATATCGGTGTACATCCCAACTTCCAGATAGTTCCTGCCGATTCGGCTCATATCCTTGACGATCACGGTAGAAATCTGTCCCGCGTCCACCATGGCAATCAAACGCTGCCAGTCCGGGCGATTGAAGTTCGTACCCGAGTATCCGTCATCCGTAAAATGGCGAATGTTCCGAAAATGATTATCCCGTGCGAACTTTTCGAGCAT
>JAZRZG010000052.1:0-1537 GCA_045601305.1 Synergistaceae bacterium
GAATTCGACTGAGAGCTTCTTAAGAAGTTCAACGTCTTTTTTGGTTGCATGTTTTGCTTCGCCTGCTGCTGCCGCGCGTGCAACCATTGCCGCTACTTCATAACGTGTCGCCTGCTGCGCACCTTTGAATGCGCCGAAAAATGCGCCTGAATTTTGTATAAAATTGTCCTTAATATGAGGTAATATTTTTTATAAATATGATACAATAGACTTGCTGAATATGAGGTAATAATATTTATATGCGAGGGGGATTTCGGATGGCGAACGCAGCTTACCTGCCCAGAATAGTCGATGGCAGAGTGAAAAACTACCTTAACGCGTTTGGCGCGGTCTGCATAGAAGGTCCGAAGTGGTGCGGCAAAACGTGGACTTCCGCACACCATTCAACGAGCGCTTTTTACCTTGCTGACCCTGCCAACAATTTCAGAAACAGGCAGCTCGTCAACTATTCTTTGGATTATGCGTTGCAGGGCAACACACCAAGGCTTATTGATGAATGGCAGGAATATCCGCAGCTTTGGGACGCTGTTCGCATGGAGGTAGATAAACGGGCTGACACGGGACAATTTATCCTAACCGGTTCGTCAACACCGGCACACAAGGGCATACTTCACAGCGGCGCGGGCAGAATAGCGAAAATCTCAATGCATACAATGTCGCTTTACGAAGCGGGAAAATCTACGGGAGAAGTATCGCTGAAAGACATTTGCGAAGGCAGGGAGATAAAACCCTGTGCAGTTACAGACTGTTCACTTGAACAGCTTGCCGAGTATATAATATGCGGCGGCTGGCCTGCCTCCGTAAAAATGCCGTTTTCTAAAGCGAAGCTGATTCCCGAAAAATATTTGCAGGCGGTTCTTGACGAAGACATATACAAACTTGACGAAATCAATCACAATGTACGCAAAATGGAGCTTTTGCTGCGATCGCTTGCGAGAAATGAGTCCACAACAGTTTCCATTCGCAAAATATGTGACGACATATCTGAAAACGAAACTGCAACAGTTGACGCGAAGACAGTTGCCGGTTATCTTGACGTATTCAAACGACTTTTTATTACCGACAATCAGCAGCCGTTTTCAACAAACATTCGCTCGTCTGTACGCATTAAACAGGCAGAAAAGAGACATTTCTGCGACCCGTCTCTTGCCGCCTGCCTGCTGAAAAGCACAGTTTCAGGACTCATAAACGACCTGAAGACCTTCGGATTTTTGTTTGAGGCGCTCTGCGAAAGGGATCTGCGCATATATGCCGAGAGCATGGGAGCAAATTTGTATCATTACAGAGACTATGCCGACAACGAAATAGACGCCGTTATAGAGCTCGAAGACGGCAACTGGTGTGCCTTTGAAATCAAATTGGGGGCGCATCAGACCGATACAGCCGCAAAACAGCTGATTAAACTCAGAAACAAAATTGCAGAAGAGGGAGGCAAACTCCCCGCAGCCCTCGGCGTTATCACGGGGACATCCAACTTTGCCCATAAACGCAAAGACGGTGTTTATGTCATACCGATTACGACGCTGAAAAACTAAAT
>JAZRZG010000053.1:0-3538 GCA_045601305.1 Synergistaceae bacterium
ACAAGGGCAATGCCGCCTTTGATAAAAGTGTACGGAGAAAGGAGAGTGAGAGTATGAACAAAATATTTGTTTCTAACGCTTTTGCCAACGACAGACGACAGATGGCCGGCGACCGTCCCAACGCTTTTGCCAACAGTTGTCTGCCAACAGCCGACAGCAGGTATTCTAACGGTTCTGAAAGTTTTTCAATTCTTCATTCTTCATTCTGCATTCGTAATTGGAGCGAAGCGACGTTAGACAGACAGACAGACAGACAGACAGACAGACAGACAGACAGACAGACAGACAGACACCTCTCCTTCTGAGGAAGATTTTTGCATTTCTTGCCTCTCCTTTATTCCTGAACCAAAGTTCAAAATATTCAAAACCGAACAGCAGAATAAATTTTGCGGCGAAAGCCGAAAAAAACGAAAAAAACGCGAAAGCTGCGCGAAATGACGCGGAGCGGTTGTTGCGTGTGCTTGAAAGAAACCGTACAGTCAAAAGGCGTGTCTGCAGATTGTCTGTATTTGTCCTTGACTGCGCCTGAACAGTTGAACGCGAAATGAAATGTTTGTAAGCAGAAACAACAAAACAGTAAGAGAAGACGAATTTGTACTTGTAACAAGGACAAAAGAATTGTGCGGCTACATATTCTGCATAACGGAAAAATCGCCGAAACGTTACCGCTTTACCATAACGACAAGACTGCAAAACCTTGCGATGGAAGCGCTTGAAGAAATATACAGGGCAAACGGCGAAAAAGTTACTGAAAAAGAAAGCGGAGAAAAACGGCTGCGTCATCAGAAACAGGCAAAAACCGCGCTTCAGCTGCTTGCCTACATTGTACTCTTTGCGTCCGAACAGGGAGCCGTAACGGAAAAACAGTACGAAAACTGCTCACGGCAAATCAGCGAATGTCTGAGACTGCTTGCCGGCTGGACGGGCAGCGATGAAAGGCGGAAAAAAACTGCCGGTATGCGCGAAACGTAAGAAACAAGAAAAAGTAAAAACGAAAAAATTACAGCCCCGCGTTCGGAAGTTCCCCTGCGCGGAGCGTAAAAAAAGGGAACGGCAGACGCGTTTGGCTTCGTTCGCCCGGCAATAACGACAATAATGCCGCTAACGTCAACAACAACGGCAACGTCAACGACAACGGAAACAACGTGAACAACGACAACAACTCCGTTCGCCCCGATCTGCTCCCAAAGCCCGAAATCAATTCCAAGCGGAATTGGTCTGCGCGTGGAGCAAAGGAGCCGTTTCCTGTCCGAAAGGACGAACAGCGCGGCGGGACAGGGCATCGCGAAAGCTATGAACTGCAAGGCGCAAGCCCCCGCCGCGAACGGAAAACACAATGAACAGCGACGAAATATTTACATTCGGCAAACTTTACGAAGCACACAGACAGGCGCGGAAATGCAAACGGCACAAAAAAGACGTAGTCAGCTTTGAAATGAACCTATCGGCTGAACTGTGCGGCTTGCAGCAGAAACTGGAAAACGGCAGCTACGAAATCGGAGGCTACAACCGCTTTACGATATACGAGCCCAAAAAGCGGGAAATACAGGCATTAAGCTACCGCGACAGAATAGTACAGCACGCGCTCTGCGACAACATAATCGCGCCGTACCTTGCAAACCGCCTGACAGCCGACAACGCGGCGTGTCAGAAAGGCAAAGGCACGCACTACGGAATAAAAAGACTGACAAAACAGCTGCGGGAACATTTCAGCAGGCACGGAACACAAGGCTGGTTTCTCAAAGCCGACATACGCAAATACTTTGCGAGCATAGACCACGGCGTACTCAAAACGATGCTTGCGAAAGAAAGATTTGACGAACAGACGCTTGCTCTGCTTGACAAAATAATAGACAGCTACAACGCGGACACAGGCAAAGGAGTGCCCATGGGCAACCAGACGAGCCAGAACTTCGCGCTGCTCTACCTTGACAAAATAGACAGATACATAAAAGAAAGGGCGGGGATAAAACACTACGTCCGCTACATGGACGACATGGTGCTGACAGACATAAGCAAAGAAAAACTGCAAAAGACACTTGAAGGAATGAAGGTGATAATAAAAGAACTGAAACTGGAACTGAACGAAAAAACACAGCTGATACCGCTGAAAAACGGCATAGACTTTCTCGGCTGGCACTTTTACCTCACAGACAGCGGCAAAGTGATACGCAAACTCAGGACGCACAGCAAAAAACGCATATACGCGAGAATAAAACAGCAAAGACATGAGCTGGAACGCGGAAGAATGGAGCCTGAAAAACTGAAAGCGAGCTTAATGAGCACCTTCGGGCACCTTGAACACGGAAACAGTGCGGGACTGAAAAGAAAAATACTGAAAATGCTCTATGGCGGAAAACAGACAGAAAACAAACAGAAAGGGGAAAAAACGAATGAGAATTAAAAAAACGGCAGCAATAGTAATGCTCGTGTCCTTCATCTTTGCTACGGCTGTGCCTGCGATGGCGGACTATGCGGGAATAGCCAAAGGCAGCGGCTTTACCAACATCGGAGATGAAAGAACCTTTGCGGGTTACAGCTGGACGCTGTACGCGAAAGACAGCACAGCTGACGCAAGCGGCAACAAATACGGTTACATAATCACGTCGGACGTAATGGACGTTGCGAAATCCGACGGCACGGGAAGCGTGACGTATCAGGTCTTCAGAACAGAGTGGGATGCGTCAGACGCCAACAAATATTCAGCTTCTGAACTCCGCACAAAAGTCAACACGTACGAAACAGCAATGAAAAGTTACAGCGGAACAGACATGACGTGGGAGGAAGCAAACGGCACCGCAGCGGGCAAGAACTATATAGTAAAGCATGATATGACAAAAACAGGGACAGACCCGTCAAATCCTGCAACGTATGAAAGCCCGTACGGTGGCTGCGGAATGACAGGCGCGGAAGATGACCTGCTTTACGTTCTTTCAACAGCGGAAGCGCAGGCGCTTTATAACGGAACGGCGATAGAGCAAAACATACTCAAAGCCTCTGACTGGTATTGGCTTCGTTCGCCCGGCTATAACGTTTTGCCGCTGACGTCTGCGACAGCGGCCACGTCATCGACATCGGAACCAACGTGAACTACGACTACTACTCCGTTCGCCCCGCTTTACAAATCAATCTAAAATCTGCAATCTTTCAATCTAATCTTTTCAAAACAGCCGCCGAAGGCGGCAAAAATTTGGTAACGGCAGGCGGCGGTTTCTCGCTCCCCGAAGTTACCGACCCGGCAACCCTCACAAAACAGACAAAAGAAACGCTGACGTTCACAGACGACAGTTCTGTTTCCGCAAGCAATACGACAACGGACGTTACAGAAACGGTTGATAGCCGCATAGCGGACGGCGCAATAGACCTCACAACGCCGCTTGTAGCAAGCAAACAGCTTAAAGTAACGTACAGCAACTTTGGAACAACAACCGCGCAAGACCACGTAGCGGCGATAGTTTCAACAGGCACGGCAGGAGACCCAGGCGAAACCTACGTCAACTACGCAAAACTTTCAACAAACACGACTGAAACAAACCTT
>JAZRZG010000054.1:0-9898 GCA_045601305.1 Synergistaceae bacterium
ACACGCTTTGACACAAGCAGCGCATACCTCGGCATACACGCGGGGCTTGGCTACAAATGGAACGTGAAAGACGGAAGCAACGTAGATACATACGTCAAATACCTCTGGAACAGACAGAACAGCGACAGTATGACAATCGACGGCAACACGTATGACCTTGACGCGATAAACAGCCACAGACTGCGCGCGGGCTTCCGTTACAACAGCAAGGAAAACAACAAAGGCATAAAATTCTTCGGCGGACTTGCCTACG
The DNA here is from genome assembly GCA_045601305.1 of Synergistaceae bacterium. GTDB lineage: Bacteria > Synergistota > Synergistia > Synergistales > Synergistaceae > Equadaptatus. Next base: position 254 of record JAZRZG010000054.1, read on the forward strand.
AATACGAATTTGACGGAACGGCAAAAGGACACATGGGCGAATACGCGATACTTGAGCCTGACTACAAAGGCGGAAGCGGCATAGCGGAAATAGGCTTCAAATACGATAAGGCCAATAACCCGTGGAAAGTAGAACTCGGCGTAACAGGCGCGACAGGCAAACGCGACAGCATAGGTATCAGCCTCGGCGCAACGTATGAGTTCGGAAAGTAACTAGCACTTCGCACCTCGCACTTAGCACCTCGCACTTAGCACATAGCACTTAGCACTTAGCTCATAGCACTTAGCACTTAGCACCTCGCACTTAGCACTTAGCAAAACCGCTGGAACATTGAAATCTCTGTCTTCCTGCGGTTTTTCCCTGTCTTCCTGCGAAGCCCGTTATTGAAAAAACCGAAAGACACTGGATTCTGCGCTAAATCCTAACGGATTTCCGCAGAATGACGGGAAAAAAGCAGGAGGCAGGAGGTAGGAAAAAGAACGCACTTCGCACCTCGCACTTAGCACTTAGCAAAACCGCTGGAATATTGAAATCATTGTCTTCCCGCGGTTTTTCCCTGTCTTCCTGCGAAGCCCGTTATTGAAAAAAACCGAAAGACACTGGATTCTGCGCTAAATCCTTACGGATTTCCGCAGAATGACGGGAAAAAAGCAGGAGGTAGGAAATAGAAAGTAGAAAGTAGAAAAACCTACCACCTACAGCCTACAAGCGAGGTACGAGCGCCCTGCAACATACAAACAGAGCAACAGCGTGAGCACACTAACCAACGGCTTAGGGAAATCCCTGAGCCGTTGTTTTTGCGGAAAATCTTATTTAACACTTGAATTTTTGGGCGTTTAGGACGATAATAACCGTCGGGCGTTTGTGCATTGCAGTGCACAGGTTGTGTGTGTGCGGGCACAGGCGCCGCGCAGTACTCATTCATGTTTTAATCGCTGTATGGGCGCAAAGCCTTGCGGCAGCAGAGTTTACGAAATTAAATTCCCTACAAGGAGGGTGCTTTCCATGGTAACCGCAGCAGAAAAAGAGAAGCTTCTTGACGAACTTCTCGAGCAGTACCGGGGTTTCAGAGGCGCGACAATTCCGGTGCTTCAGAAGGCTCAGGCAATTTTCGGATATCTTCCGAAAGAAGTGCTGATCAAAATCAGCAAAGCGATCGACGTTCCCATCAGCAAGATTTACGGTGTCGTAACGTTCTACGCTCAGTTCCATCTTGAACCGAGAGGCGAACACATCGTACGTTCATGCCAGGGCACAGCATGCCACGTTCGCGGCGGCAAGGTTGTTCTTGAGGCTATGCAGAAAAAGCTTGGTCTTTCGGATGACAAATGCACGACAGACGACCTCAAATTTACAATCGAAACAGTCGCCTGTATCGGCGCGTGCGCTCTTGCTCCCTGCGTAATGGTTGACGAAGACACGCACGGACGTCTCACGTCAGACAAAGCCTGCGCGATGCTTGACACGTACGCAAAGGCGTAAGGGGGAAATGGTTATGCAGATTAAGACAATCGAACAGCTTCATCAGGTCAAAGCTGACGCAGTCGCAGCCCTCAAGGCAAGAAACGATGCCAAGACTCAGATAATTCTCGGCATGGGCACCTGCGGAATAGCGGCAGGCGGCCGCGCGGTACTTGCCGCTGTCGAGGAACAGGTCAAAAAGAACGGTCTTGAAGACAAGGTTTGTGTCTATTCAACGGGCTGCATCGGTATGTGCCACAACGAGCCGCTTCTCGACGTAGTGCGCCCGGGCGAAGACCGTGTCACCTACGGTTCTGTCACTCCGGCAGACGTTGAGAAGATTTTCGCGGAACATGTCCTCGGCGGCAGCGTCTGCAAGGAAAAGGCTGTCGCGCGTATCCCGCAGGAGGGCGCAAAGGCAGCTGACCTTCCGGCATACAGCGAAATCCCGTTCTATGCGAAACAGCGCAAAAACGCTCTCAAAAACTGCGGCTACATCAACCCTGACTCACTTGAAGAATATATCGCGGCAGACGGCTATGAAGCGCTTGCGAAAGCGGTTCTTACGCTCACGCCTGACGATGTAATAGACGAAGTCAAAAAATCAGGTCTCCGCGGCCGCGGAGGCGGCGGTTTCCCGACAGGTCTCAAATGGAGTTTCTGCCAGAAATCACAGGGACCGAAAAAATATATCATCTGCAACGCTGACGAAGGCGACCCGGGCGCGTTTATGGATCGTTCGCTTCTCGAAGGCGACCCGCACGCGGTGCTCGAGGGTATGGCGCTCGGCGCGTACGCAATCGGCGCTGACGAAGGCTACATCTACTGCCGCGCGGAATATCCGCTCGCGATCAAACGTCTGAATCAGGCAATCGCTCAGGCAGAGGAAGCCGGAGTGCTCGGCGACAACATTTTCGGAACAAACTTCAGCTTCAAGCTCCACGTCAAGGAAGGCGCAGGCGCGTTTGTCTGCGGTGAAGAAACAGCTCTTATGCAGTCAATCGAAGGTCAGCGCGGTATGCCGCGTCCCCGCCCGCCGTTCCCGGCAGTCAAAGGTCTTTGGGACAAACCTTCGAACATCAACAATGTTGAAACATGGGGCAACGTACCGTGTATCATCAGAAACGGCGGCGAAGCCTACGCAGCGTACGGCACGGAAAAATCAAAGGGTACGAAGGTCTTTGCCCTCACCGGTAAAATCAACAATCCGGGTCTTGCCGAGGTTCCGATGGGAATCACAATGCGCGAAATCATCTTTGAGATCGCCGGCGGCATTCCTGACGGCAAAAAATTCAAAGCAGTCCAGATCGGCGGACCTTCAGGCGGCTGTATGCCGGAAGAACTGCTCGACACTCCTGTTGACTACGACTCACTCATCGCCGCAGGCGCAATGATGGGCTCAGGCGGTCTTGTCGTAATGGACGAAACAACCTGTATGGTTGACGTTGCCAAATTCTTCCTCACGTTCACACAGTCTGAATCCTGCGGAAAATGCACGCCGTGCCGCGAGGGGACAAAGCGTATGCTTGAAATCCTTACCGGCATCACGGAAGGCAGAGGCAAAGAGGGAGATATCGAAAGACTCCAGAAACTTGCACGCTCAATCAAAGCCGGCGCGCTCTGCGCACTCGGTCAGACAGCGCCGAACCCCGTTCTTTCAACAATCCGCTATTTCCGCGGCGAATACGAAGCACACATCAGGGACAAGAAATGCCCTGCAGGCGCATGCCAGAAGCTCGTCAGCTACAACATCACCGACGCGTGCAAGGGCTGCAGCCTGTGTGCGAGAAACTGCCCTGCAGGCGCAATTTCCGGCGAACTCAAACATCAGTTCGTTATTGACCAGAGCAAATGCATTAAATGCGGCGTCTGCATGAACAACTGTCCGTTCAAGGCAATCGTCCGCGAATAATTCCGGAGCAGAGAGGAGAAAACATCATGGTAAAAGTTACTATAGACGGCGTAACAGTTGAAGTACCCGAAAATTACACCGTAATCGAAGCGGCGGCTCTTGCCGGAATCCGCATTCCTCAGCTTTGCTACCATCCGGAACTCAGCAAAGCGGGCGCCTGCCGCGTATGTATGGTTGAAATCGAAGGCGCGAGAAACCTCGGCGCAGCCTGCGTTTACCCCGTTGCAGACGGAATGGTTGTTCACACGAACACGCCGCTCGTCCGCGAAACAAGAAAAACAGTCGTCGAACTGCTTCTTGCCAACCATGACAGAAGCTGTCTGACGTGCCAGAAAAACAATGACTGCGAACTTCAGAAAATCGCTGCCGATCTCGGCATCCGCGAAATTCCGTTTGAAGGCGCAAAACGCGACAACCCTGTTGACGACAGCAACCCGTCGCTCGTTCGCACACCCAACAAATGTATTCTCTGCGGACGCTGCATCAGAGCCTGCGCCGAACATCAGGGACTTGACGTTTACGGTTTCATCAACCGCGGCTTCAACACGGTTGTAGGACCTGCCTTCAACCTTGGTCTCGGCGATGTTGCCTGCTCGCTCTGCGGACAGTGCAGCGCAGTCTGCCCGACAGCGGCAATCACGGAAAAAGATGACACGGAAAAAGTCTTCGACGCAATCGGAGACCCTGAGAAATTCACCGTCGTGCAGACAGCTCCGGCAGTCCGCGTGGCGCTCGGCGAAGCGCTCGGCATACCGGCAGGCGAAATCGTCACCGGCAAAATGGTTGCGGCACTCCGCAAACTCGGCTTCGACAAGGTGTATGATACAAACTTCTCAGCCGACCTCACGATTATGGAAGAAGGCACGGAATTCCTGCACCGCGTCAAAAACGGCGGCGTGCTTCCGATGATCACTTCCTGCTCACCGGGCTGGATCAACTTCATCGAAATGAAATATCCTGACCTTCTCGACCATCTCTCAACGGCAAAATCACCGCAGGGAATGTTCGGCGCGGTTATGAAAACCTACGAACCGGAACGCCTCGGCATACCCGTTGAGAAGATATACAGCGTTTCAATCATGCCCTGCACGGCGAAGAAATCAGAATGTGTCCGTCCGCAGCTTCAGTCCAACCCGGGAATCCCCGACGTTGACGCGGTACTCACGACACGCGAACTCGCCCGTATGATCAAAAACGCCGGTATTGACTTCAAAAACCTTCCGGAAGAAGAATATGACGATCCCATGGGCACCTCAACAGGCGCCGCGGCAATCTTCGGAGTCACCGGAGGCGTTATGGAAGCGGCAATCCGTACAGTATATGCCAAGCTGACAGGCAAAGAACTTGACGGAGTTGTATTCACGCCGGTACGCGGCATGGAAGGCATAAAAGAAGCCTCAGTTGACGTACCTGTTGACGGAAAAACAGTCACAGTTAAACTCGCAGTCGCGCACACGCTCAAAAACGCGCGTATTCTCATGGATAAAGTACGCGCTGGCGAAGCAGACTACCACTTCATCGAAATCATGGCATGCCCGGGCGGCTGCATAGGCGGCGGCGGACAGCCTCAGCCGGTCAACGCGCAGATACGCGCGGCACGCACGGCAGCCATCTACCGTGTTGACGAAACCAGCACGCTTCGCCAGTCGCACAACAACCCGCAGATTAAGGAAATCTATGCGAAGTTCTTCGGCGAGCCGTGCGGCGAAAAGTCACACAAACTGCTCCACACGCACTACACGGCGCAGAAACGCGAGATATAGAGTATAGCGGTAAGCAGTAAACTAACAGCTAATAGCTGCAAAACAACGGCTTGGGATTTTTTCCCAAGCCGTTGTTTTGTTTGCCCGAAAACGATTTTGGGTACAGTGTGTACAAGATACGGGAGTATAGAAAGGTCGTCAGTCGTTGGTCGTTAGTTGTTAGTATAGAAGACGGGAGTATAGAAGACGGGAGTAGAAAAGGGTCTAAAATTAAGTGCGAAGTGCGAAGTGCGAGGTGCGCCGTTGTCGTTAGTCGTTGGTACGAAAGGCGGGAGTCGGGAGTATGGAACGATAAACCCGCAATTCGGGAGTCGGAAAAACGGCTGACAGCAGACGGCAGACAGCGGCGCGAAGCGCCAAAGTGCTAAGTGCTAAGTGCTAAGTGCGCCCTTAACAGCAAGTGCGCCCTTAACGGTTCTAAAGCGGTAAGCAGAAACAAAGAACTCCGGAAACACTTCCGGAGTTCTTATTTTTCGTTTGACACAACGGGCTGTATCCTATACCTCTGTACGCCTGAACATCTGCTTTTACTTTGTCCAGCCGCCGCCTGAGCCGGCAAGCTCCGGAGTCCAGTTGAAGCGTACAAGTCTCATGCCGTTCGGATTTGAGTGCAGCTCGCAGACGGAGCAGTACTGCATGGGATAATAGAAAACGTTGTTGAGATTAAAGTCAAAATAGTGGCAGAGCAGAGTCCAGATTGTGCCGCCGTGCATGACGATGAGCACGTCGCCTTCGGTTTCGGCAAGAATCTTCTCAAGCGCGCTGACGGCGCGTGTCTGCACCTGTCTGAAAGTTTCGCCGCCCGGGCAGGAGCAGTCGGCAAATTCTTTGCCCGGAATTTCGAAGGTTTCTTTCCATTTGCCGCGCACTTCGTCAAAACTTTTGAGCTCCCATTCGCCCATAAAGATTTCCTGCAGACCTTCTGCATCCTTAATGTTTTCCTTGCGGTTCGGGAACATAAGCTCTGCGGACTGGCGCGCGCGCAGCATTGTGCTTGTGAAAAGATTTGTCGGATTGATTCCGAGTTTTGCGCCAAGCGAACGCGCGTGAAGCGTACCGTCATAGCTTAACGGCAGGTCAGTGCCTCCGCCGTAGTAGATGCCCCGCTCAACCTCTGGAGCCGCGTGCCGTACAAGATAAATCCTTCTGGTTGCCTGATCTTCCATAATCGTCACCTCACGATTATTGTACACGAAAAGTTACAGATTGCACAAACTTTCTGTATAGTATAAAATAAAGCTGAAGAAACAGGAGTAACTGAAAAGAGGTGCGGTTATGGGAAGAGCCAACGTTGAAAAATCGATGATTTTTATGTACGGAGAGTACATGAATTCCACCAACATGAAGTTTCGCTGTTCGGACGCGCTCTGCTCCGGCATGGCTAAGCTGTCAGGTTTCCGCTTCATCATAAACTCACGCGGAGTCGCGGCAATAGTTCCGGACGCAGGAAGCGAAGTTCAGGGAGTGCTTTGGCGCGTAACGCCGTTTGACGAAACAAGCGTGGACAAAACGCTTGGCTGCAACGCCTGCGAACCTGAAAAATCACGCTGCAGCAAGGCGGTGTACACCGTTCATACAAGCGCAGGAATGCCGGTCGAAGCGGTTGTGTACGCAGAAAAAGACACAACTCCGGGCGAGCCGGCGCAGAGTTATATGCAGAAGGTAATATCAGGCGCCGCGGAGCATGCGGTAGAAAAGAAATACATAGACGAAGTTCTTCGTCAGTACAAGCCGAAAATCAAACGCGAAACGTTTACGACGTACTAAAAAATAAGAGCGCACTTAGCACTTGGCACTCAGCACTTAGGGAACGAAAATCTTAAGAGCGCACTTAGCACCTAAAAAACAAAACCTTAAGAGCGCACTTAGCACTTGGCACTCAGCACTTAGGAAAACGAAAATCTTAAGGGCGCACACAGCACTTAGGGAAAGACAAAGACGTTTTAGGTGCGTGTATATAAAGACAAAAAAAGATTTATACGAGGGGTAAAATGCGAGGACTTATCGCATATAACAGGTCTTTGGATCTTGTTGAAGAAATATACCGGCTTACACGAAAGCTGCCTGAAGACGAAAAGTTTGGTCTATGTTCCCAGATGCGGCGAGCTGTTACGTCAATACCGCTGAATATTGAGGAAGGACAGGCACGTAACACGGACAAAGAATTTGCTAATTTTTTGTTTATAGCAAGAGGTTCAAAATCAGAAGTTAAAGCACAGCTTGCTATATGCGAGCGGCTTGGTTTTCTTACAAAACAGGATACGAACAAAGCAGGACAAATGCTTGAGGAAGTTGGAAAACTTATCAACGGTTTGTTAAACAAACTTGATTCTTAAGAGGTTCACGGTATCTATGTCTGCAATTCCCGCTTTCGGATTTGTTATTTTCGTATCTCGAATAGAATAATTTTTGACTTGTGTCTTTGGAATTACTGTTTCTAACGCAAAATGCGCCCGTGAAGTTGGTTTTTCTAAGTGCTAAGTGCGCCTTTACGGTTTTTGTTTTCTAAGTGCAAAGTGCCAAGTGCTGAGTGCGCCTTTATGGTTTTTGTTTTTTAAGTGCCAAGTGCCAAGTGCTGAGTGCGCCTTTATGGTTTTAATACGCGTCTCCGTAGCTCAGCTGGATAGAGCATCCGCCTCCTAAGCGGAAGGTCAACGGTTCAAATCCGTTCGGGGACGCCAGATTTATATTTTGTGAGGGTATATTTTGACGTACAAAATTGCTGTTTTTGACATGGACGGAACTATTCTTGACACGCTGGACGACCTTGCAGCCGCGATAAATCACGGACTGGATTATTTTGGTCTGCCTGTGCGGTCAACGGAGGAGGTCAGATGGTTTGTCGGAAACGGCATGCACAAGCTGGCGGAACGGGCAGTGCCGAAGGGCAGTTCACCGGAAACGGTCGAAAAGGTGTTTGCGGAGATGCACCGCTATTACAAGGACCACTGCGCGGACAACACGAAGCCGTATGACGGTATTCCTGAAATGCTCAGAACGCTGAGGAAGCACGGCGTGCTCACCGCCGTTGTCTCCAACAAGGCTGAATATGCGGTGAAAAGCCTGTGCAGGGACTATTTTGACGGATTGTTTGACTACTCCGCCGGCGACGCGGAAGGGCGCAGGATTAAGCCTTATCCTGACATGGTAGAGGCTGTTCTTGAACAGGCGGGCGTTGATAAAAGCGAAGCCGCGTATATAGGCGATTCCGACGTTGACGTACAGACGGCACACAATTCGGGACTGTTTCCGATTATGGTTGACTGGGGGTTCCGCGGCGAGGCGTTTCTCAGAGAGCATGGCGCGGAGTTTGTAGTTCATGCGCCGGAGGAAATTCCGCCGCTTCTCGGCGTTGCGGATAAAGACTGAACAAAATATACATTCGGGAGGGATTGAAATGGCAGAAACAAGGCCTTACGTTTCATGGGAACTTATGAATTCGTTTATGGTTGACGCGTTCAAAGCCTACGGCGTGCCGGAGGAGGACGCGAAAATCTGTGCCGACGTGCTTCTGGAAAGCGACAGGCGCGGAATCGAAAGTCACGGCTGCAATCGTTTCAAACCTATCTACATCGACCGTATCGTAAAAGGTACGCTGCTTCCCGTCACGAATTTTGAAATCCTTAAGGAAACTCCGACAACGGTTGTCGCAGACGCGCATGACGGCATGGGAATGGTTGCCGCGCACAAGGTTATGTCCCTGCTGCTCGAAAAAGCGAAAAAATACGGCATGGCAGGCGGCGCGATTAAGAATTCCACACACTACGGCATTGCCGGCTACTGGGCAACAATGGCAAGCGGACAGGGTATGATCGGAATAACCGGCACAAACGCGCGCCCGTCTATTGCGCCGACGTTCGGTGTTGAGAACATGATGGGTACAAACCCGCTCACCTTTGCTTTGCCGACAGACGAAGATTTTCCGTTCTGCATAGACTGCGCAACCTCAATCGTTCAGCGCGGCAAAATAGAATATTACGCCCGCGAAGGCAAGCCCACGCCGGCAGGCATGGTTATTGCGCGAGACGGTTCAATTCTGACCGACAGCGGACAGATACTGGAAGACCTTGTCAACAAAACGGCGGCGCTTGCGCCGCTTGGCGGAGCTGGTGAAGAACTTGCGGGCTACAAGGGCTACGGCTATGCCGCGGTTATCGAAATTCTTTCGGCGGCGCTTGCCGGAGGCAAGTTCATGAAAGCTCTCACCGGCATTGACGACGAAGGCAAGCCGCGTATGTACTCGCTCGGACATTTCTTCTTTGTGGTTGACCCTGACGCGTTTATGGGACAGGACACTTTCAGAAAAACAGCGGGTGACATCTGCCGTGCGCTTCGTGCCTCGCAGAAAGCGCCCGGAGCAGAAAGAATATACACGGCAGGCGAAAAAGAGTGGCTTGCGTGGTGTGACCGCAAGGACAAAGGCGTTCCTGTCGGCGAAGCCGTTCAAAAAGATTTAACAGACGTGCGCGACGCAAAAAATCTGCCGTACACGTTCCCGTTTGAGAAAAC
>JAZRZG010000055.1:0-1743 GCA_045601305.1 Synergistaceae bacterium
GAAGTGGATTTTATGAAGCTGCCGCACCACGGCTTCTACCTGACAAAAAGCGAGCCTTTCAAAAATCTGTACTACGCGTGCAAACCCAAATACGGAGTAATCACCGACGCTCCGAAATACGATGTAAACAACGCGCCGAGCGTTATGTTCATGCTTGACGACGCGCCGCTTTACCGCCTGCGGAACGGGGCGATAACAATTACCTGCGACGGTGAAAAAATCGAAATCAGACAGCAGAAATGATTGAAAAAATCGAAAAATATCTTTGAAAAAGAATACTTTGCATAGTGATATATGCTACAATGATTATGAAATTAAAACAGGGAGGAATGGGCTGTGTATGACTTTGACGGTTTTGAACGCAGAGAAATGGCGTTGCAGGTGAACTCAATGGAATGTGCGAAAAATCTTCATGCTGTTCTTGCTGAAAAAGAAAAAAAATGTCCTGATATGGAAAAAATTCAGAAACTTAAAGAAGAAACCAAGCGCCTTTACAACGAAAAAGTGCGCTTATACAGTGGTGACATTGAGCTTCAGCAAAAACTTGCCAACGAAGGATTCCGGCGCTAATCTAAAAAAAATGGACAATAAATATGCCCTGTATCGTCTGCCGGAACAACGGCACAATGGGATATTTACAGAATTGTCTCAGGATTTGGCAGAAAATAGTTTTGCTTGTGATAAGCCCAAAATCCTTATAATATCAGGGCAGCCAGGCGCCGGAAAAACAGCGTTATCAGATGCGTTAAAAGCTGTAATATTTGAAAATTCAGCAAGTATTGCTGTTATTAACGGCGATGATTACAGGGAAATGCATCCGCAATGCAGGGAGATATTTCTTGCGCATGACAAGGAATATGCGCAGTACACAGACCCTGACGCGAGGCTTTGGACAAAAGAATTGCTGCAATGGGCAGCCGATAACAAAAGAAACATAATCTTTGAAAGCACCCTGCGGAACAGGGAGCCGATAAACACGACAATCAGAGAAATTAAAGCAAAAGGCTATGAGGTGCATATCGCGCTGCTGGCAGTGCCAAAAGAAATTACAAGAACCAATATTGTGCTGCGTTACGAAAACGCGAAAGCAAATCCGAATGCGATAGCACGGTGGACAAGCTTTGAAGCTCATGAAGAGGCATACAGAAATATCCCGAACACAATAGATTACCTCGAAAGAAACAACAGCTGCATAGACAGCATAAGAATTTTTGAACCGTCATCTGAAAAACCGGAGAAGAGCCTCAAGGAGATTTACAACAGCGCGGCAAGCCCGGGTAACCTTGCAAAACAACATCTGTTGTGCAGCAGAATTAAGGAGCTTGCTGCGGAAGAGAAAAACGCCTTGGTCGCAAAGCAGAAAAAAATCCTTGAACTAATGGCGCAAAGAAAAGCTTCCGCAAAGGAAGCGGAAGAAATACAGGCGTTTTTTCGCGGAAGAATATCCGAACCATTCACCGCGAACTGAAATTTACGATTTACCCGCCGAAACTATATGAAGACACGGTTTCAAACGACTCGTCGCTTGTAGCGCTGCTTGAGTTTAGGGGCAGGAAATTTCTTTTCATGGGAGACGCTTTGGATAGAAGAATGGAAACCTATCTGTCAGAGCAGTTCACTGGTGAAGTGGATTTTATGAAGCTGCCGCACCACGGCTTCTACCTGACAAAAAGCGAGCCTTTCAAAAATCTGTACTACGCGTGCAAACCCAAATACGGAGTAATCACCGACGCTCCGAAATAC
>JAZRZG010000056.1:0-1802 GCA_045601305.1 Synergistaceae bacterium
TCTATCATCAGAATTGTAAGGCACAAGCCTCACAAAAAATCAAAAAACGGAGGTCTTTATTATGAAAGACAAAAAATCAGTAGGCAAAAGCGTGAAGCCGGTCGATAGCCGCAGCAAAGCGGTCGAAAGCACGGAGAACGGCAATGACTTCACCAGCGCAGACAAGGCGAGTTTAGAGCGGCTTGCAGAATTGACAAATGCATCCGATTTTTCTTTCGTTACTCAAAGAGGCAACGATGGAAAGAAAAAGATATTTGTTGATGCTATTGAATGTGTAGGCGGCGTATTGGTTCAGGATTTTTTATTCTCTTTCGAAGAAAACGGAGGCGTGCTTACAGTTGTTGATTGCGCTGATGAAAAAAGCATTTTGCGCGGGGATCCAGATAAAACAGGAACGGCCATGCATCAGTTACAGAAGGGCGATATCATTAGCTTTTTGGCATATGTACCGCTCCCTGACAGAACGGGGCATCCACTTAATACTTTTTTTTGCTCTTTGCTGGGGAAAAAATTCGTATCTGTACATGGGCGATGGAAAATTCAGATCGCATTACGAAAGCAGTACGAAGCCGGAGCTGTTGACCGTTAGTGTAGCCCCTGACGTTGACGAAGCAAACACTTAACCCCATGTACCGATAGGGTATAGCCCAGTGGTACGCTGAAAAGGTGTACCACTGGGGTTGGAAAGCGGCTTTTGAAATGTGGCAAAAAATGAGGAAACCCTATTGACACAGGGGAAATCCGGCGTTACCCTCCCGTCCCAAAATGAAATAGGGAGGAATAAATGTGTTGGTTGGGTATGCTCGCGTCAGTTCCGAAAGCCAGAAAGAGGACAGACAGCTTGCCATATTTGAACAAGCCGGAGTGGAACGCTATTTCTTGGATAAAGCATCCGGTAAGAACACGGACAGACCGGAGTATCACGCAATGATGGCGTTCGTCAGAGAGGGCGACACACTTATAGTCGAAAGCATTAGTAGGTTAGCTCGCTCTACAAGGGACTTGCTCAATACCGTTCAAGCGCTGTCAAGCAAAGGCGTGTCGTTTATCAGTCAGAAGGAAAAGATTGACACAACCTCGCCGCAGGGACGTTTCATGCTGACCGTATTCGCAGCTATGGCGGAGCTGGAGCGTGAGAATATCTTGCAGCGGCAGGCAGAGGGCATCCGGCTTGCGAAGGCTCGCGGCTGCTACAAGGGACGCAAACCGATTGCTACGGATTGGGATGTGTTCAAGCAAACCTACAACAAATGGAAGTCTGGCAAAATCACCGCGCGAGGCGCTATGAAGGAACTCGGATTAAGCGCCAATACCTTTTACCGTCGGGTAAAACAATACGAAGAAAACCAAAAACAATATTTTGATTAAGGAGATTATTAAAATGGAAAACATTACGAGAAATGAAGCAGCAGTTGCTATGCAGGAAACCAACCCCGTGACCGAATGCGCATATCCCGTGAGCGCAGAGGACACCAGCAATGTCGCGGCAGCGCAGGCAATGACGGTTGTGACCGAGGAACCCGCAGATGAGCCTTCCGTTGAAATCATGGATGAAGAACCCGAAACCCTCGCTTTGGCATTCCCTGAGATTCGGGATGGCGCGATTGAGCGTGAAAAGGTTCAGGCCATCTTGAATGACAAGTGCACGATCACGCTCGGCGCAGAACTTGGAAAGCTCGATGTGCCTGAGATGGAACGGGCAGATGAAAGCGGATGCACTGAGCTGGACAACAGCTTTGCCGCAGCTCGCAGTATCGGTCTGTTTAGTCCCGCAGCCGGAATGAAGTGCATTGAAGGCGTGT
>JAZRZG010000057.1:0-25926 GCA_045601305.1 Synergistaceae bacterium
CTTTTCAACGCTTTGGCTGAAATTGCCGAAGGCTGAAACTCAAAAAAGCGCTGAAAGGCTGCTGATTCAAAATTCCGAATATGTATAAAACCGCGGGGGTATAACTTCGCGGGTGTATGAATAACGGGGGTATAAGTAACGGGAAAAGATTTTTTGACCCGTATTTTTTGCTCCCGTGTTTTTTACTAACGACCAACGACTGACAACCTTTCTATACTCCCGTGTTTTGTACACACTGTACCCGAAATTGTTTTCGGGCAACAAAACAACGGCTTGGGATTTTTTCCCAAGCCGCTTTTGTTTGACACGTTCTAAACGATTATTTTACTCTCTTCAACTTGCTTTACACATCTTCACTTAGCTGGATCCCACATACTACCTGTAGATTTACCACCGTCTTTGACTTCTAAGTAAATTGTTCCTATCGAACTCCTTATGTCAAACTTTTCCCATTTATCTGCCTTGGGTTCATGAAACGGAAGCAATGTATACTCTTTCCAATCGCCACCAACAATTCTGTGCTCCAACCCTTGGAATTCCAAGGTATCATTTTTCATCGCCACAATCATATAATCTTTTACCCTTCCTACCCCCTTACCAACGACGCCCTCATGTTTAACTTCGACCTTTACTGTAAAATAATTAGGATATTTTTGAAGAACTTTATAAGAAATATCCTTGGCAAAGCACGGAGTAACTACAAAAGCCAATGCTATTAGTGCAAATACTATTTTTTTCATAATGTTTACCTTCCTCCTGATTTTATATAACGTGGATTTACCGGTATTTAACCCCGTATTTAACTTCTGTGTAAATTCTTCCCAACTCACTCTGTACTTCAAAATTGACCCATTTATCTGCCTTGGGTTCTCGAAACGGAAGCAACACCTGCTCTCCATACGCTTCACTAATGATAGTCTGCTTCAATATTTGGTATTGCAAGGTATCATTTTTCATCGCCAAAATAAAACTCTCGGGTTGAATATGAACCTTTACCGTAAAATAATCAGGATATTTTTGAAGAACTTTATAAGACATATCCACGGCGAAACACGGAGCAACTACAAAAATCAATGCCATCAGTGCAAATATTACTTTTTTCATAATGTTCACCTTCTTCCTGCTTTATATATTGCTCTTGACAGTTTTCTGTGCATTTCAAAAACCATGATCAAACACATCTCTCCGGAAAATTAAAGACATCACCCACCCGCCAATCACACTCTACTACAACAAACCTCCGGCAATTAAAAAAACAACTTAAGCAAGCGGAACATCCCGCTAAGCTTCAGCTTACTTGTTACGTAATCTTTGCAAATCAATATAGACAGCTTTCGCAAGAAACTTCCCAGCTTGTTCTATTGTTGTTCCCTTTCGAAATCCAAGCATACCGTACTCCAATTCCACACCATTTTTGTCATAATCGTATTCAGAAATCATAGTGGGATAAACAGTGTTCTTATATACGTTATAACCTAACGCATACACTATGTAAGATAGGTTGGTAAATTTAGGATCTCTACGTATCATCCAACGCTTCATAGAATTCGACGGAATATGCTTTATAAGTATCACATCCATTTCTCTTCCCATAAAATAATAACTCCCATTCGCATCGCTGTAATACTTTACAGGCGCGTCATCAGCAAAGGCAGGCGTAACTGCTAAAAGGGCGATGAGCACTAAAACTGACAAAAGTTTTTTGAAATTGAATTTTTTACCTGTCATTTCCATATACCTCCGTTATCGTTCAATGCTGTTCCATTCAGGTTCCACAAGGTTAGGATTCGCAAAGCGTTTTGTTTCGGCGACAACATACTCCGTGTACCTTTGGAACTCTTCGCTGATTTCAGCAAGTTTGTTGATTGCAGACCAGTTAAGTCCGGTTTTAGGCGCTTCAAAGACAATTTCGCTTTTTTCCGGCGTTTCTCTATTCAGACTGATAAAGCCGAGGTTAAAAGTTTCGCACAGCTCTTTCAGGCTCGGTTTTGCTCTTTCCGTGACGCCTTCCGCAACAAGATATGAGTAGTTCGCCCAAGACGAATTGCCTGCAGCTTGTAAAACGAATTTTCTCAGGTTGCTTTGCTTGATTTTTTCAGATTTTACTTCAAACGAGTACAATTCGCTTCTGCTGGCTCCAAGCGCTTTCATAAGTTCCTGTGTATACTCTTCCTGTTCAGCCGCAACGTCCTTAAAGCCTACAACATCTGGATAACGCCATTCATTTTCGCCCCCAACACCACAGTTTCCGCCTTGCACCATGACTGTCAGCGTCTTGATACCGATACTTCCGCAAAATTGAGCAAGCTTTGGATATAGGTCTGCTTCTTTTTCCAATTTTTCTTCTGCCTGTACTGTTTCTTTTGTCTTTGCCATTGAGCCATCTCCTCTATATAATTTTTGCTGCGTATTACCTATATCTGTTCGCCGCGAAGCAGTGTTTTTCTCTGCCTCGTTGTCTATGATAGACAATTTCTTTTGTCTTTGTTATAACTCGCAGTCCAAACTTTAATCCGTTCACTCATACAGAACACAACTACACTTATAAAAAAGTACATACCAACTCAATACTACTGAACGTTGTTTTATTACACTATTGGTTGTTGATAAACGAAATAATAACACATATAATTGAAAAGTCAATATTGTCAGTTGATTGAATTTTGCTAAATTAAAATTTATCATTATTTCAGTTAGCGGAGGTAATATCAATGCTCGGCGAAAGAATACGGCATTACAGACTGTTAAAGGGAATGAAGCAAAATGAACTGGCAGAGAAGCTTTTTATTTCTACCAGTTATATTTCTGCACTGGAAACGAATAAACAGCTTCCCGCTCTTTCAATAGTTCTAAAATTGTTTGATTTACTTGATTGCTCTCCGAACGATTTGTTTGAATATCACGGCAAAAAGGATGATACCGGCAATATCAGCGATTATAAAAATCCTGACGGCACTATTTCTGAAACGGTAAAGTTAATGGAAGGAATGTCGCCTGAAGCAAAATTTAAGGTTTTCTCCTGCGCGCAAGACCAGGCGTTCATTTCAAAGGTTAAATCCGCAAAATAAACTCCGCTTTGTCAGCGGAGTTTTTATATTCTGCCATATAGACTCTGTCATACCGACACATTGCAAATTCTCCGTTGACTTTGGCAAAAGTATGTTATAATACTTTGCGTACGTCAGGGTGGCGGAACTGGTAGACGCGCTAGATTCAGGATCTAGTGAGCAATAGCTCTTAGGGGTTCAATTCCCCTCCTTGACACCATTTGACTGTAAAATCTCCCCAAGCGGGGAGATTTTGTTTTTGTTTATATCCGCGGCAGTTTCATGCGGCTTGTTCCGTTGTTATTCGCTCACTGTTTTAATGTTGTCATACCATCTTGACACAAGCAAAATTAAGATAATATATAACCATACTTTAATAATATCTTAAAAATGTACCCGATTTTGAGATTTTGTTTATCTGTTTACGAATATCGCAAGCAGGTCGCGCAACGAGGCAACTCTTATCGCTTCGATCGGATATTCTTCTTTCGGCGTGCGTTTGCTGATTACTGCGCGTTTGAAACCTATGCGCGCCGCTTCTTTCAGTCTCATTCTTGTCCGCGCCGCCGGTCGCACTTCTCCTGCAAGCCCGACTTCTCCTATAAAGCATACGTCGGGCGGCAGCGGTACGTCGCGCAGCGCAGAGGCAAGCGAGGCGCAAATCGCAAGGTCAGCGGCAGGGTCTTTGAGATTAAGTCCCGCGGCAACGTTGAGATATACGTCATTGTTGCGTGAGGCAACTCCGCAGCGGCGTTCAAGCACGGCAAGCAGCAGCTGAAGTCTGTTGAGTTCTATGCCGCGCGCCGTTCTTCTCGGATATGGAAACGGCGTCATTGAAGCAAGCGCCTGTATTTCCGCGGCTATTGAACGGCTGCCTTCAAGCGACATCGCAATGGCAACGCCGGAATTTCCAAGGTCGTTGCCGTTCCAGTAGAGTTTGCTCGGGTCTGAAACAGCGCACAGCCCTTTGTCGGTCATTTCAAATATACCGAGTTCCTCCGTGCTGCCGTAGCGGTTTTTCTCGGCTCTCAGCAGTCTGTTCGGCGAGTCGTTTTCTCCTGTAAAGAGCAGCACAACGTCAACCTGATGTTCGAGCAGCTTAGGACCTGCTATCTGCCCCGATTTTGTGATGTGTCCTACAAGCACTGTCGGAATATCGTTCCCTTTTGCCATGTCAACGCACATTTGGGCAACCTGTTTTACCTGCGATGGTGAGCCTGCCCAGCCGTTTTCGTCATCTGTTCTGAACGCCTGAACGGAGTCAACAACGACAAAATCGTAATCTTTTGCCGCTTCAAGAGCTGCCGGAAGGTCATTTTCGCAGAGTAAATCAAGCCCGTCTGTCATAAGTCCGAGGCGTCTGCCGCGAAGCGCAATCTGTCCGGAAGACTCTTCGCCGGAGATGTACAGCACGGATTTTCCGCTTTCTGCCATCGCAGAGCAGACTTGCAGAAGAAGCGTGGATTTTCCAACTCCCGGCTCTCCGCTTATTAAGGTAACTCCGCCTGAAATCCAGCCGCCGCCGAGAACTCTGTCAAGTTCCGCTATGCCTGACGGTATTCTTGTCTGTTCTTCTGCGTCAAGTCCGCGGATAGGCTTTGCCGCACGAACTGCGGTAACCTTTCCTTGTTTGCTGACAGGAACAGGGCTGTCCTCTTCCATGCTTCCCCACGCGCCGCATTTCGGGCATTTGCCCACCATGGTCAGGCTTGTAAAGCCGCATTCCGAACATTTGTATTTTGAAATCTCTTTTACCATTCGCTTTCAGCTCCATTATATAAAATCCGGGGGTACAAAACACGGGAAATTCAAAATCTATACAATACAATAAATTTCTGTTCGGAGAAAATTATTTTCACTATTTATATTACACCGTATTTGGGTTTGTTTTTTCTTCAAGAACCTTTATCCGCCTGTTAAGCATCCTGCCAATATCCGCAGTGAGAAACATTGCCTTGCGCAGAGTTTCTTCTCTGCCGAATGTGTTGGCAGCACACAATCCGAGCTGCGTCTGTGTTTCGCTTAAAGACCCCTTGGCAACGGAAAGAAAATAAATATATTCTTTCGTAGATTTTCTTCCGTGTCCTTCTGCAATATTTGACGGTATTGATTCAGCTGCCCTGTGCAGCTGGTCTGAAAGTGAACGACTGCTGTACGGAATTTGCCCGGCAATCTCCGATACAAGTCTGCACAGCTCCATACTCTTTTTCCACACATCTAAATCCATATATGATTTTATCGGCATAATATATCCTTCAACTGTTATATTAACACTTGGAATATTTATTTTACCCCTGTGTATTCTTCTCCATTATCCTGCCCTGCTCCATACTCCCGTATCTCATACTCCCGTCTTCTATACCCCCGTGTCCTATACTCCCGTGTCTTTTATCTTTTGTAGCCGATTATTTCCCTGAGCAGATATTTTCTGCTTTTCTGGTCTTCTTCGGTTTCTACGCCTTTTGTCGCAAAACCGTCGATTACGCCGATTACGCCGCGTCCCTGCTCTGTTTCGGCAACAAGCAGCTGCAGCGGATTGGCTGTCGCGCAGAACACTCTGCAAACTTCCTGAACTTCCTTGATACGATTGAGAACATTAATCGGATATCCGTTGCGAATAACAACCGTAAATGTGTGTCCTGCGTTGATTTTCCGCGCATTGGCGATTGCCGCCTGAATGAGGTCTTCTCTGTTTCCGTCGTGACGGATAAGGCAGGCGTCAGACGCTTCGCAGAAAGCAATTCCAAATTCAAGGCTCGGCGATGAGGTGACAAGCGCCTCGTAAATGTCTTCCACCGTTTTGATGAAATGGCTCTGACCGATGATGACGTTGCAGTTTTCAGGTATTTCAATCTGCTGAATATCAATTTTGTAATCCATGACGAAGTCTCCCTTCAGATATTTTCTGACAGCGCTATTATAAATCATTCGCGGCAAAACAGAAACAAAAAAGCTCTGCCGAAGCAAAGCCTTTTAATTTCCTGCGTAAAGCGCCGCCTGTTTATTTCTTGAGAGCAGCGATAACGTCTGACGTAATGTCGATACCGCCTGCAAATGTCGCGTCTTTTTCAACTACGACAGTAATTTTCTTTGACTGTGCAACTTTGCGGATGGCAAGGTCAACGTCTTTGAGCAGCGGAGCCATGAGCGCTTTCTGCTCTTTTGCAAGTTCCTGCTGCTTCTTTTGGATTGCTTCGTACTTTTTCTGGTCGCTTGCCGCCTGATTGAACGCTGCTTCAGCTTCTTTTTTCTTTTTCTGGTCGGCTGCTTTCATCTGTGACTGAACGCTGCTGAATTTCGGATGGCTGGCGACACAGCGCTGAAATTCAACCACACCGATTGTATCGTCAGCCGCGAATGCCGCCGCTGAAGCACAAATCGTGAAAAGTGACACAAAGATAAGTGCTGCTGCTATCTTTTTCATATCCCTAACTCCTCCCGGAATGAATTAACATAGAACGAGATTTCTCTCAACGGGGATAATCATACGCTTTTTTCTGCCAAAAGTCCACGTAAAATTACTGATTTGCAAAAAAAAGAAATGTTTCCGTATTTACAAAATACGGGAAAATCTTCTTAAACTACGTTTTATCCCCGCGTTTTCTACCCCAGTCTTTTATACTTCCGTGTCCTATACTCCCGACTTTTGTACTCCCGTGTTTCCTACTCTTTTATTCGTCGTCTTCATCGTGCAGATCGTATTTAGTTTCAAAGTAATACGTCAGCGCGCGCCAGACAAGATAGCCGACACAGCAGGCAGCGACACCTATGAAAAAAAGCTGCCTCAGACCAAAGCCGACAAAAGGCATATTTGCCCTGAACTGCCTTCCGCCGGGACCAAAGGCTTTCCAGCACCACACGGCAAGAATGGCGATTGCAAGCAGTGTCAGTATTCTGTTTACCGTTTTCCAAAGCTGTTTCATTTTATTCTTCTCCTGTGCAGCCGCAGCCGTCTTTTAGCGCCGGCATACTGCCGTTTTATTATGCGTGTGTACGGAATGTTCTCAAAACGCTGAACAATCTGCGTACTGCCGTCTTTGCCTTCTCGGCTGACAAAGAAGGTCGTTTTCGGCTGCAGCCGCTGCCCTGTGTACAAACTTCTGTGACCGACAACAACGTATGCTGTGCAGCAGGCGATTGCGGCAAACGGCGCAAATTTCGCGCCGAAAAGCTCCATTGCAAGTATTGTGGAGGCGATGGGTGTGTTTGTCGCGCCGGCAAGCAGCGCAACAAAGCCCATTGCGCTTACCGCCTGCATGTCAAGTCCGAGATAATACGCAATAAAGGAGCCTGCGGTTGCCCCCACAAACATTGTCGGCATAATAATTCCTCCGCTGCCGCCGCAGCCGAGTGTGAGTGCAAGCGCGGCAGATTTCAGCGCAAATGACAAATCCGGTACACGTCTGCCGAACAATGCCGCTTCTGTCAGCTGACTGTTGAGACCGCCGTAAAAATCACCGAAGACAAGAGTTATCGCGGCAACTGCCAAAGCACCGGTTAAGGGCTTGCATACATGCGGCATTTTCATATTCTTAAACCACGCTGACGTGCGGCAAAGCAGCTCAACGTGCAGCATTGCAACAATGCCGAAAAACACGCCGCAGGCAACAGACCGGACTATTATCAAAGGATTGACCGACGGAATGTGAATTGCAACGGAAGGCAGAGTTACTGCGTGCATTATTCCGGCAACCATCGAGGAGATTATGCCTGCGATAAATGACGGAAGCAGCACTTCATAGTGCAGTTCTCCCATGTAAAGAATTTCAACGCCGAAAACTGCCCCTGCCAAAGGTGTGCCAAAAACTGCCGAAATTCCGGCGGCAGAGCCTATTGTAACAAGCTTTCGCATATCTGTGTCATCAAGGTCAAACAGACGGGATAAGGTGTACATAATTCCCGCGCCGATAGAGGCACAGGGAGATTCCTTGCCTGTTGCGCCGCCGCAGGCAATCGTCACTATCGTCGCAAACAGCCGTACAGGAATAGCCTTAATGTCAACAGCGCCAAAATTGTTGTGAATGGCAGATACAACGTTGACCTTCGCGTCGCGTGTATAAACGTGAACAAGGAGATAACTGACAAGAAAGCCGGGGAACAGAAACAGCAGCCTGTGTCTGCCAAAGCCGTATACAAACCGATACGCGTCAGTCAGAAGATTTATAAACACTGACGCGGCAAAACCAACCAGCGCTCCTGTCAGAAGCGCAAGAAACGTCCATTTTATAACGGCAGAAATCAGCCAAACTTCTTCACGTTCAATTTTACTGCTGCGCATTAACACACCTCAAAACAGCACACAGCGCTTGGCTAAATCTTTCTGATTGCCAAATGTTGCGGTCTTGCTTAAATTCAAAATTCAGAATTTCTTAGTAACCCAGTTCTTCGTCAACCAGAATTACGTGTACCTCTCTGCCCATCTGAACATGCTCGAGTATCGTAATCACGTTGCATATTTTGTCCGGAGAATTGCAGTGCATACATTTGCCTGTCAGCTTGCACGGCGTTTTGATATCAAAGCGCGCGGCGTTTTTAACAGCCGCTGCGTCCCTTGCGCGCTGCAGCGCCGACGACAAATTGTCTGCAATTTTATTTTTCCCTATTAAAAACAACAGCTTGCCAGGCGCCCAGGAAATTGCGGCCACGCGGTTGCCTGCGCCGTCGATGTTGACTATCGCTCCGTCTTCTGCTGAAACTCCGTTTGCGCTTGTGACAAACCAGTCCGCGTTAAACTCTGCAAGTCTGTTTTCCGTGACACTTGCGTATTCTGCCTTGGATTCCCAGTGGTCTATTACCTTGCTGCCCCTCTCTTTGAGTGCCGCGTACAAACCGCTTTCGCGAACGCTCATAGTACCCGGGATTCCAACGGAACACTCTGCGGGAATAAGTTCAAGCACAATCTTTACCGCCTCTTCGCTGTTTTGTGCAATCTGAGTTTTGAAGCCTTTTGCCTTGAGCGCTGCTGCCGCTTTGATTAACGTATCCATAAACATCCCTCCGTATAGTTTCGGTTTACGTATAAATTATAGTATAATTCTGAAACTTGGCGCAACAAGATATTCACGACACGGAGGGCATGGCATGAAACGCTCTGACACAGGAAGGATTCTGAAGAAAGAAACAGCAGTTACACTCGCGCTATATCTGCTTTTCTTCGCCTGGTGGTATGTCACGGCATACTGCACGGAAAGCGACCCTGCAAAATATTCCTATATTTTCGGCTTTCCGCGCTGGTTTTTCCTCAGCTGCATAGCGGGTTACGCCGGTATCGCCATTCTTCTTTGGCTTTGCGTGAAATTTTTCTTCACCGACATTCCTTTTGACAATGGCGACAAATCAGATGAATAGCCTGATACTGCCTCTCGTCTGCTATCTTCTCCTTGTACTCGGCACAGCGGTATGGGGCAGCAGACAATCAAAGAAAAGCAGCGACGCAAAAAGCTTCATGGAAGAATATTTCATAGGCGGTCGTTCCATGGGCGGACTGGTGCTTGCAATGTCAATAGTCACGGCATACACAAGCGCAAGCTCCTTTATAGGAGGTCCGGGAATTGCCTACAACACAGGGCTCGGCTGGATTTTGCTTTCCATGATTCAGGTGCCTACAGCATTTTTGACGCTCGGTGTTTTGGGCAAGCGTTTTGCGATAATTTCGCGCCGAACAAACGCCGTCACGATTACCGATTTTCTTCGTGCGCGCTACGGCAGCGATGCCGTTGTTATACTTTCCTCCGCAGCTCTGCTCGTGTTTTTCATGGCTTCAATGCTTGCACAGTTCATAGGCGGCGCGCGCCTTTTTGAATCCATAACAGGCTATTCCTATGAGACAGGGCTCATAATCTTCGGCATAACTGTAATTCTCTACACCACAATCGGCGGTTTTCGCGCCGTTGTGCTTACCGATCTCATTCAGGGCTTTATGATGCTTATTGCCTCCTCTGCCGTGCTTTTTGCGGTTACAAAAGCAGGCGGCGGCGTTGCAAACATCATGCAGACACTGTATAAAACTGACCCCTCGCTTTTGACACCGTACGGCGCGGGAAACGCAATTCCGCTGCCCTTTATGCTCTCATTTTGGGTGCTTGTAGGCTTCGGAATTTTGGGACTTCCGCAGACAACGCACAAATGCCTCGGCTTCAAAGACAGTAAATCACTGCACAGCGCAATGGTCATCGGCACACTGGCAGTAGGCTTCCCTATGCTTGCAATGCATTTGGCAGGTGTCATGGGACGTGCCGTTATGCCCGGAATTGCCATCGGCGATCTTGTGATTTCAACCATGACGATAAAACTTATGCCGCCGTTCTGGGCAGGGATATTTATCGCAGGGCCTTTGGCGGCGATTATGTCAACAATAGACTCCATGCTCATAATGTGTTCTGCCGCAGTCGTCAAAGACCTCTATTTCCGCTACGCCGCAAAAAATGACAGCAGCCGCGTCACCCCCGCAAAACTCAAAAAAATGACCTTCACCGTAACAGCGGTAACGGGACTTGTAGTTTTTATTTCAGCAATGCAGCCGCCCGCGCTGCTTGTATGGATAAATCTGTTCGCGTTCGGAGGACTTGAAGCGGTGTTCTTCTGCCCGATACTTTTCGGACTTTACTGGCGGAAAGCAAACGCGGCAGGCGCTGTCTGTTCAATGCTTGCCGGCTGCGCCGCGTTCTTCTTCTTCACAATTACGAAAAACAGTTTATTCGGCACCACCGCAATAGTGCCGTCACTCTGCATTTCCGTTGCCGCTTTTCTGCTCGGCAGCCTGTTCGGCAAAGCGGCAGATGAAAACCAGCTGAAAAACTTCGACTTTTGATGAACGACCACAGACTGCGCTTCAGAAACATCAGACTCGGCGGCACCTCATGGGTAATACCAGGCAGTTTCAGTGACAACCTTCGCGAACTTTCCAAAAACGTTGACGACATGGAAATTGTCCTTTTCGACAACGAATACGGCTGCAACATACCGTCAAAAGACGAAGTAAGACGCTTGCGCGGACTGCGCGAAGAACTCGGCATGACCTGCTGCGTACATTTTTCGACCAACGTCAGCTTTGAAACATCTGCGGAAGGCAGAACGCGCTGTGAAGACAAATGCCTCCGCACAATGGAACTTTTTTCGGAGCTTGACCCCTACGCATGGATACTTCACCTTCACGGAGAACTCTTCGGCGCAGTTCCAAGCAAAAATATGGAATGGTTTTACGAGGCAACGCGAAAATCCTCGCTGCGCCTTGCGGCGGCAACAGACGCGCCGCGCAAAATCTGCGCCGAAAACCTTGATTTCAGTCTTGATTACATAATCAACATCATTAAAGAAGCGGGGTTTTCAATATGCCTTGACCTCGGACATCTCGTTCACGTTCGGGAAAACGTTAAAGCAAACATCGAAAAATTTCTGCCATATACCCGAATACTTCATCTTCACGGCGTCAAGCCGGACCTAACCGACCACGTTGATTTAAGCTATTACGACCAAAATTTGCTTGAATGGATATTCAGCCGCCTGGCAGACGGCACAGACCGTATAATGGAACTCGAAGTTTTTGAAGCCGACTACTCCAAATCCATAGACATTTTGAGAAAATTCAAGGCAGAAAGAAATCTGTAAACGCGGCACATTCAATCAAACAAGCCTGAAGACTGCGCCTCAGGCTTGTTGTGTTGTTTACGGTTACGCTTCGCTTTGATTTTCTTCAGTGTCAGCCGTATCGCAAATCGCTTCCTCCGCTTCCGCAAAGCTGTCTTCAATTTCCGGCTCACAGCTGTCACCGGCAGTCTCCAAAATCGGATCTTCCGCGCACTCGTTGCTTATTGCGGCACATATTGCACAGCCGACAAGCGCTATTACACTTCCCGCAAGAATGGAAAGCCCAAGCATTCCTTTATTGCTGCCAAACATCCTTGTAGCTCCCTTCAGCAGCGCGTTACTTCCAGCCCTTCATCGCCTTTACGGCTCTGCGAACTGCTTCTTCCTGTTTTGAACATTTGTCCCACTTAGTTTCATTCATGGGACACACTGTTTCGCCCTTGCGGTTGAGCATAACACCGTCAAAAATCTTGCTCAGGCTCTCATTTTTTTTGTACTGCATTATTGTTATCGCATGAGTTACATCAGCGTCCTGTCTGCCATTTCCTGCCGCAACTGAGGCAAACGCAGCTATTATACCAATTTCCGCTCTGGACTTGTACGAACTGAACGTCGTTCTTTCACGTACCTCAAAATAATCCCCGCAGTTTCTGATAGAACTTGTGTCAACGTGGATAATGTAATCCCTGTCGCTGTACACCTTCCGCCAATTAGCGGCTGAGGCTGCCGAAGCCATCGCAAAAACTGCCGCTGCCACCATCAAAAACAACACAAATTTCTTAACCTTTCCTGTCATCACTGACACTCCTTTCAAAATCGCCGTGTTTCACGGTCTCTGAAATCCATTTTACGCAGAGCCATAGACAGCATAGTGTCCATCTTCTCAAAAAGTTCAATTTTTTTGGTCTCATCACATTTCCGCAATTCGTTGATAAAAACAGAATAGAATATAGGGGACAACAAGTAGAAACCTATACCTCTATTCCCCTGTTCCCCTGTGCATTTTTTCAGCTGTAGCTTATCTCGCTTATCATTTCTTTCTGGCTTGCCAGCCACATTTCAAGTCCTTTTTTGTATCCTTCGGCGCGGAACACGCAGCGTTTTCCTTTCTGACTGACCAGCTTTGCCGTGGGCAGCCGGTCAAGTACTGTGTCGGGATAGTCGCCTGTGTAGGTAAACTGCACTTTGCAGAGTTCACCGGTGAACATAAACTGTATGCGTTTTCTGAATTCGCCTTCCTGGAAGCGTTCTTTATAGTCAACGGAGTATTTTTCTTTGCTGACGCTTACCGAGACAAAGCGGTCTATTCTGTAAACTGTCGGTGTATCGCTGTTTTTGAGGTCATGGGCTTCGCGCACTTCTTTATCTTGTATGTATGCCGCAAGGTAGAAGTAAAATTCGGAGAACATTATTGCCGCGGGAAGCAGCCGGCGTTTGACTGTTTTACCGTCTTTCGGACGCTTGTATTTTATGTCAATATAGTTTCTGTCTTTTATTGCCTGCGCAAGCTGCCACATTGTTTTCATAAATTCGTCGTCGTGCTGCGGCTGTACGTAGTGGTAAAGTTCGTTTTTGAGCATTTCTCTGACTGTGGCGCGGTCTTTTGATTTGCAGGAGTCGATGATTTTTCCTACTATGCTTTCCATTGCTTTTTTGGAGAGCGCGCGTGAGTCAAGCAGAATTTTGGATATCGCAAGAGTTTCGTTTCCGTCAAAATTCAGCTTTGTATATGCAGATGTCAATTTGTAACCGTTTTCTTTTTTATCATAAGATATTTTGAGATAGCCGAATTCTTCCGCGTTGTCTTCAAAGTAGCTGCGCAGCTCGTCTATGTCGCGCTGCACTGAGCGAAGGCTCACGCCGTATCGTTCTGCTTCTTCCGCTTTGCTGATGACTCCGCCGTTGCGTAGTCTTGTATATATTCCGAGTATTCTTGTGAGTTTGTCCATTCCGCTGTCTTCCATCTGGGTCACCTCGTATGCTGTGTGTTGTTTTTTGGTACGTCTTTATTATACTCAACAAGATAGACAATTATATGTCCATCTTCTTGAGAATTTTTAATTTTTCAATTTTTTTCTGTATAAAAATACTCGCAAATTTTTACTCTTGCATTTTTTGGCTTTCGGTTATATCATCTTAGTCACAACAGAATAGTGTTCAAAGATTTTTGGACAGGGAATCAGGTGAGATACCTGAGCAGCCCCGCTGCTGTAACCGCGACAAAGGCGTGTTGTTCCATTGCCGAAAGGTGAGAAGGAACGCCGGAGGATGAACGGAAGCCAGAAGACCTCCCTTAAATCTGTGCAAGGTATCGCGAGGGCGAGATACGGCAGTTTCTTGTGCGTGCATGAGGCGCGCCTGAGAACGTATATTATGACTCTCGCAGACGTATGCGGGAGTTTTTGTTTTATTGCGGCATTGCGGAACAGGCTGTTGACTATTATATCAAGGGGTGTTTCACCATGAAGAAGTATGTCTCTCTGTTTTCAGCGGCGCTGCTTGCAGTTTCCGCGCTCTGTTCTTTCGCTTTTGCGGCGGACAATGTTTGGCAGCTGAATGCTGTGGAGGTTACCGGCTCGCGGGTAGTCGATGACATTGCAGATGTTCCGGCTCAGACAAACGTTATCACAAAGGACGAGATTGCAAAGTCCGGCGCGACAAATCTTGCCGATGCTCTTGCAAGAATTCCTGGCATTAACGCGCTTACAAATAACAACGGTCTTGCGTTTGCACGCTCTGTTTCCGTCCGCGGCTTTTCAACGGAGGTCGCGGTGCTTGCTGACGGTGTTCAGTACACAAATCCCCTGCACGGTGCAGGGGAAATGGGCGCTCCTAATCTGAACACGATACCGATTGAAGATATTGAGCGCATTGAGGTCGTAAAGGGCGCAGGCTCTGCGTTATACGGCTCTGATGCAGGGGGTGCCGTTATCAACGTTATTACAAAAAAAAGCCCTGACAAGAGTTCCGCTTATATTAAAACAGAGGGTGGCAACGGCGGTTATTTCAGAGGCACTTTCCGCGGAACAATAGCCGAAGACGGACTTTACGGCACTGTCGGTTACAGCAGAACTGTTGAAAATGATGACCATGTATACGACATTTACGGTTCAAGGCTGAAAGATTTTTACGGCAATGATTACACTCTGCGGCTTGGAAAAGGCAAGTGGGCATTTTCAGGCAGTTTCGGTGACTCAGAATCACGCTATAACAGTTATGATACATGGTACGGAACAGGATTTAACGAAATCGGCAGGAAAGACAAGTATGCGCGTCTCAATCTGCAGTACAAGGACAACCGTACAGCGGGACGAATTTTCTACAACAAGGCTGAGTATGATTACCCGCTTGAAATGAACCCGAGCGGTCTTTATTACAATAAATATGACACGGAGTCTTTCGGTCTTACCTTCAATCGCAAGGAACTGTTTGACAAATGGACGCTTGCATGGGGTGCCGATGTCCGCAGGGACAAGGTAACTTATCAGAACTATTTTGACCCGACTGCAGATTATGACCTTTCAAGAACAAATATCGCTCCTTATTTTGAAGCAAATCTGCCTGTAGGCGAGGCAAATCTTGATTTAGGACTTCGTTTCGACCACTGGAATGTTAATAACGGAGAAACTGAAAATCAGCTGCTTCCAAGAATAGCACTCAGCTGGGCAGACAAAAATGACGTACTGTTCTACGCTTCTGCCGGACGTTTCTTCTCAATGCCCAGTTTCTATCAGCTTATGGGTGAAATCTACATGTGGGTTACGCCAAATCCTAACCTTAATCCTGAAAAGGGCTGGAGCTTTGAACTCGGCGCAAAAAATGAACGGGCAAAAAATCCGTGGTCATTCAACCTGTTCTATACCATGCTTGATGACGCAATCGTTTTCACTTATGACAGCTCCTCCAATATCTCACAGTACAATAACGTAAATGAAAAACGCGCGTGGGGCGCGGAGGGCAAATATACGTGGAACTTTGTCAAAGGCTGGAGCTACGCGCAGCAGCTCAGCTACACAAGGGCAGAGGAAAAGGCGAGAGAAAGCAGCAGTTGGACACGTTCAACTGACCCGCGCTGGGATGCCGCAGGCTTTCTTAATTACGAAAACAAGGGTTTCGGTGCGGAAATAAACTGGCATCTCTATGCAGACAGAGAGTTTACGCACTATGCCGAAGGGGTGAATGACGGCAGCATTTTCCTTGTGAACGCTTCCTTAAATTACAAATGGAGAAATGAAACTCTGCGTTTTGCCTGCACCAATCTGTTCGACAAAAGATATTACACAAATTCTTCAGGCTATCTCGGCGCAGAACGCAGAATTATCTTCAGCTGGCAGCACGAGTTTTAACCTCAGACACTGCATAAACCGCGTACCGGCGCTGTTTATATAAAGACGTATGCTGACACGTCCTCTCTATTAGAAAAGGCTCCGACATTTTTCGGAGTCTTTTCATCTTAAAACAAAAGAAATGTTGTATCATTACTGTTATGAAAAAAATCTCATTTGTACTGCTTATACTGTTTCTCTTCGCAGGTCAGGCTTTTGCCGCGCCGCGCAAGATTATTTCTCTCAATCCCGTAGGAACTGAGATTTTGTTTGCGCTCGGTCAGGGAGACAAAATTGCGGGTGTAACAAGTTACTGCGACTGGCCGCCGGAAGCTAAGAAAAAAACGCGCGTCGCCGATTATTTCAACGGCATGAACCTTGAAAGCATTATCGCAAACGGCGTTGACCTTCTTGTAATTTCCGACCTTCAGGACTCTTTAATTCCGCGCCTGAAACGTCTCGGCGTGAAATATGTCGTCATCAGGCAGGCAAATATCGCAGAAGTGCTGAATTCTGTCCGCGCAGTCGGAAACGTGTGCGGCGCGCAGAAGAAAGCAGACGAAATTGTCTGCGGCATACAGAAGGAACTTGACGCTGTCCGCAAAAAAACTGCCGCATGCAGAAAACCTTCAGTTGTTATCTGTGTTTCGCGCGAACTTTCAGAGCCGTGCGTGCGAAATTTTTACGCTGCGGGACATGAAACCTTTTACAGTGAACTGCTTGACATAGCAGGCGGCAGAAATCTTGTAAAATCTCGTTCCACAAACTATCGGCGAATTTCAGCTGAAGGGCTGACTGCGCTCAATCCGGACGTAATAATCGATATTGTGGGCGATAAATCTGTCTATCACTCTAACATTAAAAACGCTGACTTGAACAAGCTTTTCGACATGGCAAATCTGAAACGTCAATGGACATCGTCAGCCGCCGTTAAAGCCGCGCGCAATGACAGAGTATATATCTTCGGCGGCACACTTTTCCTTCGCCCCGGTCCCCGTATGGCACAGATTGCTCTGGCATTTGCAAAGGCTCTTCATCCGGACATCTTTTCAAAATAATATGTAATATTTCTGTCGCCAAAACAGCCAAAACGTGATATATTCTTATTGTAGCCGCTGACCGCTTGGTTACGCTTTATTGGGTTGTACGTTCTAAATACTGCATAAACGGAGGAATTAATATGAAAAAATCTCGTATTCTCTGCGCCGCGCTGTTAATTTTAACACTTTTGGCGGCACCGGCCTTTGCAGATATGTTCTATCTGTGCGAGAAAGACGGAAAGACAAAAGTGGCAGCTTTTACCTCTCCGAATCTTGTCTGGGGCGATTATCCGCTGAACCTTACTTTTCCGGCAGGAGAAAACGACGGCGGTGTGTGCCTGTCATCATTTGAATGCGGCGAAACCTCATGGATGTTTGCATCTGCCTATAATGCCGCTGACAGCAAACAATACGCTTACGTCTATCCATATATGCTCAAAGGCTGGGGAGAGCTTAACCCTGACGACCAGCGTATTGAACTTCAAGACAGCAAGATGTTGGCGCCCAGAGGCGCGCTTTACGCATTTGACAACCGTTTCTACATTATAGACAACGGAAGTGACAGCAACGGCACAGTTACGGCATACAGCATTGATCTTAAAGAACAGGGCGAAGGGAAACTGCCGTTACCGGATTTCAAGAAACTTGCCGAAATTACATTTAATTCTGAAAACATTAGCTTGCTGGAAGCAGGCTGCACAGCACATCCTGAAGCAATTTTCCAGGAAAACACAGGCGATGAATACACAATCTTTGTGCTTCTCAGCGTTAAAAAGAGCGACGGAACTTACGGAAATAACATTCTCGCTTCAGTTAAATACGCAGATGACAAACTTAATGTAGTACAGTGCATGAAACTTAACACAAGCGCTTTTAACGGACTGTCACACATACCCTGCGTAATGGTCGTAGAAAAAACGCCTCAGCTCTTCCTTGCCTGCGGCGACCTTGTTGAAATGGTTAACCTTTCAGGGTGGAACAGCATCCTGCTTTATGAAAAAGGAAGCGGTGAAAAAGACTGGGCTGAAAATAAATTCAAGTTTACGGATATTGTTCTCGACGGCAGCAACGAAGATTCAACCGCTTACATCATTGCACAGGGTTACAACGAGAAGGACAGCGACACACCTTACTATATTCGTGAATACACTGTTAAAGTTGCGAAACTCATTGACCCTGAGGCTGAAGAAAGAACAATGTCACTCGGCCCTGATTTGAAAGACAGCAAATACCACAACACCTCCGCGATATATGACAGTTATATGGGAAGAATTTATCGTTTCCTTGGAAATGACATCCTTCTCTTTAACAAAAAATACACTTCCGCAGAGTTAGGCGGTGCTTTTATCACGGCAGCCCCGTGCAAGCCGTACATTCAACAGCCTACCGGCAAAGATTACGGCAGTGACAGCGGCGGAGGCTGCAACGCAGGCTGCAGCGCGGCAATGCTGTTCTTCTGCGCGGTGCCGTTCTTCTTCAGAAAGAAAAATCATTAACAACGCAGCAAAAAGACCTCCGTTCGGAGGTCTTTTTTATATTTCTTAAAGGTTGAGCAGACGGACTGCGTTTTCTCCCATAATCAGCTTTTTGTCGCCGGCAGGAATAGAAAGCCTGTTAATAATCTCAATTTCGCGCTTTGGATTGTTCCACGGAAAATCGCTCCCGAAAAGTATTTTTTCTGCACTGTGCTTTTTTATAATACTTTCCATCGTTCTGTCATCTATCCACGGCTCCGCTGTCCATGCCGTATCAAAATAAACGTCGCGTCCGACAAGCATTTCAAGCACTTCACGCGACAATTTCAGACCGCCCATGTGCGCCGCGACGATTTTCAGTCCCGGAAAATTCTTTTCCACCTCAATTACCGACTGTACGGAACAGTAAAGCTCCTTCGGATACGTGGGATCCCAGCCTGCGTGAAACAGCACAATCAGCCCAAGCGACCGCGCAAGGTCATACACCGGAAAATTTATTTTGTCCTCCGGCTTAAAACGCTGCAGCGCAGGGTGAAATTTCAGTCCCTTGAGCCCTGCCGCAGCGACTGCCTGAACGTATTCCGCAGCGGAATGTGTCTGCGGCATAACGGAACCAAAGGCAATAAGATTGTCGGAATTTATTTCCGCCGCGAAATTAAATATACTTTCATGCTGATGTTCGCGCGTTGCAATACTCAAGACAACAGACTTGTCCACGCCGTTTTTTGCCATGTTTTTCAAAAGTTCTTCCTTAACAGGATAGCAGTCATAAGGCACTCCGGCATTGCTGTCGAGTTTTTTCATTGCATAGCGCGCGAGTCTGTCAGGAAACAGATGTGTGTGAAAATCTATAATCATATTCCTATTATATCACTTGTGAAAACCTTGCTTTAATTTTTTCCTGCTGCATTGCTCACACAGGCGCTTCTATTATTTTTTCCAAGCATTATATTTAATAAATTGCACACAACCTCTTTTCTGTTTTCGCCGTTCTTTGCCGAAATTCCGACGCATGCAGGGTAGCCATTGTCACATTCACAGCGGCTTATGCTGCTGTATGCCGCTTCAAGCAGCTTGTCTGCAATTTCAAAGGCACCTTCGGCAATTCCTGCTCCGCCAGGAATGTTGTCCGCAATAAAAATCGCAGGACTTTTGAGATAGGTGTCACTCATATTCCATGTAACGTGTACGTCGTTGATATCGCACATTAAAAATATAGGCACGATATTTTTCAGCAGCTGTGCAAGACCGCTTAACGCAGTGCCAAGCCACGGCTTATTTTCCAGTTCCTGCGGCAGTTCAAACCAACAGACGCTTGTATTAAGCGTTTCTTCAGGCAGTGTGATTTCTCCGTGTCCTATTTCCTCGTGCGTAGTGAGCTTCAGCTTTCTGAAAAGACGCGGCACGATACAAAGTAAAGCGTTTCCCCAGCCGCACATATTCCGTCTCTCAATTTCACCTTTCACGGTTATTCGCAATACACTTTCACTTTCCGTAAAGTAATCACAGGAAGTCAGAACAACGCGGCATTCGTGCTTTTCTGCATCAAGTTTGCGCACAAGATAGCTCTGCCCCGCATGAACATATACAGCGCCCGGAAACACAAGCAAAGGTGCAGAAGACTTGTCAATAGTGCCTATAAGCCGTACACGGCTTTGTTCCGTAATATCAAGAATGCTGTAATACTCCCCTGACGCGCAGCGAAGGGAAAATTCCGCGGCTGGATATACACTGCTGTTCCATGTATATATCACTCCGCTGGCTGTTTCCGCGGCTCTTAACACATTACGCTTCGCATAGTAATCAAGTATGTTGTCAATATTCTGTCCCGCAAATTTATCCCCTTTGCGAAACGGCAGCTCAAAAACTGAGCAGAGTACGTGACTGACAAAAACATACGGATTCGATGGATTAATTCTTGCGCGTTCGGACGGCGCGTTTACAAGTATTTGCGGATTTTCGGCAATAAATCTGTCCGCCGCGTCCGAAGAAGCTACCATAACTGCCGCCGAAAACTTGCCGCGTCTTCCTGCCCTTCCAATCTGCTGTCTTAAACTGGCAACGCTTCCGGGATAACCGTGCAGCACAGCAAACTCCAGAGATCCTATGTCAACGCCAAGTTCCAGAGCGTTTGTACTTATGACGCCGCGTATTCTGCCGTCACGCAGCCCTGTTTCTATCGCGCGCCGTTCTTTTGGCAGATACCCGCTTCTGTAGCCTGCGACAAGTTCCGGCGATTTTCCGTTGTCCAGCAGCTTTCTGCGAACTGTTTTGAGCAGCAGTTCGACATTCTGTCTTGACCGAGTGAAAACAATCGTTGAAATGCCTGAACATATTGCTTCCGAAGCGATTCTTGCGCTTTCAAACAGCGACGAACGGCGTATTCCGCGCTTTTTGTCCAAAAGTTTAGGGTTATAAACAAAAAAACTTTTTTCGGAAGACGGCGCGCCATTTCTTGCAATCAGCTTCATTTTTCGCCCTGTAAGCGCCTCGGCATGCTGCTTCGGGTTGGCTATTGTAGCAGAACAGCAGATGAAAACAGGGTGTGAGCCGTAAAATTCGCATATTCTTTCAAGTCTTGCAAACAGGTTGGCAAGGTGCGAACCGAAAACCCCTCTGTAAGAATGAAGTTCGTCAACCACAATATATTTCAAATTGCGAAAAAACTTTTCCCACGCCGCATGATGCGGTAAAATTCCGGAGGAAAGCATGTCGGGATTTGTAATAATTACGTTTCCTTCGTCGCGTACAAGTCTGCGTTTTGCCGGCGGAGTGTCTCCGTCGTAGGTGAAACTTTTAACGGCGCCTCCAAGCATTTGGGACAGCCTGTCGAGTTCTTTCAGCTGATCCTGTGCAAGCGCTTTGGTAGGAAAAAGATACAGCGCACGGGAAGAACAGTCGCGTACCGCGGCATCACATACAGGAAGATTGTAACAGAACGTTTTCCCTGACGACGTTGGCGTTGCAATTACAAAGTCACCGCCGGCAAGCGCATATTTAACAGCGCGGCTCTGGTGTGAATAAAGCCTTTCCATGCCAATGGCTTTAACAGCGGAAACAACGCGTTCGTCAAGTTCTCCGAATGCGCCGTATACAGCCTCTTTTGCGGGAGCATGATGTTCAAAAACAAATTTACCGTCGAGTTTCCTGATTTTCTTCAGAAGCGAGCAAACATTATCAGTGTCCTGCCGCACGCCGCACCGTTTCAAAATTTTTGCGATAACTGCAAAGTCATTGAACAACACTTATTTCAGACTCCCTTCGCAAATATGATAACACTTATTTACCGTGCAAAAGCAAAAAATGAAAGCACCGTCATTTTGATTTCTCTCAAGGCAGAAAATTGCGCTATAATAAACTATCCGAAAGGAATGCAGTATGGACAACAGCAGCTGGATAGCAAAAATCACTCATAACGGCAAAATCGTGTGCGCGCAGCTTTTTGACAACGAGCGCACTGCTGTTGCGTTTGTCCAGCGGACGGCGCTTTCACTGAAAGACCGCTGCGAAATGAAGCTGCTTTACCACACCATAGACATCACAGAAACCACCGCTGAAAGTTATCCCCGTCAGTTTCCCGTAAGCACGCGCCGGCGTGACATAGTCATAGTAGAAGCAAATTTCAGGGACAAGGCATGATGGAAAATTTTACACATATCCCGCTGTTCGGCTCACTTGCCAATGCCCTGATGATTGTCACAGGCGGTCTGCTTGGTCTTATCATTAAAAAGAGGCTGCCTATGCGGCTGCTTGAAATGCCTGTCATGGGGCTTGAGATCTACGTCATTCTGCTTGGCATTTCCTATGCCCTTAAATCACGCCACCCGCTAATTATGGTCGCAAGTATAGCACTCGGCTCATTAATCGGTGAAGCGATAGATTTCGACGGCATGCTGAAACTGCTGGGTGATGCTGTTGAAAGAAAACTCGGAGACTGCGGAAGCGGTTTTTCAAAAGGCTTTGTAAGCACAACCCTGATATTTTGCACCGGCTCAATGGCTGTCATGGGCGGTCTTGAAGAGGGCTTCGGGCATTTTCCGACAACACTTCTGACAAAAGGCATGATAGACGGAATAACGAATATCGCCTTCTCTGCAACAATGGGCTTCGGTGTCATCTTCTCCTCAATTCCGGTCTTTCTGTATCAGGGAATGTTCACAATAGCGGCAAATTGGCTTGCCCCGTTCATGACCGAAACAGCAATAACGGAAATGACTGCGGTAGGCGGAATTATGCTTATGGCTGTTGGGATTAACATGATGGAGCTCAAAAAACTCCGTCCGATGAATATGCTGCCGGGCTTTGCGGCGGCGGTAATTCTCGTCAAACTTTACGAGCTCTTTTAATTCCATATCATCAATAATACTTTAAAATCGCAGCTGTTTTTGCGATTTTATTTTTATTTCGTAAGGTTGAAACTGTTTTTTAACAATTTCTCTTAATAAATTTTAAATTATGCAAAAACAACTGTTTACATAGTGCACATAAACGATGTAAAATACTTACTCGTTAAAAAATCTGCATAGCTTAGATTAGTCAGACCAGAGGAGGCAATATCATGGCTAAACTTACCAGACGTACATCGACCAACGTGCTTCTCAAAACAGCGCTCGAAAACTTCTACGACGCCGCAGAAGAGATGAAACTTGACAAGGGACTGATTGAAATCCTGTGCCGCCCTGAGCGTGCGATCAAGGTTTCTGTTCCTGTTCAGATGGATGACGGCACCGTAAAAGTTTTTGACGGATATCGCGTACAGCATTCAACAGCGTGCGGTCCTTCAAAAGGCGGACTTCGCTATCATCCCGGGGTTGACATGGACGAATGCGAAGCTCTCGCTATGCTTATGACCTGGAAATGCGCCCTTGCCGGTATTCCTTACGGCGGCGGCAAAGGCGGTATCTGCGTTGATGCTTCAAAACTTTCAAAAAATGAGCGCGAACGTATGACACGAATCTTCGCGGCACGCATCTCAAAAGTTATAGGCGACTGGGATGACATTCCTGCGCCTGACGTTGCAACAGGCGGTCAGGAAATGGTCTGGATTATGGACACCGTTTCAAAACTTCACGGTCGTTTTGAACCCGCGATGATTACAGGAAAACCAATTTCCTACTGGGGTTCTGAAGGACGCACCTCAGCAACGGGACTGGGCGTTTACACCTGCGTCAAAGAGATGCTCGAAGCCGGCGCTGACGAATTTAAGAATGCCAAAATTATCGTTCAGGGTTTCGGCAATGTCGGACTCAACAACGCGCTTTTCCTGCACAATTCAGGCGCTAAGATTGTAGGCATAAGCGACATAACCGGCGGTTATTACTGCGACAACGGAATTGATGTTCCTACGGCTGCCCGTTACGCAAGGGAACACAAAGGTCTGCTTGAAGGCTACGACCAGCTGGGACTTGTAAAAATGTCAAACGAAGACATTCTTGCGCAGGACTGTCTCGTTCTCTGCCCCTGTGCGCTTGAAGGCGTTATTAACGAAAACAACGCCAAGCTCATTAAGGCAAAATATATCGTTGAAGGCGCCAACGGTCCTACAACACCCGAAGCAGACAAAATACTTGAAAAAAGAGGAGTCCATGTTGTCCCTGATTTCCTTGCCAACAGCGGCGGAGTTATCGGCTCCTATTTCGAATGGGCGCAGAACCTTGCCGGATTTTTCTGGACAGCGGAAGAATATGACGCGCGTCTGATAAAAATTATGGAAACAAACTTCAAACGTGTCTTCAAATATTCAATCGCTCATAACGTTACAATGCGCCGCGCGGCATTCTGCGTTGCAATCGAACGCGTTGCCGAAAACATCAAGCTCAGAGGGTTCTTCCTTTAATTCCGGCATTGTACTTCATAAAAATAAGAGGGGCATTGCCCCCTTATTTTTTGTTTTGCGCAAAACACGTTTGACAAAACGAAAAATGCGTTGTATCATTCCCTGCCGTAAGCAAAAATACCACGCCGCCTAACGCGGTGTACAGATGAACAAAAAGGAGGGATTACATGAGCGATAAACTTGTTTACATAGGCTCAACAGCCTACTGGATCACACCTGACGGACATTTCGTCAAAGCAGAAACAAAAAACGGAAAACTTGTTGAAACAAAAATCGTTATGCGCGGTCAGACTGAATAGCTTTCCCGCATAACAAAACTACTTGGATTTTGTTTGATTGCATCCCCAGTTTCAAGTAACACCCCAGCTTGAAAATTCAAAACGCCGGCATACGCAGGCGTTTTTATTAACCTTTATTCT
The DNA here is from genome assembly GCA_045601305.1 of Synergistaceae bacterium. Taxonomy (GTDB): domain Bacteria; phylum Synergistota; class Synergistia; order Synergistales; family Synergistaceae; genus Equadaptatus. The sequence continues at coordinate 24,729 of JAZRZG010000057.1, forward strand.
TCCTCAGGCTTCACAGCAAGAAACCTCAGCCTCACGTAATCCACGTACCATCTGCCGTTTTTGCAGAGCATCGGCTTGCAGTACGCTTCGACTTCATCGTAAAACGTTTCTTTTTCTTCCTCGCTGAACCCTTCAACATGACTGTTGGCAAACACCTTCAGCCATCCGCGAAGTCCGTCTTCGTCAAGTTCAGTCGGCTTGTCAATGCGGGCTATGTATTCAATATTGAAACCCTGCGCTTTAAGAATTTCCGTAAACTCGCCATATTCACAGAATTTCCACGGATTTCTTGCCTTGTAGTCTATACCGCGCTTCGCAAGAGCAATTTTCATGCCCTCACGCACAATGCGCAAACAGCCGTCTCCGCCGCATTCAGCCGCAAAACGGCCTCCGGGCTTAAGCGCCTGCCACACCTTGCGAACAACAAGATATTTGTCCTGCATCCAGTGTATTGCCGCATTGCTGATAACCGCCTCAAATTTGTTACGGCTCTCAAATTCAACACCCTCTATGAGACGTGCGTCTATTCCGATTTGTCTTGCTGCTTCAACCATTTCCGGGCTTGAGTCAAGCCCCACCACTTCACAGCCTATATCCATAAGCTCTTTCGCAAGGATGCCTGTGCCGCAGCCAAGGTCTAAAATTCTTTCACCTTTTTGAGGATTAAGAAGTTCAATTACCGGCTTGCCGAATTCAATGATGAAACGTGCGCTTTTGTTGTAATTTTCCGGATTCCATGTCTGATTTGCCATAGTTGCTCACCTCGCAAATATTATAAGCCGCTTGCAGCCCATTTGCAAAATATTTTTTGCCGCAAAAACAATTTTTCGCGTTTTAACGCCGCCGTTGCTGCATGATCAATTTTCGTTACCATCGTGAAACCTCCTTATATTTTTTTTTGCGACATCTCCATCCGCTCTATATACAAAAACGATTTTTACATGCAATATGGCAACCACTTTTTTGCTTTTTCCTGTTTTTTCGCACAAAAAAACGCCAGCGGTATGCAGGCGTAAAAAAATTAAGGATTTTTTTCAAAAATAGGTTGCCAATTTGACAAGAAAAATCGTTTTTGTATATGTAGGGGCAAGAAACAAATTTTATATGCCTTGCTTGCGGGCGAACTCCCAAACGTTCGGAGACTTGCGGAAGTCTTATACTGACAATATCAGCCAAACGAACGTTTGACTCCGCGGAG
>JAZRZG010000058.1:0-1401 GCA_045601305.1 Synergistaceae bacterium
AACGCTTGCAGGGACGATTATTTCCGTCGCCGACGCATAGAGACTGTCGGGAGCGGCGGCTGTGAGCTGCCAGTCTGATTTTTCACCGTTTTCGTCTTCCGTTCTGAAAAAACCGTCGCCGTTTTCCGTGCTTGGGCGCGCCCCGCCGTAGGCATTCATTACCGCGACTGCTTCGCTGCTGTCAGGTATATCCTGTGAGACCGGCGCCGACTGACCGCCGGAGGAAGAGCCGCCTCCGCCGCAGCCTCCCGCGAAAATCAGCGCACAAAACAGCGCGAATACAATCGCTGCTGCGCCCGCTTTTCCAAACCTTGCCACACGGTTTTTCTTTGTTTTTCTTGTTATCATCATTTTTCTGCCGCCTTTATCTTCAACGTTTTTGTACACAACACTATCCATTTTCATTATAACACTGTCAACAGAAATTACATCATATTTCCCGCGCATTTCTTGAGTATTTTTTTACCATTTTTTAACGAGACTCAGTCCTCCACCGTCAATTCAGCCGCAACAACTCCGCATATCAAAAATCCCGCTGTTCCGGCGGGATTTTTTTCATTATTTATACAGTGCGCTTATGTCAACTGCGCTTATGTATTTTTCAGGCATTTGAGGCGGTGTGATACATACTGACATATACCACGGGAGGTAAACTACTGCCCCTTCTTTGTGCAGATTGTCTTTGCATAAAACGTATGCCTGTCTGATGTTCCATTCAGGTACCGCAAGTATGTTGTCAAGTGCCTTGTGTTTTTTGTAGTCATTTCCGGATTTTACTTCAACAGGAAGCACTGCCTCTCCGTTTTGTAACACAAAGTCAATTTCTCCGTATTTTTTGGAGTCAAAATAATTGAGGCTGAAACCGTTGCTTTTAAGCTGCTGCGCGACAGCGTTTTCAAGTATGCTGCCGAGTTTTATTGAAACTTCACCGTTCAGCAGCGCAAATTGTACGTTTTCAAGGCACGAGGCGCAGAGCAGCCCTGTATCATTCATAAACAGTTTGAAAAGTGCGTGTTTTTCGTTGAGGGACAGCGGTGTTTCAGGTCGGGTAACATTGCGGCAGGGTATTGCAATGCCTGCTTCTTCAAGCCATTTGAAACATTCTTCGTAGTTGACAAGGCGTACTGTGCTGCCAAGCGAGTTGACGATAAAACGGCGTTTTCTGTCGTTAAGCTGCGACGGAAGTCTGTCAAATACTGCTCTGATTTTTGCTTTTTCAGCACCCTGCGCGTATTTTGATATATCGAGTCTGTACTGTTCGAGTATGTCTTTCTGATAAGAGGCTACTTCAGCTATGTCATGTCTGTCAACGTAGCGCTGTACTGCTTCCGGCATTCCTCCTACAACAAGCCACAGATAATACAATCTGCAAAGTGTCGTATGCACTGTATCGCTTAATGG
>JAZRZG010000059.1:0-1205 GCA_045601305.1 Synergistaceae bacterium
ATCAAAGGAAAGAAAGCTCCTGAAATCCGTAGCCGCTACCTCAACCTCAAAAAACGGCGTGGTCACAAGAAGGCGATTATTGCTATTGCGCGGATGCTGTTGACTGCCATCTACAACATCCTTAAAAAGAATGAGCCGTACAATGCGGAGCTTTATCGCAAATCTGATCTGCCTCCTGCGCACAGAGAGGTTTCCATTGAAGATGCCGTATTTATCCTTCAGCGTCAAGGTTATTTGGTGACGGCTCCTGACCCTGCATAACTACATCTTCATATCGTTTTTTGGCCACCGAAAGATGGTCTTGTTTTTGCGCCCTTTTTTCGGTATGGTGCTTAAATTGCAATGTTTCAACCTTTTCTCCATGGAAATAATTTCTTATATTGTGTCCCTAATCTCGGCCGATCATACAAGACCGCCCTTCCCGCAAAGAGGAGGGGCGGTCTTGATCTCTACAGCTTTCGCCTTCGGGCAACGGCGCGGGGCTCCACGCACAATAGCGGGAAACCAAGAGGGGGTATAGGCGTTTTTTCAAGTTCTCAAAGATGTTCCCTTGCAAAACAGGATTGCTTCACGGAAGCTCTCGAAGTAAAGCTTCTTGCCTCTATACTGAACGATCCAGAGAAGCGGCGAGATGTTGCTCTTGCGAATGAGCAGAGCAGGCGTTATTTCCTGTGTCATAAATGACCTCCTTGTTTCAGTTTTTGCTGACAGCGTCAGGGCCCGAAACCCTTTGACGCGTAAGCAAAACAGCTCTGACCAGACACAACTGACAGTTTGTCGGAGCTGTATTTTCTCTTTTGTACCTTATTACATTTATTCCCATTAAGTAAAAATACTGTCAGAACTGTCAGGAAAACGCCAAAGGCATTGATAATCAATGTGTTTTCGGTCCTGACAGTGTCAGCAAAGCCTGACGGTCATGACACGCTGTCGTAGCCGTAGGCGCGCACGTACTGCCGCTTCGTCTCCAAGGACAGCGTATAGTCCCGGTAGCAGGTGCCGTTTTCCGTATGCACGGTCAACTCCTTATAGCTGCGGCCGAGATACTCGCACAGCTTATCGCGGAAGGCACGGGCTGTCTCGGCGTAGCCGTTATTGTTGTCAACGCACCATGCTCGGCACACGTCATATAGCTTGCCGGTGGTGCAGTTGTCTTTAGCTTTGCGCGGCTCCATGCATTCATGGAAGAATGTGATGACCGTGCT
>JAZRZG010000060.1:0-3104 GCA_045601305.1 Synergistaceae bacterium
ACGCTCGGACGGACGCGCGATGGACGAGCTTCGCAAAATCACCTGCGAAATTGACATCCTTACAATGACGCACGGCTCTGCGCTCTTTACGCGCGGCGAAACACAGTCGCTTGGTGTAACGACACTCGGAATGATTGGTGCCGATGACCAGATACTCGATGGACTCAAACTTGATGAACCTGCGAAAAGATTTATTCTGCACTACAATTTCCCGCCGTATTCAGTAGGCGAAATTAAGCCTATGAGAGGTCCGGGACGCCGTGAAATAGGGCACGGCGCACTTGCTGAACGCGCGCTTCGCCCAATGTTCCCTGCGGAAGAAGATTTTCCGTACGTAGTACGTCAGGTGTCCGATATTCTGGAGTCAAACGGCTCAAGTTCAATGGCAAGCGTATGCAGCGGCAGCCTTGCTATGATGGCTGCGGGTGTTCCGATTAAAAAACAAGTTGCAGGTATAGCGATGGGACTTGTTTCCGACGGCAAAAACTACAATATCCTGACAGATATTCAGGGGCTCGAAGATCATTACGGAGACATGGATTTTAAAGTTGCAGGTACGCGCGACGGAATTACCGCCCTTCAGATGGACAACAAAGCCGGCGGCATTACGCGTCAGGTTCTCGTTGAAGCACTTGCGCAGGCTAAAAAAGGCAGAATGCAGATACTTGACATAATGGACGCGACAATCAGCCAGCCGCGTCCTGAAATAGCCCCTACGGCTCCGAAGATAATTACAATGACTATTGACCCTGAAAAAATACGCGATGTAATCGGCAGCGGTGGAAAGGTTATTCGCAATATCGTTGCAGTTTCAGGCGCGAAAGTTGACGTCGAAGACAGCGGTATTATTCACATTGCGGCGGTAAACCTTGACTGTGCGGAATCTGCGCGCAAAATGATAAATGACATAGTCAGAGAAGCGGAAGTCGGAGAAATGTTCGTGGGAACAGTTACAAGAATGCTTTCCTTTGGCGCGTTTGTTGAAGTTCTGCCGGGCAAGGAAGGTATGCTGCATGTAGGCGAAATTACGACACGCAGAGTGCCGAAAATTGAAGATGCTTTTGAAATCGGCGATAAGGTGCTTGTTCAGGTCAAGGAAATAGATGACATGGGCAGAGTAAACCTCACCCGCAAGCCGCTTATCCCGGGCTTTGATTCACTTGCGCAGAATTCTGAATATACCGAACAGATTGAAATTGAAAAAGCGCGTGAAATCAAATACGCCGCATTTCCCGAAAGCGCGCCCGCGCCAAAACGTGACAAAGCGCCGCGCCGCGACGGCGATTTCAAAAAGACAGAACATAAACCTGTTCGCCGTTTTGAGAGAAAGTAGATGAAAATTACGGTAAAAGTTAAAACTGCGGAAGGTATCACCCTTCCGCAGTATGCTACAGAAGGCTCTGCAGGCATGGATTTAAGGGCAGCAGAAGCAGTTACAATTTCTGCAGGCGAGCGCAACTGTGTTTCTACTGGTCTGTTTCTTGAAATACCGGCAGGATTTGAAGCTCAGGTGCGTCCGAGAAGCGGACTTGCGCTGAAACACGGCATAACCGTACTTAATTCCCCGGGAACAATAGATTCTGACTATCGCGGAGAAGTTAAAGTCATTCTTGCCAATCTTAGCAAGGAAGACTTCAAAATTGAAATAGGCGACAGAATAGCTCAGATGGTCTTTGCGGAAGTTGCCAAAGCCTCGTTTGAAACTGTCTGCGAGCTTGAAGAAACAGAACGTGCTGCTGGAGGTTTCGGCAGTACGGGAAAGAAATAATTTTTCCTGAAGTGACGGCGTGCGGGCGTGTGGGTGTGAGTGAATTGAAAGCTGACGAAAACGTAAAAGCAGTAGTCTCTGTACACAAAAATACAAAAAGAGATTTTACAGCAGTATTTTTCTTTCTACTGTTTTTTACCTTGCTTGTTTTCACTATATATCAGAAATGTTACTATCACCCGAATGAGCACTGTATGCATATTATTGCGAACAAATATGCAGAGGCAGTTCCGACACCTTCCGGCGATGCCGCGTATATTTTTAAGGGACCGTCTGCAAATTCTGACACAATGGCTAAAACTTTGTCAGTTGAAGTCGGGCACAGTTTTGATTTTGCCAACGCATGGCATAATATGATAAATGACTGTCATCCGCCGCTTTATACGCTGCTGTTGCATTTTGTCTGCTCATTTTTTCCTGGCGTTTTTTCCAAATGGTTTGCGGGAAGCATAAATATTTGTTTTATGCTGCTGATATTGTTTGTAATCAGAAATTTTGTTCGTGTTTTTACTGACAACAAATTTATTCTCACTGCAGTTTCGCTTGTGGTCGCCGGTTCGTCAGCGCTTTGCAACGCAGCGGCATTTTTCAGGATGTACACTGCAGCAATGTTTTGGATTACGCTGAACACGTATCTTTTTGTAAAGCAGGTTGGAAAACCCATTACAAATAAATTTTGTGTGAAGATATTCGCCGTAACGTTGCTTAGTTCGATGACGCACTATTACTGCGCATTTTACGCTATCCTGCTTTCTTTTGTTTATGCAGTACAGCTGCTGATTGATTGTGAATACAGAGGGCTGTTAAAGTTTTCTTTTGCACAGTTGTTTGCAGGCGGAACGATGCTGATAATTTATCCCAGTACAATCAAACATCTGCTGCATAGTTCACGTGCAACGGAATCTTTGACAAATGCAGGAAGTGGAACAGATTATATTGCAAGACTTATTCGTAGCGGAAAAATTATGAACAACGAACTTTTCGGCGGTATGATGATCGTGTTCATCATTTTAGCTGTTGCTCTCTGTATTTATGAATACAAGTTCAAGCCTGCGAAAAAGACAGATTTGCAAGGTGCAAATGCTTCAAATTTGGCAGTAAAGCGATATAGCTTGATTTTTATACCCTTAGTATGTTATTTTCTTGTTGTTGCCAAAACCGCGCATATTCAAGTTGTTGATTTTTTTCAAGAAGGCTTCAGCAGATATTTTCATCCGATTTTTGCGGTTTCTCTTGTCGGAGTTCTTACATTTGTTTTTACAAAACTTATGGTTTTTGCAAAGCCAAAGGCTGCAAAAATTGCAGTTACGCTACTTTCTGTTTTGGTGATTGCTGG
>JAZRZG010000061.1:0-5185 GCA_045601305.1 Synergistaceae bacterium
GCCCGTTTTAACGCCGTGCTCAAAGGATTCTACCGGGGCCGTAAACGTGCCGTAGGTCTGCTTTACGCCTGTCAGGACGTTAGACGCACCGGACGCGGCCAGCATATTTATTACCTCTTGCGATTTCCACGGGTCGTAACCGATCCTGAGTATACGGACGTATTTATTAATTTTCAGTATGTAGTTTACGATTACCCGGTAGTCTATAACGTCGCCCGGTGTCAGGTTCAGATAACCTTTTTCTACCCAGACCCGGTATAGCTTTTCGTTTACGTGCCCCTTTAACGCACCCTCAGGGAAAAAATAGGCCGTATGGAAAAAGAAACTTTTACCCTCAGGGCTATACATACCGAAAGTAACAGCGCTGAAGTCGTCGCTTTCGGAAAGGTCTATAGCGGCCATAGCGTCCGGGCGGCCTTTGATACCATCCAGCGCCAGCGGCTTACTGATATGGCGGGCCAGCGTGCTACTAATCCAGCTGCGCTGTTCGTTCTCAGCGTAGATATTAAGCAGCTTTGTACGGAAAGCTAACATAGCCTCTGAGCCATCACGCAGCGCCTTTTTGTATTCCTGCCTGTAAAACTCTATGTTTACCGTTACGCCTAAATGCGGGTGCACTTTGTACCACGTGCTTTCTTCGTCCTCTGGGTCGTCTACGTCAGGCTCGAAAATATGGATAAATACGCTGTCGTCCTCATATTCGCCCAGCAGTACGGATTTGTAGCCCTGTAGCATTTCGTAAAACGGCCCGTCGAAAACGTCGGACGCAGTGGTAATAATCGTGGTAAGCGGATTAAGCCGCACGCCCATAGAGGTAGTTAGTACCGTCAGTAGCTCACTGTCGCGGGCTTGGCTAAATTCATCCATAATAACGGTGCTGGCGTTCAGACCGTCTTTGGTTCTGGCGTTAGCCGTCAGGCACTGGGCAAAAGCCGTGCGATCCTTTCGGCGGCTCTTTATTTGTTGCTCATTGACAGTATACCGGCGTTCCTTTGGGTCCAGCTTCTTTATGCAGCCGCGGATTACGTCGAAGCACTTTTTAGCCTGATCGCTGCTGTTTGCACCGGTATAGCTTTCCGCGTTAGCGTCGCCGTATAGCAGATCGTCTATAGCCAGCGCAGCGCTGCTGGTGGTCTTACTGAATTTGCGCGGCACGTAAAACAGGGCCTCTCTGACTATGCGGCGCGGACCATCCCAGAAAGCGTAGATACTGCCAAACTGGAAACACTGTACGGGTGTCAGCTTGTAGCGCTGCGTCCCGTTCACGCCCGGAAAATACAGGCTTTCGTACAGTTCATAAAAGCGCTGCACCTCTGATACGTTAATACCGTATTTGTCTATCAGTCTGAAAAACCGCGCTACGGCCAGCTGCTCAAACAGGTTATGTCTGTCAGGGTGCCCGGCTACCTCACGTACGTACGCGTCTAACCGGCTATCCACCTCAGTAAGTCGGTAGCTGGCTATCCGTGTGGCTTTCAGCAAAGCCGTTACGTCCTCTTTCGCCCGTCGCAGGCGGTCTTTTTCGTCCTCTGTCATATACTTTTTTCTGCCTTTTCCGGTTTCAGTATTACCGGCTTCGTGCGCTTCTTACTTAGCTTTTTTGTTAAGTCTATTAACGGGTCGTCCTCTACGTCGCCTGCCAGATCCTCAGCAGTCAGGCCCAGAGCCTTTAGCTGTCTGGTAATAAGGTCCTGCGCGTCTTTCGCCACCTTAAATACCGGGTGCGGTACCATCTTTTCGCCGTAGCGCGTGGTTTCGTAGACGTAGGTACAGTCCAGCCCGTCTATATCAGCGTTAGCGATCTCCAGCGCCCGCATAGCCGTAGCCAGTGACTGTATCTGCATATCCAGCCCGCGGCTGTATCGGTTGTTTGCTTTCAGGGCCTTTACGATTTCAGCCCGGTAATCTGCTACACTTTTTGCCATAAATCCAAATTTTTAAGCATTTTTTACGAAAGTTCCGAAAATTCAAAAATTTACTCTGCGTCGCTCAAAAGTGGGGGCGAGGTTTAACGCAGGGTGCCCCTCAATAAAAAACCGCCCCCGGTCTCTGTCAGTCGTCGCCAAAAAACTTACCGCAGATAGCCGCCACGTGCTCTGCGTTCCGCTTCGCTGTTGCTGCCTTACCGCTTCTGCCTAACTCTACGTGTACCTGTACGTGGCAGTCGTGGCACAGGGCTAACAGGTTGTGTGGGTCATACATTCGCTGCGCTTTCTCTGCCCGGCTAAATGCGTCCTCTACAGGTCTAACGTGGTGCACCTCTGTAGCTGCTGTAATCTCGCCTCTCTGTTCGCATAGCTGGCAGCAGGGGTGCGCTGTCAGTGTATCACGTCTGAGCTTTAGCCATCTGCCAGTATGTATCAGCTGCTGGTATTCCTTATCCTTTGCCATTGTGTTACCTGTTGTGGTTGTGTATACGTCTGCCGTTCACTACTACGCTGTTATCGTCCTCTGCCTCTGCCCCTGCCAAATCGCTAAACATACTGTCTATGTACTGCCCGTTATCTTCCGGTATATCATACTTACGCCTAGCCGGGGTTTCCATACGGTCTATCAGTATATGGCTGAAAGCTACCATCAGCTCGCAGAGGTTCTTAAAGCCGTACGCCTCTTTCAGCTGTGTAAGTCTGTCGTAGGTCTCAGGATCTACAGATATGTTTATACGCTTGCGGTCACTCATTTTGCGGTATATTTTCTTAGTAAATAGTTCAGGCTGTCTAATAATCCCTGCTGTACGCCTTTCTTGTTTTCCAGCGCTGCGCAGGCCCTTTCGTCCACGGTGCCACTGCAAATAAGCCTATAGACCTGTACCGGGTACGGCTGTCCCTGCCTGTGCAGTCTGGCGTTAGCCTGCTGGTAGTGCTCTAGGTTCCATCCGGTCCCAAACCATACGATATAATGGCCGCCCTGCTGCATATTCAGGCCATACGCTGTACTGGCCGGGTGCGCTAACAGTACGTCTATCTTTCCAGCGTTCCAGTCGTTTAGGTCCTTTTCGCCCTCGTAGGTTCTGACGGTATAGCCTTTGAGCTTCGACGTAATACGCGGTATATCGTGTTTGTACTGGTAGAATACCAGCACGTTATTACCGTTAGCCGCTTCCACTATCTCAGCCAGACGCTCTAATTTTTCGTCGTGGATTTCGTGTACGTTCTTATCTTCGTCGTAAACTGCCCCGTTAGCAAACTGGCTTAGTTTGTTCATAAGCCCGGCGGCTGAGTTAGCCAGTATGTTTGCAGGCTCGGTGCCGTGTTCGCTCTGAAACTCTAAAACCTTTTCACGCTCAAACTCATTATAGCGCTCCCGGATTTTGGGGCTTAATTCCACCTGTTCGGTGTGGGTTATCATATCCGGCAGCTGCAAATAGTCTTTGGCCTGCATACTTAGGCAAATATCCGCGATCTTGTCCCGGATAATGTCCGCACAGCCGCTACGCACGTCGCAGCGTACTACTATGCTATTCCAGCGGTGCGTTTCAAAATACGTCTCTCTGTACCGGCTTACCGATTTGCCCAGACGCTGCCCGCAGTCTATACAGTACATTTGCGCCCACAGGTCTATTAGGCCGTTTGGTGCCGGTGTCCCGGTCAGACCTATAACGCGCTCGACAGTAGGGGCCGCCATCCGCATAGCCTTAAACCTTTGGCTTTTTGCGCTCTTGAAACTGGTAAGCTCGTCAATTATCAAAGCGTCAAACGGCAGCTGGCCGCCGTACTTTCCTACCAGCCATACGAAATTATCCCTGCCGGTTACGTATACGTCCGCTTTCTGTGACAGGGCTAAGCAGCGCTGCTTTTCCGTTCCAAGCACCTTTACCACTCTCAGGCCCTGTAGGTGGTCCCATTTTTCAGCCTCAGTGCTCCACGTGGTTTCTGCCACCTTTTTAGGCGCTACCACTAAAACGCGCTCTACGTCGCCGTCATCTATCAGCTGCTGTACGGCTGTCAGGGTAGAGACGGTTTTACCTAGTCCCATATCCAGAAACAGGCCGCAGCGGGGCTTATCTATAATCCACTGCGTAGCGGTGTGCTGATATTCGTAGGGTCTATATATCATAGTTCAAGTCCTCGAAAATTCCGTTAATACTTTCTTTGCTGTCTGCCACGTAGACGGTGTGCCCTATACGCTCCATTTCGGCAAATCGTACGGCCTGCCTCTTTTCCGGTTTCTGTCCCTTACTCTTTAGCTCTATCCAGACAGTACGGCCCTCAGGCAGCAAAGCCACCCTGTCCGGGTATCCTACCATATTCGGGTTAGAGTATTTGAGACAGATACCGCCCAGCCTCTTTACTACGTCGCATAAATAGCGCTCTATCGCTTTCTCTGATACCTGCGCGTGGCGTACTAAATTTTCTATCTTTTTTTCCATTGTAAACAAAGTAGCATTGTAAACAGAGTTTCTAACATTATACCCTATACGCGTATATGTATGCGTTTTTACGTGCATAAGTCTATATAACTCTATAAATAACATACTTTATATCTTTTTACTAATTTTGTTGTTTACATTGTTTACAACCGTCTAAATTATTGGGTAGTAGTGTTTTATCGTGTAAACAAACGTGTAAACAAACGTGTAAACAAAAAATCTTGTTTACATTTCGCCCAAATCGTCCGTTTTCGCGTCCTCGGATTTTTTGTTTACTCCGTTTACATTTTCCGGCTCTTTGTTTACATTTTCCGGGTATCCTGAGACTGCCAGAAGCAGCGCCGCCAGAATAGCCAAAACAGCTGCGAAAATCAGTACGGCCACTATTGCCAAAATCACTAATAGTATTTTCATATCCTTTATATTTTTTCCATAATGATAGTTTTGCCGTCGGACCTTTCGGCATATAAGCAGGCTATTTTTGTGCATTGCTTACGGTGCCTGTACCCGCAGCTTCCGCATTTATGGTACTCGCCCTTTACTATCTTACGGTCATTATACAAATACGCTGAGCTTTCAGGTGCACTGTAATACCTTTCTGCGTCCGTGCATATTCGCTGGCCTATGATAGTACCTACCTTTACTTGTCGTAGCTTTATTCGTTCCATACTATAAATCGTCCTCTGTGTTATCTTCTTCCGTAATTTTTTTACGGTATCCGCGCTGCGTCCCGTAGAGGTTAGCGCAGTGGCGGCTACTGCTTAACTTTTCCCAGTTAGGTAAACTATCCATATAGGTATTTATCCTGCGGGCTAG
>JAZRZG010000062.1:0-1090 GCA_045601305.1 Synergistaceae bacterium
CAATCCCTCCGTCACGGCTGAAGCCGTGCCACCTCCCTTTACACAAGGGAGGCTTTTAGGTTCTACATCACTACCGCGCGAACCTTTACACAAGGGAGGCTTTTAGGTTCTACATCACTACCGCGCAAACCTTTGCACAAGAACCCGAACCCCCTCAGTCACTTCGTGACAGCGTCTCGCTGCGGCTCGGTCACCTCACGGCTCTGACAGTCCACCGGACTGTCATTCACTACCGTTCGGACGCCTTCGGCTACCCATGTGGAGCCTTTGCGTAGGAAAGCCGCCCTTTGGGGAGGTGTCAGCCGTAAGGCTGACGGAGGGGGTTACTTGCAAGAGCTTTCGTTCTTCTTCTATTTTCCGGTGCGCAATGCGCTCCCCTACAGTTTACAACTGTTTTTTAAAATAGATGTAAATATTAAAGTGAAATGCAGTAGTAGGGTGCGTTTAAACGACCAGCTTCATCCTCTCCATACGCTTCCTATGCTCATCACCTGTTGAAATAATATAAATCCTCGTTGAATTTATACTGGTATGCCCTAAGATATCCGCAAGCTTGGCAGTATCTTTTTCAAGCGCATAAAACACCCTTGCGAACAGGTGGCGAAGGTTATGCGGAAAGACTTTGGACGGGTTTACATTCGCTGCCCTGCACAGTGCTTTCATCTCACGCCAAATATTTGACCTGCTGACCGGGTTACCGTTTCTTGTGACGAAAACGGAACCGGTTTTTATTTTGTGCCGAGAAGCGTAACGCAGCAGCTTGCGGCGCAGCTCTTTGACTAAAAACACCGTGCGTGTTTTGCCTTTGCAGTTGACAACCGCTTCACCGCGTCGGGCTGCTTCTACCGTGATAAACGGCAGCTCACTAACACGAATACCTGTACCGCATATGGTTTGCAGTATCAGACTTAACCGTTCATTGCCGCCTTGCTCGGCAGTCTGCACCAAGCGTAAATACTCGGCTTTGGTAAGCTCCTTTTCCTCCGGGCAATATATCGACTTTTGCAGCTTCAGGGCTTTGACCTTCAGCTCCGTCCAACCTAAAAAGGTGAACAAGGCATTTAGTGAAGCAAGCATGGAGTTTACACTG
>JAZRZG010000063.1:0-8797 GCA_045601305.1 Synergistaceae bacterium
GAAAACGGTCACAAAATACTGGCCCATGTATCCGGAAAAATGAGAATGAACTTTATCAGAATTCTTCCGGGTGACCGTGTGCAGTTGGAGCTTTCGCCATACGATTTGACCCGTGGGCGAATCACATATAGATACAAATAACAAACAAAATCCAAAAGGATAAGAATTTCTCAAGGAGGTCTGCAACAAATGAAAGTAAGACCATCGGTCAAACCAATTTGTGAATTTTGCAGAATAATCAAACGTCACGGCGTAGTGCGCGTTATATGCAGCAAAAACCCGCGTCACAAACAGCGCCAGGGTGGAAGGAGATAACGGATTATGGCACGTTTAGCCGGAGTTGATCTGCCGCGCGACAAGAGAATTGAAATCGCTCTCACTTATATCTACGGAATCGGCCCAGCATACGCAAGCCGCATTCTCGCAGCAACAGGCGTCAATCCTGACGTTCGCGTCAAAGATATGAGCGAAGAAGACGAACAGAAACTTCGCGCGGAGCTCGAAAACTACGTTCTCGAAGGCGACCTTCGCCGCGAGAGAGCAATGAACATCAAACGTCTTATGGACATCGGCAGCTATCGCGGTCTCAGACATCGTCAGGGACTTCCTGTCCGCGGACAGAAGACGAAAACAAACGCCCGCACCCGCAAAGGACCGAAACGCACGGTTGCCGGCAAAAAGAAAGCTACCAAATAACGCTTTACAGGGAGGGAACATAAGTGGCCAAACGCGTACAGCGTACTCGTAAACGCAAAGATAAGAAGAATGTAAGCTACGGTGTTGCACACATCTATTCAACATTCAACAACACAATCGTAACGCTTACAGATAAACAGGGCAACGCCCTTTCATGGTCAGCAGGCGGCAACGTCGGTTTCAAAGGTGCACGTAAATCAACACCGTATGCAGCCCAGATGTCAGCCGAACAGGCAGCAAAAGCAGCCAAAGATCACGGCGTTGTTGAAGTAGACGTAATCGTAAAAGGCCCCGGGCCAGGCAGAGAATCTGCAATTCGTGCCCTTCAGGCAGCAGGACTCAGCATAAACGTCATTCGCGACGCAACACCGATTCCGCACAACGGATGCCGTCCGCCGAAGCGCCGTCGCGTGTAGTATAAAGGAGGAAACAAAGTATGAGCAGATATACAGGACCTGTATGCCGCCTCTGCCGCGCAGAAGGCTGCCAGCTCTTTCTTAAAGGCGACCGCTGCTACACCGACAAATGCGCATTCAAAAAACGCAATTCAAAACCGGGACAGCACGGCACACGCCGCGGTAAAATGAGCGAATACGGACTTCGTCTTCGCGAAAAACAGAAACTTCGCCGTTTCTACAGCCTCAACGAATCACAGTTCAGCACAATCTACGCTGAAGCAGCAAGACTTGCCGGACAGACAGGTCACAACTTCCTTCAGCTTCTTGAACGCCGCATAGACAACGTTGTTTACCGTCTCGGATTTGCCGTAAGCCGTGCACAGGCACGCCAGCTCGTCCGCCACGGACATTTCACAGTCAACGGACGCAAACTTGACATCCCCAGCGCGCTTCTCAAACCCGGTGACGTTGTCACAGTTGCGGAAAACAGCCGTGAAATAGCAATCATCAAAGAAAACGTTGAAGCAGCAGCATCACACGCAGTTCCGGCATGGCTTGAACTCAATGCCACCGCTCTTTCAGGCACAGTAGTCACAGTACCTGTTCGCGAACAGATTGAAGTTCCTGTTCAGGAGCAGCTCGTCGTCGAATTCTATGCACGTTAGTGCGCACAACTGAAAGGAAGGGGTTAGTATGGAGCACGATCGTTACGAAGTCGTAATGCAGGAGTCTACCCCCTCATACGGTAAATTAACAATCGAGCCGCTTGAAAGGGGCTACGGAGTTACGATAGGAAACTCACTTCGCAGAGTTCTCCTTTCGTCAATTTCCGGAGCAGCGATAATCGCGGTTCGTATAGAGGGTGTTCTTCATGAGTTCAGCACAATTCCCGGCGTAAAGGAAGATGTGATTGAACTTCTCGTAAACCTTAAACACATTGCAGTCAGCTGCCATGTCAACACCGTTAAAACGCTCAGACTTGAAGCACACGGTCCGAAAATTGTAACAGCCGCAGACATTCAGCCGGACGCAGACATTGAATTCCCGAATCCTGAGGCATATCTCTGCACACTCGAAGAAGGCGCAAGTATTGCCATGGATATCTACGTCAAAACAGGAACAGGCTACGCGTCAATCGACAGACCGCGCGAAGCATGGCTTCCCGCAGACGCACTCCAGACAGACGCGCTTTTCTCACCTGTGGAGAGAGTGAAATACGAAGTCAGTGACAAACGTTTGGGACAGCGTACAGACTACGACAGCCTTAACCTTGAGATTTGGACGAACGGCACAGTTTCAGCCGAAGATGCAATCGTCCAGGCGGGAAAAATCCTCAAAAGCTACTACGTCTCAATAGTAGATACAATTGCAGGTCCGGGAAGCAGCGACGTTGACGAAATACTCGGAGACGGCGCACCGAGACAGAAAGCCTACCAGATAGGCGACAACGCATGGCTCGGACGTTCAGTCAGAGACCTTGAACTCTCGGTACGCAGTGAAAACTGCCTGCTTCGCGGCGGAGTGCATCTCATAAGCGACCTTGTGGCAAAGACACACGATGACCTTATGAAAACACGCAATCTCGGAAGGATTTCACTCAAAGAAATCGAAGAAAAACTTGCAAAGTTAGACCTTCACCTTGCAGGTGACGAAGTTACAGAGGAGGAAAAATAAATGAGACACCGCATGGCACTTAGAAAACTGGGACGCTGCAGCTCCCACCGCTGGGCAATGCTCGGTAACATGGCGGCAAGTCTCTTTGTTGCAGGCAGCATAGTTACAACAGAAACAAGAGCCAAAGAAGTCCGCAAAGTTGCCGAAAAAATGATCACCAAAGCAAAATCAGGCACACTCAACGACCGTCGCCTTGTTATCGCGCGCATGCCGCACAAAGAAGCAGTCATCAAGCTCTTTGACGAACTTGGACCGAAATATGCAAACCGTAACGGCGGATATACAAGAATAGTCAAACTCGGAACACGCCTCGGCGACGCGTCGCCCATGGTCGTAATCCAGTTGGTTGACTAATAACTGGATTACGGACATACGAGAAACAGGCGCGAAAGCGGTTGGTTCTCGTATCAATAAAATTCAGTTGGTTGACTAATAACTGGATTACGGACATACGAGAAACAGGCGCGAAAGCGGCTGGTTCTCGTATCAATAAAATCCAGTTGGTTGACTAATTAACAAAAGCGATAAAAAAGTTCTCTGCGAAAGCAGAGAACTTTTTTTCTGTGCCTGCAAGTTATAGATTAAAAACCAGCTGCCTACTGCCTGCTTTGTGCCGTTTTTGACCGTATTGCGAAAAGAACTGCCGTTAGCAGACCTATGGTAAACGGCAGAGCGGCAAGAGCGACAGCGCTTTCGTAAGTGTAGGCGAGCCAGCCGGCAAGCAGATAACCTGTCCCCGCGCAAACAACAACGACAAACGCGTAAGGAAGCTGCGTTGTCACATGATTAACATGCTCACAATGCGCGCCGGCAGAAGCCATTATCGTAGTGTCGCTGATGGGAGAACAGTGGTCACCCGCGACAGCGCCCGAAAGACAGGCGGCTATAGAAACCACCAGCATTTGATAAGTGCCGGGAGAATCAAAAATATTATAGACAATCGGAATTAAGATTGCGAAAGTTCCCCAGCTTGTACCGGTAGAAAAAGCCAGAAAAACAGCAATGACAAAAATAATGACCGGCAGAAAAAGCTGCAGCGAAGCTGCAGAAGCCGTGACAGTGTTGCGAACGAAATACTTTGCGCCGAGAAGCCCCGTCATACCCGAAAGAGTCCACGCCATGGCAAGAATAAGAATAGGCGCAACCATCGACTTAAACCCCTCAGGAATACACTCCATAAACTCCTGAAAACTGATTACATTGCGGAACATATACAAACAGAAAGTACAAACAAGCGTCACAAAACTGCCGAACACAAGCCCCCTCGAAGCGTTGCAGTTCGCAAAAGCGTCAACAAACGGCACACCGTTAAAAAAACCGCCCGTGTAGAGCATGCCGCAGCAACAGCAGAAAATCAGCACAGCCACAGGAGCAACAAGGTCAAACACCTGCCCCTTCGGATTGCTCAGCTCCTCATTTGCCTCGCCGTAAGGACGCTCAGGCGTTGTGAAAAGGTCGCCCTTGGCGGCATTATCCTCATGCAGCTTCATACTGCCGAAATCAAAATCCATAAACGCCATGGCAAAAAGCATAAAAATCGTTGCCAGCGCGTAGAAATTCAGCGGAATAGTCTGCAAGAAAATAGTGAAACCGTTGTACGGCGACTCCTTCGGAATAGAAGAAGTCACAGCAGCCGCCCAGCTTGAAACAGGCGCAAGAATACAGACAGGCGCAGCCGTTGCGTCAATCTGATAAGCGAGCCTTGCGCGGCTTATGCCCCGCGCGTCAGTGACAGGACGCATGACAGAACCGACAGTCAGACAGTTAAAATAATCATCAACGAAAATCAGAATACCGAGCAGAGAAGTTGCGCAAAGCGCGCCCGTGCGAGACTTGATATTCTTAGAAGCCCAGTAGCCGAAAGCGCGCGAACCGCCCACCCTATTCATCAAAGCGACAAGAATACCCAAAATGACAAGAAAAACAATAATACCCGTGTTCCACGAGTCCGAAAGCTTTGTAATCATGCCCCCCTTGGCATTAAAGAACAAAGTATTCAGCATAAGAACAAGATTGCCATTTGCATAAAGCAGCGCGCCGAACAAAATACCCGTGAAAAGCGAAGAATAAACCTCCTTAGTCACAAGAGCAAGCACAATGGCAGTTACAGGCGGAAGCAGCGCCCACACAGTTGAATAAACCGCCGGTCTGTACTCCTTACCAACAACAGCCGTACCGAAACGATTCAGCCATACAAGCGCGGCAGACAACACAAACAGCGCGGCAAGAAACACGTAATTGTTCTTTCTCATACAGAATACCCCCCCTCAAATAATCCTCTCAACAGTAAAATTATACAGCCGGCAGAAGAAAAATTAAAGATATTTGACACCTCACAGATTCCCAGAAATTACGTGAAGTGCAAAAAAAACAAAAATTCCAAAAAAAACAGCCACAGACGGACATACGTATGTCCGCCTGTCTGCGTATAATTCCAAAATACAGGGCGGAGGTCACAGAAAACGCCCTGAAACATACACAGGGAGGCAGCAAAAATGAACACAGCAAAAAAACTACTCACCGCAGCGCTGATAACATTGTGCATCACACTGCCGGCATACGCCGAATCCATGTACACAATCACAGTCAACAACGTGAGCCTCAAACAAGTACAGGAAGCAGTCATTGAAGTATTCACAGGCAAAAACTTCAACCTCGACGACGTATCCGACTACAGAATAGTAATGACAAAAGCCTTCGGCGACGGATTTTGGGTAGCCACCAGAAAATGCTTTGTCAGATGCAACACAATCGCAAGAGACGGCAACGTCAAAATGACCTTCACCGAAGAAGAAGGAGGCATCGGCGCATACCGCCGCAGGTCGATAGACCACCTCATACCCATAATCAACGAAGTAAAAGCCGTACTTGACGGCACACCCAAAGACGCCATAAAAAACGAAGCAGTCAACCAGCTCCCCGGCTCAGGCAACGAGCGCGAAAAAGCGCTCGGCATAAGACTTGCCGAAAAAGGCATAGTGGCAGAAACAGTTGCCGCAAGCGCGGCACAAGACAAAATCTTCCCGGGAGACATAATAGTTGAAATAGACGGAATATCCGTAGAAAACATGGACACAAAATCACTTGAAACCTACCTCAGCAACAAATGGGGCAACAGCAAATCGCTGACACTCACCATTGACCACCAGGGCAAGAAAAGCATAATCGTACTGTCAAAATAACAAAACACACCGCCGGACAGGCAACTGTCCGGCTTGTTGCTTTTGATAAAAGAAAAATAGCGAAAAATATATTATGAAACTGTTGACTTATCACAATATCGTGTATAATTATCTTGCGGTTGTTAGAACAATGTGTGGCATGTCGGAGTGTGGCACGTTACTATAATAAGTGCATCCCGTAAGGGGTGTTACCGCAAGGTTTGACCCCGGGAATAAGCACGATAAGTGTTTGTTTTCGGGGTATCCTTTTTTTGGAGGCGTTAATTATGACAGAAACAACGTTAAAGAATTACAGTATAGGGTTGGATATTGGTATTACTTCCGTTGGGTGGGCTGTACTTGACTGGGACAGAAACAAAATCGCAGACCTCGGCGTAAGACTTTTCCCTGTTGCGGAAAATCCCAAAGACGGCTCATCTCTTGCATTGCCCCGCAGAGAAGCAAGAAGCGCAAGACGCAGAACAAGACGCAAAAGACAGCGCATGACTGATATCAGAAACCTTATCGTTGAATATAAAATTCTGTCAGACACACGGTTAAAATCGCTGTATTCAGAAGCATATAATCTCAGCCCGTGGGAAATTCGCACAGATGGGCTTGACAGACAACTCACAGGTGAAGAATGGGCAAGAGTGCTGTTGCATATAGCAAAACATCGCGGCTTCAAGTCTAACAGAATGGATGACCTCTCAAAAGATGCTGAACTTGGAAAAGCCAAAGAGGGCATGAAAGAAAATTCCGCTTTGCTTGCAAATTACAGAACAGTCGGCGAAATGCTTGCCAAAGACGAAAAATTTGCGGAACATAAAAGAAACAAAGGCGGAAAATACACACATACGATAGCAAGGGATGACCTGCGAAAAGAAATTGAAACGCTGTTTGACTGTCAGCGCAAATTTGGAAATCCCTTTGCCGCGCCTGAATTTGAAAAGGAATATACGGAAGTTTTTGCAAGACAGCTTCCTTTTGCATCAGGCGATATACTGGAAAGACAAACAGGATACTGCTCACTTGAGCCGACAGAAAAACGCGCTCCGAAAGCCTCATGGACAGCAGAACGTTTTATACTGCTCTCAAAAATCGCAAACCTTAGAGTGCGCGTCAACGGCAAAAAATGTGAACTCAGCCCAGAAAAACGCAAAACAATAGAAAGCCTTGCGTACAAACTGCAAAAGGTAACATACAAACAGATAAGAAAAGCGATAGCCTCGGAAGATAAATGGGAATTTGACTACATTGCAGGCGCAAAGAATAAAGAAGAACCCGAAGATACAGTATTTGTTGAATTAAAAGCGTTCCACCAGTTCAGAAAAGCAATTTGCGACACACTTGGCGAGGAATACTGGAACGTTCTGCTTGAAACCTCTCCGCAGACGCTTGATATACTTGCTTATGCGCTGACCTACCGAAAGACCGAAGAAGAAATACGCGAATACCTGACAGACAGAAACATTGACGAAAAGCTGATTACAGCTGTGATAAATCTCAATTTCAGCGGCAACGTTCATCTGTCAGTAAAGGCTATGGACAAACTTATTCCGCTGCTTGAAAAGGGGCTGCGCTATGACGAAGCCTGTATTGAAGCAGGGTACAACTTCGGAAAACAAACAACTGGCGAACGTACACCCAAACTTCCTGTACCAAATTGGGAAGAAATCAGAAATCCTGTTGTAATGCGGGCAGTTTCGCAAACCCGCAAAATGATAAATGCCATTGTCGGCAAATACGGAACACCGGCTGAAATCCATATTGAACTTGCTCGAGACCTCTCCCGTTCAAAAAAGGAACGTGACGAGGTAAGCAAAAATATGGAAAACAACCGTGCGGCAAACCAAAAATACGCAGACGAATTTATTGAACAGTTTAGCAATAAACCGACTGCAGAACAGCGCGAAAAATACAGGCTTTGGAAAGAACAGGGCGGCTATTGTCCGTACACAGGACAATATATTCAGCCTGTGCTTGCTTTCTGCAACCCCAAAGACGGCTCATACGCTGAAATAGACCATATTATCCCGTACAGCCGAAGTTTTGATGACAGCCGAACAAACAAAGTGCTTGTGATCGGAAGCGCGAACAGAAACAAAGGCAACAGAACACCATACGAATATTTCGGCAAAGAAGGACAGGCTTGGGAAGAATTTGTTGCAAGAGTAGATACATATATACATAACAAGAAAAAAGCCCAGCGCCTAAAAATGAAAAATTTTGACGAAGCAGATGCACTGGAAATGAAAGAAAGAAGCTTGGGCGATACAAGATATATCACCAAATATATTGCTGAATGGGTAGAAAATAACCTGTTGTTCAGCGACAACGGCAAGAAACAGCATGTTGTAAGGATAAACGGAATGGCAACGGCAACGCTCCGCAAACAATGGGGAATCAACGCTCTGAAAAACAGGGCGGAAAGCGATCTGCACCACGCGCTTGACGCCTGCGTAATCGCCGCCGCTTCCCCGTCAATGATTAAAAAAATCTCTGACTACGCAAAAATGAAAGAGCTTTGCAAATTGCAAACAACGCCGGAAGGCAAGAAAGAACGTCTGCCTGAGCCTTGGAAAAACTTCCGCAAAGAAATAGAAGCAAGACTGTCAGACAGCCCTGCGGAGTTGCTTGCCGAATACGGCTTTGAAAGCTACACGGAAGAAGAACTGCAAACGCTGAAACCGGTATTCATTTCAAGAAAACCGGACAGAAAAGCCGGCGGTGCAGCTCATGAAGAAACAATACGCAGTGCGAAATATCTTGGACAGGGCAAAACAGCCGTGAAAACATCGTTGACCAAAGTCAATCTCAGAACACTTGAGAACATGGTTGGCAAAGAACGCGACACAGCGTTGTACA
>JAZRZG010000064.1:0-9725 GCA_045601305.1 Synergistaceae bacterium
ATGGTGTCGGACAGGCGCGATTTGACTGACGATATGTACGAGGATGCGTCACTTCACAGCGAAAGAGGCGCGTGGCAGATGATTTTCGGAGTTAATACAATTCCTGCTTACCGCAGGCAGGGCTGTGCAGGCATGCTTTTGGAGCGCGTGATTAAGGACGCGAAAAAGCAGGGAAGGCACGGTGTTGTGCTGACGTGCAAGGACAGTCTTGTACGCTATTACGCGAAATTCGGTTTTGTGAACGAGGGTATTTCAGAGTCAACGCACGGCGGTGCCGTGTGGTACAAGATGAGGCTGACGTTCTGACAATGACGAACGAGTTTTTACTGCTTCTTTCCATATTTGTTTCTTTTTCGCTTGCGCTGCTGTGTTTTAAGTTTTTTCGCAAGCAGGGGCTGTATCTTTGGATAACGGTTGCGACTGTTCTTGCGAATATTGAGGTGCTTTTGCTTGTGCGCGCGTTTGGAATAGAAATGACGCTTGGCAACGTGCTTTTCGCGTCAACTTTTCTTGTGACGGATATATTAAGCGAACTGTACGGCAAGCGGAGCGCAAGGGAGGCTGTTTTGCTCGGAGCAGCTGCGACGGCGCTGTTTTTTGTTGTTTCGCAGTCATGGAGTCTGTACAATGTGCTTCCCGATTGCAGCGCGCGGGAGTTTCGCGCTGTGTTTTCGCGCACTCCGCGTGTGCTTGCGGCAAGTTTGTCTGTTTACGTGATTGTGCAGTATTTTGATGTATGGTGCTATCATGTGTGGTGGGAGATTACGACAAGACTGTGCGGTGATAAAAGGCGGTTTTTGTGGCTGCGGAATAATTTTGCGACGATTTTATCACAGCTGCTTAATTCTGTTCTGTTTACGGTCGGTGCGTTTTACGGTGTGTATGACGGTGCGACACTTGTGCAGATTATTGTTTCTTCGTTTGCGTTTTTCTGTGTGACAAGTCTTGCGGACACGCCGTTTTTATATCTTGCAAGAAAAATTTACGAAAATACGGAGGGTAAACCGGAATGACAAAACCCATAAAAGAGTTCACTTGAGAAGATAAAAAGTATCGCAAAACGAAGGTGATCATGTTTTCAAATACTGTGCTGCAAAAGTAAATGTTGCTTTAAGACAAACTGTCTTTCGGCGGCTTGTCCTCAAAAAGCTCTGACAGGTTGCGTTTTGCATAGATTACGCCGGAAACGATGACCTTTTTTTCAGGTTCGCTGACGTAATAAAAAACGAGGTAATTCAGCACGACAGCTTTTCTGTATTCGCGGCGCAGCGGAAAATTGTCTTTGTGCAGGGTATGGGAATAAGGGAATGCCGCAAGCGAATTGATGGTATTCAAAATCTCGTTTACGATGCGTTTTGCGGCGTCCTTGTTTTTCAGCTGATACGTGATGTAGACGGCAATGTCGGTTAAATCGTTCGCAGCTGACGGCAGGATATCTAAACTATACATCACACTTGTCTATTGCCTTTTCGGTCATTTCCCAAACCTCTTTCAGCGAGTACGGCTTTGCCCCGTCAAGTTCTTCCTGTTCCGCCTGTCTGAGTTTGCAGTAGATTTCGCTTTCAAACTGCCTTTTTTCATAGGCTTCCATGCTCATTACGACCATATCGCTGAACCCGTTTTTTGTAAGAAAAACCGGCTGCTGTTTTTCGTGCACCAACTGGGAAATTACGGCAAAGTTGTTTCTTAAGTCCGAAACAGGGCGTATCATTCGATTGTCGCTCATTTCTTCCACCTCCATAAAAAATATTTTAGCATAATTATGCTAAAATATTTCATAAAAAATCATTATTCAGCTAAAGAATGTATCAACGCTGAAAAATTACCAAAATCGCCGGTCGTTTTTCGGAATAACGGTGACAATTCCGCCTGCGCCTGTGCCTCTTGTCCACCAATGTCCGAAATCAAAATCTTTTACGTCTCCGTTATCAAGATATGTTATGCGCGCAAAGCCTGTGTTGTCGCAGTTTATTCCGATAATTGTCACCCAGTGCTGTGTGTCAAGATCAGGGCAGGAATTGTTTTCGAGATTAAGAAAAGCTGCCGGGATGTCGTTGTCCATGGCTTCAAAAATCATGTTGAAGGCTTCTGAAATATGCGGTCTGTCTGCCGGCTGCGCGGGAATTTCCATTGATTTTACATCAACGTGATAATGCTTGATGTTTGCGTAGTTTTTAATGCGGTCAGCGAGCATCCGTGCTTCGGGAATGCCGTAGCGCGTAGGTGTGATTATGCCCCAGAGCCTTTCAAGGAAAATTCTGAAAAAACGGAAAGCCATTGGAGGTTTCTCCGGCGCTTTTTTGCGGTCAATATAGTAAAAAATATTTGCCGCAGCTGCAGGACCGCTGCCTTCACGCTGTTTTACGGGACCAAAGAACCATTTTTGGTCTGCGCCGTAACTTGGCTCGCCCTTGTCTGTCGTGAGTTTCAGAAGCTCGAGATTGGCAATCTGTTTTGTGTCCATGGCTATCACATCCCTGTTTGTTAATTATATAACAAATCTCTGCGTTATAGCAAAAAACAAGTTATAATTATCATGTAATCAAATTCAAGACATTGGAGGCGGCTTAAATGGCTGTGTCAATTACTAAGGAGAAAGCTTGGGAAACGGTGAAGAAATACAATCAGGACAAATTTCATCTGCAGCACGCGCTTACGGTTGCGGCTATAATGAAACGGTTTGCCGAGCAGCAGGGAGAAGACGCGGAATATTGGGAAATCGTCGGTATGCTTCATGACGTTGATTTTGAACTTTACCCTGAGCAGCATTGCCAAAAGGCGCCGGAAATGCTTCGCGAAGCAGGCGCCTCAGACGATGTAATCCGCGCGGTATGCAGCCACGGCTACGGACAGTGCAGCGACATAAAGCCTGAACATGTTATGGAAAAAATTCTTTTTGCGACAGACGAACTTACGGGACTTATAGGCGCGGCAGCGCTGATGCGCCCGTCAAAATCCGTGCAGGACATGGAACTAAAAAGTCTCAAAAAGAAATTTAAGGACAAATCGTTTGCGGCAGGCTGCTCACGCGACGTTATAAGGCAGGGCGCGGAAATGCTCGGCTGGGAACTTGACGAACTGCTTTCAAAGACACTTGACGCAATGAGAGATTGTGAAGCGGAACTGAATGAGGATATAGCGGCGCTTTAGCGCGTTTTATAATCTATGCTCCATTATCTTGCAGAAACAAAAGTATGCTGAAATGGCAAAGGTACTGACAGCAATGTCCGGCGGAGTTGACAGCTCCGTTGCGGCATTGCTTCTCAAACAGCAGGGGTATGAAGTGGAAGGAGCGACAATGCGCCTGTTTGACGCTGATATTGCCGGCGGCAACAGCTCAGACATCGCTGACGCAGAGGCTGTTGCAGAAAAACTCGGCATACCGTTCCAGGTCTTTGATTTCCGCAAGGAATTTCGCCGTGAGGTTATAGATGATTTTATTTCTGTTTACAAGAACGGTGCTACGCCAAATCCTTGTATTGTATGCAATCGAAAATTAAAATTTGGTCTGTTTATCGAACGCGCGGCTGAACTTGGCTTCGATTATGCCGCGACAGGGCACTACGCGGCAATCGGCCGTGAAAACGGCAGATATACGCTCTCGAAAGCTGCTGACAAGAACAAGGACCAAAGTTACGTGCTGTACGGAATGACACAAAAGCAGCTTGCGCGCACGCTTTTCCCGCTGGGCAGCATGACAAAAGCCGAAGTTCGCGCGATTGCCGAAGCAAACGGACTGCTTAACGCGCGAAAAAGCGAAAGTCAGGACATCTGCTTTGTTCCTGACGGTAAATACGCGCAGTTTATAGAACGCGAAACAGGCGAAGCCTCAGTGTCGGGCAAGTTTGTTGATACAGACGGCAGAGTGCTTGGTACTCACAAGGGCATCGTAAATTACACCATCGGACAGAGAAAGCATCTTGGTATTTCAAACACTGTTGCCGGTGAAACGCTTTATGTATGCGGCAAGTGCGCGGCAGACAATACAATTCTGCTTGGCAGTGAAAAACTGCTGCAACGCAGAGAATTAACGGCTAAAATGTGCAATTTAATTGCATACGATAAAATATCCGAACCGATTAAAGCTGTGGCTAAAATACGCTACCGTCAGCCCGAACAGCCTGTAACTGTTGAGCAGATCGGCAAAGATAAGCTCAAAATTACTTTTGACACGCCGCAGAAGGGAATTGCCCCCGGGCAGTCAGTTGTTCTTTACAGCGGCGAGAATGTTTTAGGCGGCGGCATAATAGAATAAAATTTTAGGTAAAACTGCGTATAGAGCAAGAAACGGTTTACGGTATTATTTACTTAACGCAGCTCGGAAGGTGGCTGAACGCATGAAAGCAGGAGCGATAAACGGCAAAAAATGTCTTGCAGTTCTGGCAGTGTTTGTTTTTGTGCTGCTTCAGTGTGTTTCTTCGTTCTGTCTTGCCTCTGTGCCCGGGGTACTTTCTTCAGGAGAAAACGCAGTTTCC
This sequence comes from Synergistaceae bacterium, assembly GCA_045601305.1. GTDB lineage: Bacteria > Synergistota > Synergistia > Synergistales > Synergistaceae > Equadaptatus. The sequence goes on from JAZRZG010000064.1 coordinate 4,476, forward strand.
GCTGCCTGTACTGCTTACAGTGATACATGTATGGTACAACGCGCAAATTCAACGCAGAAAGTTCTTGCGCTGCTCAAAAACAGCCACATTTTGCCTGCCTTGTTCTCACCATGCGATTTTTCGTGCGAATCTGTCAGCAATGCGTTTGCTTCAAAAACAGCAAATTTATCTTCAATATTCAGCCGCAGTGTAATACTCAGACTTTAATACCGTCCTTTTCTTATGTGCGGCGCACTGTTTGCGCCAATAATTTGAAAAGGGGGAATAACCGTGCGCGTATTTCACGCAGGGTTGGACGTTGGCTCTACAACTGTAAAGACAGTAGTCCTTGACGAGAATAACAGGCTGATTTTCAGCCGTTACACCAGACATTTTTCCGATATAAAAACAACTGTAAAACAACTTACAGGGGAGTTCGCAGCTGAGTTTCCTGACAGTTTGTTTACTCTTTGCGCAACAGGTTCAGGGGCTTTGGATTTGGCAGAAGGCATGAATATCGCCTTTGTGCAGGAGCAGATTGCCTGTTCGCGCAGTATAAAAACTTTTCTCAAAAATGTTGACGCAAGCATTGAACTCGGCGGTGAAGACGCAAAACTGACGTTCTTTGATGCTTCAGGCGCCGACCAGCGAATGAATGAAACGTGCGCAGGAGGCACGGGTGCGTTTCTTGACCAAATGGCAGTTTTGCTCGGAGTGGAGCTTAAAGAGCTGAACAGCCTTGCCGCAAAGTGCGAAACTGTTTATCCGATAGCCTCTCGCTGCGGTGTGTTTGCCAAAACAGACGTGCAGGCGCTTATGAATGACGGCGCTTCGCGTGCTGATATTGCGGCATCAATTTTCCAGGCGATAGTAAATCAGACGATAAGCGGACTTGCCTGCGGCCGCAGAATTTGCGGGAGAGTGGCATTTTTGGGCGGGCCTCTCTATTTTCTGCCGGAGCTTCGAAAACGGTTTGCCGAAACGCTGAAACTTTCCGAAGAACAGTGTGTTGTGCCTGATAATCCGCATCTTTTTGTCGCAAGCGGCGCAGCGCTTGTTTCAAAGAAAGAAAAGCCGCTTTCTGCCGCTGAAATATGCGAACGCGCGGAAAGCTATTTTCTTTCGCGCAGCAGCGTAAAAACAGCTGCGCTGCCGCCGCTTTTCGAAGATGAAAACGCGTTTGACGAGTTCACGAAAAGACATGCGCGCGGTTGTGTAAAACGAGCCTCGCTGTCTGAATACGCGGGCAAATGCTATCTTGGCATAGACGTAGGTTCTACGACAACAAAGGCGGCTCTTGCCGGAGAAAACGGAGAACTGCTTTTCTCTCGTTATCTGCCCGGCGCAGGCAAGCCTGTTTTCGCAGTGCGCAGCATTCTTTCGGAACTTTACGCGGAACTTCCCGCAGGCGCAGAAATTGCCTGCAGCGCGGTAACGGGCTACGGTGAAAATCTTATCCGTTCGGCGTTCGGCGTTGATATCGGCGAAGTTGAAACTGTTGCCCACTGCCGCGCGGCATGCGAATTTCTTCCGGGAGTTGAATTTCTGATAGACATAGGCGGGCAGGATATGAAATGCCTTGCCGTAAAGGATGGAGTCATAGAAAGTGTTTTTCTCAACGAAGCCTGTTCTTCAGGCTGCGGCTCGTTCCTTCAGAGCTTTGCCGAATCGCTGAAAATGAATGTTGAAGACTTTGCCGAAGAGGCGCTGAAATCAAAAAATCCGGTCGATTTAGGCTCACGATGTACTGTGTTTATGAACTCTCGCGTCCGTCAGGCACAGAAAGACGGCGCAGAAATATGCGACATTTCCGCTGGACTTGTTTACTCGATAGTCCGCAATGCGCTGTACAAGGTGCTGAAAATCAAAAACAGCGACGAGTTTGGCAGAAAAATCGTGGTGCAGGGCGGAACGTTCAAAAACAATGCTTTGCTGCGCGCATTTGAGCTTCTTACTCAGCGTGAGGTTGTACGTCCGGACATACCTGAACTTATGGGTGCCTACGGTGCTGCGCTTCTTGCAAAAGACCGCTGCTGCGGGGCAAAAAGCACACTGCTTGACAAAAAAGGAGTTGAAGATTTCTCTGCAACAACAGACACATTCAGATGCCGCTGCTGCGGAAACAGCTGTCTTCTTACGCGTACTGAATTCAGCGACGGAAGATGCTGCATAAGCGGAAACCGCTGTTCAACCGGTGCAGGAGAAACAAAAAAACGCGAACTGCCTCCCAATGTCTGTGAACAGAAATACAACAGACTTTTCGATTACTACAAGCCGCTCGACGGCGAAAAGACAAAGCACGGCAGAATAGGAATACCGCGTGTGCTCAATCTGTACGAGGATTATCCGTTTTGGTTTACCTTTTTTACTGAGCTTGGTTTTCGCGTTGAACTTTCCTCAAAACGTCCTGATAAAAACCTCGGCATAGACACAATTCCGTCGCAGACAGTCTGTTATCCGGCAAAACTTGTACACTGCCACATTTCGGAACTGCTTGCGCGCGGCATAAAACGCATTTTCTACCCTATTCTCATGACGGAGAAAAAAGAGTTCAAGGATGCGGACAAGAACTTCAACTGTCCCGTTGTAATCGGTTATCCCGACGTTGCCTATCTTAATATCGACGGCCTGCGCGCAAAAGACGTTACATTTATGCACCCAGCAGTCAACATTGAAAACCGTGAGCAGCTGCTTGATACAATGTGCGAATGTCTTGAAGAATTTGAGATCACGCGCAAGGAAATCACGCGCGCCGCAGACCTTGCTGCGCTTGAACAGCGCAAATTCAGAGAGGACATAGCGCGTTTCGGAAGAGAAGCAGTATGTTACACGGCAAAGCACAACAATATCGGCATAGTGCTTGCAGGGCATCCGTATCACCTTGACCCTGAAATAAACCACGGTATTCCGCGTCTGATAAACGAATACGGCGTAACTGTCTTTACTGAAGATTCTATTGCGGGTATGGGAGAGCTGAAAGACGCAAAAGAAGGCGTAATCGACCAGTGGGTATTCCATTCACGGCTATACCGCGCTGCCATGGCAGTCGCCAAAAACAAATGTTTCGCAAAAACTGAGTTGATACAAATAGATTCCTTCGGCTGCGGACTTGACGCGATAAGTTCCGGGCAGACACAGGAGCTTCTTGAAAAGCATGGCAAACTTTACACGATGCTCAAGGTTGACGAAGGCAGCAACAACGGTGCAGTTAGAATACGCGTGCGTTCGCTGCTTGCGGCGATAAACGCGGGACGCAGGGCTGTGTGCGCTGAAAAAAAGGCTGAAAGCGGAAAAACAATCCCACTTGCAGTTTCGGACAAAAAACGTACGCTGCTCTGTCCTCCGATGTCTGAGCATCAGTTTCAGTTTCTTGAAGCAGCTTTTGCCGCTGACGGAATAAAACTCAAAGTGCTTCCGCAAGGCGGAAGAGAAGCGGCAGAAATTGGTCTTCGCTACATAAACAACGATATGTGCTATCCGGCTGCAATAGTTGTGGGACAGTTCATAACAGCAATGCAAAGCGGAGAATATAACCCTGAAACAACAGACTGCCTCTATGCGCAGACAGGCGGAATATGCCGTGCAAGCAACTACGTAAAGCTGCTCAGACACGCGCTTGACGCAGCGGGATTTCCTATGGTGCGTGTGGTTGCGTTAAACGCGCAGAAAGGAAGCGGCGCAGTGAGTCTCAAACTTTCGCGCAGAGTTATCTGGCGCACGCTGCTTGCGGTGCTTTACGGAGACCTGATGATGAGACTTTCACTGCGAACGCGTCCGTACGAGGTCAACAAAGGTGATACAGACCGACTTTACGCGTACTGGAAAGAGCGTGCCGGCAAAAATGTATTTAACGGCAGCTGGCAGCAGTTCAAAAAAGAGGTAAAAGAAATGGTGAAACAATTTGCCGCCGTTCCCGTAAAAGAAATCTCAAAGCCGCGTGTGGGTGTTGTCGGCGAAATACTTGTCAAATATCACGCCGGAGCAAATGACAACCTTGTTGCGACAATCGAAAAGGAAGGCGGCGAAGCCTTTGTGCCTGACCTTATCAACTTTGCGTTCTACTGCCTTAAAGACCCCATATACAGGAGTCTCAGTCTGGGCGGCGCATTGCTTCCGGCGATAGCCGGCTGGTTCAGCATAAAGCTGCTTAATTATTTCCGCAGACCTGTCAAAAAAGCGCTGAAAGGTACGCGCTTCGGCGCAGTCCACGACATTGGGGAACTTGCCGAAAAGTCGCAGGGGGTAGTCTCATACAGCAATCAGGCAGGGGAAGGATGGCTGCTGACGGCAGAAATGCTTGCGATGCTTGAAGACGGTATAAACAATATACTCTGCATACAGCCGTTTGCCTGTCTGCCTGACCATATAACAGGCAAAGGCGTTATAAAAGAACTCAAACGGATGTATGAAAACGCAAACATTCTTGCGCTTGATTTTGACGCAAGCATCAGCGATACAAACAGACTGAACAGACTAAAACTGCTTATGGCAGTCTCTGCTGAAGAAAATTGACAAACATCGCGGTGATTCAGCTGAATTAAGACTGAATTAACGCAGATTAAACGCATTCAGGACATTTGACAGTGCACAGCATACTGTACGGTGACAGTAAGATACAGCAAGACAGGTAAAAACAGGGCAGAGAGTTAAATCTCTGCCCTGTGTGTCATATTTCAGCAATTCTTTCCGTTCGATGAGGCTGCATTTCAGAACAAGAAAATACCCTTTTTGAAACAATGCCATATCCGTATTGCTTCAAAAAGGGTACACAAACATAAACGGATAACGTGCAGCTGTGTTATTCGTTGCCTGCGCAGGCGTTTGTTGCTCACGATGTTGCTCTGATAGAGGACCGCGTATTTGCGTGGGAAACCAGCCACCACCGGTGGTTGTTACCGAAGTTTTCCCGTTCATAGCGTGTTGGCAGCGGGCTTGTCAGCACCGTGAACGCATGACGTCGATGCGATTTAATATATGACTTAATGCACGGATGTCCTGCCGGTGAAAAAAGCCTTCCGTAAGCTAACCCGACAGGGCAGAACTAAGTCATTTGGAAAAGACAGGAGAATAGGCGTGCAGCGGCATAGGCGTATAGTCCGCAGTGTTGGCTTGCGCCAATATTGAAAGGTCATTACTTCCAGCGTCGGAGATTACTCCGACACCACGTACTATTCGCCTACGCGCCTATACTTCTGCGCACTAATCTTCCTTGCCCTTCACTATACCAAGACGGATTTTTGGCACTTTTTGGAAACCGGTTTTTTATAAGCA
>JAZRZG010000065.1:0-2410 GCA_045601305.1 Synergistaceae bacterium
CGCAAAGCCGTACTGCACGGATAACGCACAAATAATCGCGGCAGAGGGCGTTGAGCTGCTTCGTGGCAGAAACCTTGTTGATAAACCTGCGCTCCCGCGCTCATCGTTTCACCGGGAAACGGTGCACAACTCCGTGTATGACATGAGCAAGCAGACTATGAGAATATCCCAGCACGAAGATTACGGCAAATACTGGGATTTCAAGTTGAAATAGGGCAGAAATTACGGGTAAATTACGTTTTTTGCGGGGACGGTTCATTCCGTCCCCGTTATGGTATAATAAGAGCGTGGAAGATTGAATTTTATAGGGAGGCAGCAGAATGAAGAAAAAAATTGTGCAGCTTTTGACGGCGCTTTTTCTTGTAGCGCTGTTTGCCGCTTCGGCATCCTGCGAGGAAATTATTCCGGGTATTACAAAAGACACGCTTGCTCTGGCGCAGTCAAAATTTTCGACAATAGACTCGATTTCAGACGCGAACAATCTGCTTTCCGGCGCCGGACTGGAAAACGCTGTGCTGGCGGCAAACGAATCGAAGGGACATTTTAATCCGTTTTTTGCCGCGAACTGGACGCACAGCAAAATGAAACCGCTGGGCGAAGTGAGTATGGACAGCAGCAACTTCGTATTCGGTCTTTCAAAACGGACTTCGGACAGATTTGTGTACGGCATTCTGTTCCAAGCGGGCAGAGGACGCTATGAAAGCACTGACGATTACATTGTTTCCAAAGGCGATGCCGCCTATATGGGCGGAGGGCTGTTTCTGCGGTACGACTCGCCCAAACGCTGGTACACGCAGTTGGCTTTTGCCGCCGGACGCGCATGGGGAGATTTTGCGAGCGACGATATGATTACTGCCGAGGGCGGAAGATATGCCTACGATTATGACGCCGGCGGATACAGAATTTTTAACCTTGCTTTTGGAAAAATTACCGAGATTAAAGGCGGGGAACTGAACATGTATTTCAAAGTGCTGGACGAACTCGGCGTCAGCGCCGCGCTGGTAGTGGACGATTATGACATTCACGTGGCGGCTCAGGACTTGACAAGGCTTCGCACCGGTTTCAGGTATCAGACGCGGAAAGAAAATGCCCTGAACGGCTATTTCGGGCTTGCCTATGAATACTGTTTTAACTTTAATACAGGCATTTCACTTGCTTCCGCGCTTTGGGCAGACCCGAAAGACGTAACAGCGCCTGATATATCCGGCGGAAGCGGTATGGCAGAGCTCGGCGTCACGTATAAAAAACAGGGTTCTCCGTGGAAATTTGACTTGGGGCTGCAGGGCTTCGCGGGAAAACAGGACAGCCTCTCCGCGACCTTGACCGCTGTCAGAGAATTTTAAGAGCAGAATTAAAAGCACCGAGCGCGCATTTGAAGTGTTTTCTTCTGTCAGGTGCTAAGTGCAAAATGCAAAGTTGCGACAGTGGGCTGATGTACAGGAAAACAGGAAGTAAATCCGAAACAGTCTGAAAACAGGGTACAAAAAAGCGGGAGGGAAGCCGCTCCCGCCTATGTTATAATAGCGTGCGGATACAATTTTTACTGAGAGAAAGCGGTACGAATTTTAAGTATGGAGGATGGACAGGATGAAGAAGATTATTTACGGAAATATCGTTACGGTTGACGAACACAAACCACGTGCGGAAGCGATTGTCATTGAGGACGGCATTATAAAATACGCCGGTTCGCGCGAGTACGCCGAGAAGCTTTCAGACGGAGCGGAGATTGTAGATTACGGTGAGAATTTTGTCTATCCGGGTTTTATGGAAGCTCACTGCCACGGAATTACCGCGGCGGAAAAGTTCTGTTTCAATGCCGATCTGTCAGCTGCGAGAAGCTGCGAGGATATGATTGAAATTATGAACCGTTATGTTGCGGAAAACCCGGGCAGATATACATGGCGAATATGAGGCAGCTGCCTTACAGCTATGCACCGCTGCTGGGAGCTGACAGCTGCGGGGCAAAATCGCGGCGCGGCGCGGAGCAGGCGATAGACAGAATGGAAGCGCTGAAAGCGATGACGATTAACGTTGCGTGGATGAATAATGAAGAAAACAGGCTCGGTACGATAGAAACGGGCAAAATTGCAAACTTTACGGTGTATGACACAGATTTTATCAACTGTGACGTTGAAGAAATTCCGACTGCCAAGCTTGTCGCCACGCTTGTTGAGGGAGAAGAGGTCTATAAAGCTCAGCAGTAAATCAGAATGAGGAAGCTGTTCAGTTTTGACGATATTATAGTTGCTTTTGTCAGTGCCGTAGGCTACGGCGTCGGTTTTTGCGTGCCTGACGCGTACGGCGCCAAAACAATTTTCTCCGGAATTGTTTCAATAATTGCCGGCGATATTCTGTTTGTTGCGGCGGATAAGCTTGTGGCACGAAAATATTTCCAAGTCGTTCCGCGCAG
>JAZRZG010000066.1:0-2831 GCA_045601305.1 Synergistaceae bacterium
GCCTTTGTTAATGAAAGTACCGTTAAAGCTGTTGCCTTCTGAGCTGACAAATTTTACTTTTCCTTTGTTTTCCATTGTAACAGCTCCGGTGAAGTTGTCTATTTCAATTTCGCCGGTCTCGCCGTTGATAATTTTTCCGCCTTTTGTGCCGCCGTTGAATGTAACCGCTTCAATGTCTCCCGCGTTTTCAATGATGCCGCCTTCGGCGTTGATTGTATTAAGTTCTATGTCAACGTCTCCTATGGCGCTGTCCGCGCAGTTTATGATTGTTGCGTTCTGCACGTTCAGCGTTCCTGTTTGTACTGTGCCCTTGTTGGTCAGCGTTTTGTCTTTGTCAACGGTTACTTCTTTCTGTGATATTGCGCCTTTGTTTTCAACGCTGCCTTTGATGTTTGTCGTGCCGTCGTCGCCGTTGATTACAATTTCACCGGCGACAGTACCGCCTGTGAGGTCAACGGTTCCGTGGTTTGTAACGTCTCCGCCGAGGTTGCCCGCTGAAACTGTGAGTTTTTTGCTTTCGTCAACGGTTATTGCCGTTTCTATTTTCGCGTTCGCCGTTACGTCGCCGTTGATGTTTGTTATGCCTGTGCCGGTTATTTTTTTGTCAAGCGTACCGCCTGTGAGGTTCACTGTTGCGTTGTTTGTTACGTTGTTTTTCAGACCCGTTGCATACGCTTCCAACACGGTGCTGTCGCCGCTTACCGTAAGTTCATTTTTTATGCTTCCGGTGCTGCTGACGGTTGTTTTTCCTCCATCTAATATTTGGAGAGGGTCGCCCGTGAGTGTGCCGGCTATTACATTGTCCGTGCCTCTGCTGAACCCGAAGCTGTTTACTATTGTGAGCGTCGCGCCTTCCCCGACAGTAATCTTTCCCGTCAGCTTTGTGCTGCATCCCGCGGACCCGTGCGCGGTGATTGTGGCGCTGTCGCCGTCGCCGACAGTTACGGCTGTATCGTAGCGACGACTTTCAAACGATAGATTGAACCCTCCGCCGAGTTTGGCGGTTAAGCCGCGGTTATAGTACAAAGAACCGTTGAGCGTGCCTTCGTTGACGGTTGTTGAGCCTTTAGTAAATTCATAGCCGTCCGCGCTACTGAACGCTGAGGCATAGTCTGTTTCTTTGTTTCCGTTTGCTTGTTCAGCATAGACATACATTTTGTACGTTCCGTTATTAAGTGTTCCGAAACCTACTGACACACCTGCGCTGCCATCGGCATTACCGCTTATTTTAGCGTAGTTCAGCATATTTGCTCCGGTGCTGTCTGTTACTATCGCGGACACGAAGTTTGCTTTTCCGTCTTCTATTGCCTGTGCCGTGTATTTCACAACCGGCGCACTGTAACTAACTGTTACTCCGCTTGTCAGGTCAATTGTTCCGCCTACGCCTGCCGCTGCCGCAAGGTCGTCAACACCGCCGGTTGTTGTCTGCGTTACGCTCACGTTTGTCGGCGCGGCAATGTCCGCGTCTTTCAGCGTCAGTTTCCAGCCGTCTGCGCCATCGTACGTGTTGTCCAGCGCAAAACCGTCGCCGACATTAACGGCGCCCTTGCCGCCATCGGCGGCGTAAGCAAACAACACCGATTCCTGATTCAGGTTTAAAGCAGGGCGAATAGATTGACCTGCGGAGCCGCTAGTGCTATCACGGTAGACTTTGCCATCATCAGCTACATAATACACATTGTAGTAGGTTGGATCGGAAGGAGACCTAAGCCACCACCACGAATTCCCATCAACACCGTCAGCCGCAAACATATTGCCGTACATAGCTGCATGCTGTGACATTTTTGTCGATGGAGCCACTCGCGTTACACTTGCTGTCTCTATTGACTGATTATCAAAGCCGTAGGCTGTGTTGTTCGCTTCTTCATCGCTCAACAGGAATACTTTGTCTGTCGTTTCTATATCATAGCCATCATAATGATCTCTTCCTCCGGCAATATGCGTTGTCTCTGCTATCGCTCCGTATTCTTTATCGCTGAACGCATCTCCGGCAAAGCCGCCCCACACGTTGACCGTTCCGTCTGATTTGAATGTTGTGGCCGTTGTATTGTTCAGCGTTCCGCGACTGGCTGAATCTCTCCATACGTTGACAGAACCCATATGAAACGCATTTGCGTATAGTGACTTGTCAGACAGGAGGAACGTCTTACCATCGGCATTTAACAACACGCGCCACTTGATGCCTTCTTTGTTCCAGTTGTTTTTGTTAAATTCTTCCGGGGCAAATACTGAACCTGTCGGCGTGTAGCCTGACGCCGCGCTCTGCCAGTAGCTGCCAAAGTAGATTGTTCCGGCGTTTCCTGTTGTTCCGCCCTTGCCGCCCGCTATGTCCGTTATTTTCGCAAGTCCGCCCGCCATTGCCGGTGATACCGTCGCGAAGATGAACGATACGAGCATGAGAATTGCCGCTAACTTCTTAAAACTTTTCATTGTGTTTCCTCCTTTAAATAAATTCTGTGTTTCTGTAACCTGATTTATGACAACAAAATTCCGCCGTGATTTGTCACGCCGTTAAGTTTGAATTTTTATTTTTGGTAACTGAAATTTCAGGAATATTGGAGAGGTGAGGCAAGCAAAAATCTCCTCCGAAGGAGAGAGGTCTGTCTGATGTCGCTTCGCTCCGCTGACGGCTGTCGGCTGGCAGCTGTCGGCAAAAGCGTTGGGACGGTCGCCGGACGGCAGTCGTCTGCCGTTGGCAAATGCGTTAAAAACAGATTTGTTCATATTCCCACTCTCCTTTCCAAAACAAAAAATCAATTACTGTAAAAAACAATTACCATAAAAACCAATGACAATAGCGCGTTTTCAGATGCCGTTAAAGGAATTTCAAC
>JAZRZG010000067.1:0-10070 GCA_045601305.1 Synergistaceae bacterium
CAAACGTCCGCTTCAGCGGACACCACAATTGGTAATTGGTACTTGGTAATTGGTAATTTGTTTTTTTGCACCCCGATACAAACAACACAAACAAAGGAGAGAAATCCATGAACAAACGTACACAGAACGAAACAGAAACAACAGCACTTGACATACTCAGAGCGAAAATCAAAACACCGAAGCCGCCAAGGCAAGTAAAATTCATCCGTATGACGGAACTGCCGCCGGACAGAAGAATATCCCTGCCCTCAATATTGTTCCGTTTTGCGCCGGAGCTTGAAAACGGGCGGCTTGTAATAGGCATTTTCGCTGACGAACAAGGCAGACAACTGATAATCAAAGCCGTTGGACGGCACAAGGAAGAAGAAATTTTGTAAAAGGACTTGACATTAAAGCGAAGTAGTTTTAATATTCTACAAACGGTGAAGTATCTTCGTTGTTTTTCGGTGTAACGGACTGTTTTTACAAAAACTGAACCGAAGTTTACTAAGCAGAGAAAACAAAAAATCACAGGAAGGGAGGGGTAGAAAATGCTTAACAAAAAGTCTGTTTTTGACCTGATTTTCAGACAGACAGACAGACAGACAGACAGACAGACAGACAGACAGACAGACAGACAGACTCTTTGAAGGTAGGTTTTGGTTTTTCATACCTCTCCCATATCCCTGAACTAAAGTTCATTTCTCGAAATTTCTTCGAAAAAAAAAGAAAAACAAACTTAAATATAGAAAATAAAAGAAGCGATGCGCTGTGCACCGCAGATGTTTGTTGTGATAAAAGCAATGAAGAATGTCGCTGGTCGTTAGTCGTCAGCTGCTTTCGCTTTTCCAAGGTTCTAAACGCCAACAGCTGACAGCGCAAGTGAAACGAGCAATACAGCAGTCGGCGGCGCGAAGCGCCAATAACGACACTGGATTCTGCGCCTCCACTACGCTTCGCGCAGAATGACGGATAAAAATAATTGTCTTCCTGCGGGACGCGAAGCGTCAGCGCAGGAACCAGCGGCGTTACGGGCGAAGCCCGTTGTTAAAAAGAGAGCAAAGACACTGGATTCTGCGCTAAGCCTGTCAGCTTCCGCAGAAAGACGATTGGAGAGACACTTGGTACTTGATAATTGGTTTTTTCGGTCATTGTTTCTTATAGTAATTGGTTTTTTGGGTAATTGTTTCTTATGGTCATTGGTTTTTATAAATGTCGGGGGGAAAAGCGATGGTGACAAAAATCAGACAATTTCGTCAGGCAAGAGGCATGAGCCAAAGAGAGCTTGCAAAACAGATTGGGGTATGCCAAAGCTACATGTCGGAAATAGAAACGGGACGAAAATTTACCTCTTTCAAGGCGCTCTACAAGATGTCAAAGATATTCGGCTGCGATATTCAGGAGCTGATAGACGACCAGCTTGCGGCGCGGCAGAAACGCGTTGAAGTGGAAGATTTTGTCGAAAGCATTGGAAATGCTGAAAGCAGGAACAACGACAACATTGTTACGAGAACAGTAACAGAGGAATTACAGGAAGAACACGCGCGGATAGGCGAGACGATACTGATGGACATAATGAACGGTCTGCAGACGCTGCAGTTGGCGTCAAGAAAAAAAGTGCTCACCTACGTCAATGATTTGAGAAGAGCGGACGGGAGAGTAGAAAACCCGGGAGTATAGGACACGGGAGTACAAAACACGGGGGTATGAAACCCGGGAGTAAAGAAGCAATGAAGAATGAAGAATGAAAAGCGAAAAACCGGCTGACAGCAGACAGCAGACAGCCGTCAGCGCGAGCGTAGCGAGCAATACAGCGGCGCGTAGCGCCAAACGAGTGAAACGAGCTTATAAATAAAGGTTACAAAATTCAAAATTCAGAATTCTCAAAAGGAGAGGGATAACAATGTTTAGAACAAAACTCAGAAGATACGCGGCGACAGTAATGCTCCTGTCATTTACCTTTGCGGCGGCAGCACCGGCAATGGCAGGCGGACTGATGCGGGTTACCGATATAGCTGGTAGCAGTGCCTCAACCATTTATTTCGGCAGCTACTGGCAAAGCGCAGCGACAGGTTACATACCTACGGGAACAGATCATTACCCTGAAACCTTTAACCAAAATAACTATGTCAAAGAAAGCATAAAATGGCGAGTCCTTGCGGCGAATGCGCCTTTGGATCCTAATGACGCCACCAAGAAAGGAGTGCTTCTTCTGTCCGATCGGGGGCTGTATGCTGACGAATTTAACGAACACGCTGATGACGGCTCAGGCGGTTATGTCTATGGACATGATAAAAATATTTCAGCGGCAGATGCCAACAAATGGGAAACCTCTGATATACGCAAAACGCTGAACGGTACGGCTGCGGCACCTGAAAAAACAACTTTCAATTCATCGACCGGAACGGTAGCCGCGTGGGGCAGTTTTGCGGGAGACGCGTTCAGTGCTGAAGAATACAAAGCAATAGCGGACACACGGCACGCAGCCGGCGGTTCATATCCCGGGTGCGATGCACTATCCACAGATAAAATTTTCCTTCTTAGTTACGAAGAAGTGAACAATCCCGACTATGGATTTGCGAACGTTCCTTATGAAAACTGTCCGAGCGACACAAGAAAAGCGACTGCGACAGAAATGGCGCGGCACGTAAATATGTACGGTAACATAGCGGCGGCAAGTGTTTCTGCAGATATTTCACAGTGGTGGCTTCGGTCGCCCGGCAGTACCGGCATACATACGTATAACGTCACTAGCACAGGGTATGCATCTGCCGATATTTTTGTCTATAACGTAGATTATACTGTCCGTCCGGCATTAAACCTGAATCAGGAATCAGTTTTGTTTTTGTCTGCCGCCGAAGGCGGCAAGGGAGTCGTTAATGTCGGCAGCGGTTTTACGCTGGACAATACGTATGCAGGTACGGACGGCTGGAAGCTGACGCTGAAAGACGCAAGTATAGCCGCGCCGGCGAACGTAAGCGTAACGCAGACAACAGCCGGAGGAGTTGACGACCTTGCGGCAGCGGCAGCCGAAGGCGGAACGCTTGACCTGACAAGCGGAGTAACAGTCAGCTACAGTGCGCCGGTTGTGAAATACACGGCACAGGCGATAACGGACGGCAAAGCGGACTACGTGTCAGGCATTGCAGCAAACAGCGCGGGAGAATACGTCAACTATGCGAAAATATCCGGCGATGCATCTAATACAACGGGCGTGTCAGTAGGCTTCGGAAATCTTGCCGATGGCACGTATAAAATGTTCGTCTTTGCAGAACAGATTGGAAAAGCCGCAAACGGCAGCACGGACTATCAGACAGACTACGCCTCGGCTTTCAGCAACACGGAAGGCTATGAATTTACAAAAGGTCCGGCAGGAACAGTTAACGAAAACACGCTCAGTACAGCCTATGCGGACAAAAACCTGACAGCCGAACTCGGAGGAGACTTCAACCTCTCATTTGAAAACGAAACCTACAATACGGGCGTAACAGTTGGCGCAAATGACAACGGCACGATTACAGCAGATGCGGCAGGTGGTACAACGCTTACGGGAAGCGTTGCTGTCGGAATTGGTGCGACACTCACAACCGAAAAAGAATTTAAATTCACAGGAGACGTTGAAGTCAGCGGAACGCTGTTTGACAAAGACAGCATTGAAATTGCAGACACGCTTGGCACGGGAGACGGTGCTCTCCTGAAGGGTGAAGACGAAACAACCTCTGTGCTTACAACAAAGAAACTTAACGGTGACGGAACCCTTACTGTTGAAAACATAACGTTATACGTGACGGAAGACGGAAACATAGCAGGGAATCTCGTACTGGAAGAAAGCACGCTTAAAGGCGGAGAAATAACGGTACGCGGAGATCTTGAAAGCAAATCCGGCACAATCGGCGGAGACGTAACCGTTGAAGGCACGACAATAGTAGATCCGAAGCTTGTAATCGAAGAAGACACAACGCTTCACACGGAAGAAGTTGTCGTGAAAGGTCCGGAAGGGACGATAGAAGGCAGGGACAAGAACAGCTCTGTCATAGACACGGGCAGGATAACGGGCGAAGGCAACGTGGTTATTGAAGGTGTAACGACAAACGTTTCAGGCAACGTTGACGTTAAGGGTGACCTCACGATTACGGATGCAGAGATGGACGTAGAGGGCGACGTTGACGTTAAAGGAAACGTTGACGGCAAAAACTCTGAAATTAACGTAAAGGGCAAAACCACCGTTGAAGGCAACGTAGTGCTTGACAATAGCAGCATTAACTCCGGAAACATAACAATAAAAGGAAACACCGAAACTAAAAATGGCAGCGAAATAAAAGGAAAGGTCAAATTTGAGGGCACGCTCAGCTTCAACCTTGACGGAGAAAACAAGAAAAACGGTTACGTGTTCCTCAAAGTTGACGAAGCGGCGGATCTCTCAGGCGTAACAGAAGTGTGGCTTATTCAGACAGACGAATACTACAAGCTGAACAAAGGCGAAACAATGACGCTCATAACAAAAGCGAAAAACTACATGGGCGACCCTAAAGTTGAAGAAAGAGGCATAAACGGCGAAAGGAACTACAAATACATCTACGGTGTAGGAATAGACGAAAACTCCGCTCTTATGCTCAGCTACCTTGACCAGGGCATCGCAGACCAGACAAAGAGTTTCAGCGAAGCAAGACTGGCAGGGTCAGCGGCAATAAACAGCGCAAGCGACCTCGTAGCGACAGCCGTAATGGAAAACGCGAAAGCTGAAAGCAAAGACTGGGAAGCCTTTGCAGCGATACAGGGAAGCCACAGCCGCTATGAAACAGGCAGCCATATAGACCTCAACAGCACAAACGTAGCAGCCGGACTCTCAAAGAAAATCAAAGACAACGTAACACTCGGACTGTTCGTAGAAGGCGGCAACGGACGTTACACGACAGAAAACGAATTTGAAGACGGCAACGTAAGAGCGGACGGCGACATCAACTACTTCGGTGGCGGTGTATTCGCGAAAGCGGAAGGCAAGAAAACGGCAAAAGGACAGCTCCACGGAGAAGCGTCATTCAGAGCCGGACACATGAACAGCGACTACAACAGCGAAACCTTTAACCCGGGCGAAAGCACACGCTTTGACACAAGCAGCGCCTACATGGGAGCACACGCAGGACTTGGCTACAAATGGTCGCTCAAAGACAACTCAAACATCGACACCTACGTCAAATACCTCTGGAACAGACAGAACAGCGACAGTCCGGTAATCGACGGAGAAAAATTTGACCTTGACGCGGTAAACTCTCACAGACTGCGCGCAGGCTTCCGTTACAACGGCAAAGAAAACGAAAACGGCGTGAAATTCTTCGGCGGACTTGCCTACGAATACGAATTTGACGGAGTCGCGAAAGGCAGAATGGGCGAATACGCGCTGCTTGAACCTGACTTCAAGGGCGGAAGCGGAATGGCTGAACTCGGCATAAAATACCACAAAGCAGACAGTCCTTGGAAAGTGGAACTCGGCGTAACAGGCTACACGGGCAAACGCGATAGCATAGGAGCGAATCTCAGCGCGTGGTACGAATTTAACGGCAGAAAGCGGTAAGTAGCTGAATGCTGCGGGGTAAGAAAATTTTATGCACAGAGGTAAAGAAAATGGCAAAGCATAGAGTTAAGTGCGTAACAGTCATCATACTTGTTTCATTCATCTTCGGCGTTGCCTCTCCGGCGCTGGCTGGCGCGATTTCGTCAGTAAGCAGTGCGACCGGCAAAAACGTTTATTTCGGTAACTTTTGGCAGACGTATAACGGGGGAGGAGAATTGGTACAAGGCGCATGTTCCAACAACGGCAATGACAAGTTTAACTATGAGCCGATCAGCTGGCGTGTCCTTGGCAGTCCCTCCGGCGAAGGTCTGACGGTAATAACCGAAAGGGCTGTTGTAGGCGGTGTGCAGTGGCGTCAGGCTGGAACATATGATCCGGAAAGTTACGATACTCAAAAGTGGGCATCGAGCACTGTGAGAAGTTACCTCAACGGTACAGGCAGTTACGAAGATACTGATTCAGCCGTAACTTACGAGACGGCAAAAAGTTTCATTAACCAGGCGTTCACAAGTACGGAGCAAGGCTATATAAAAGATACGAATGTCGATGTCTATTGGTACGATGGAACCGATGATGGAGTCGATGAAGCAAGAACGTTATGGCATACAACTACGGACAAAGTATTTCTCCTCAGCGTGCAGGAGGTATTCGGCGGGGGTGACTGTTACAGCGGTCCGGTGTATTTTAAAACAGGAAACACTCCTGAGGACAGAGCAGACAGGGTGGCAGTGGCCACTGACTATGCTTTCAACTGGGGTGCCGAAGACACAAAGCATGGTGATTATACACATGTGCCGAGATACGGCGGAATGACCGATGATGAGTTGGGATACACAAACTGGTGGCTGCGCTCTCCCTCTGCGCCGAGCAGTCTCTATGGATATTTATATAGGGTGCACAGTGTGAAGCGGAATGGTACGAAGAAGGATGGCACAGACGAGGGCAATACTGTTTTCACGGGCTATGTCGGGACGCGTCCCGCTCTGAATCTTGGATCTGTACTCTTCATGTCCGCTGCCGCAAAAACAGCGGACGGCGGCAAATCAAAAGTAAATGCAGGCGACGGCTTTGCTCTGACAGGTGACGGTGAGGCAGTGAGAGCGGACAACGGTATGAAAGTCGGTTACAAGCTGACGCTGAAAGATGCGTATGACGCGGCAGCAAATCCAGAAGGCATAAAAAAGCCTGTAGTCAGCAATGTCACGAATTCGTCAAACATTGCGGAATCAGTGTCAACCAAAGCAGACGAAGCTTTGGCAGGCAGCGGAACAATGACGCTTCGTTCGATTACAAACGGCTTGCTTCCGATTAAAATCAGCTATAGCGCTGACGCCATAACTGAGGGAAAAGCCGATTACGTATCCGCAATAGTGGCAGACAGCTCAGGAGAATACGTCAATTACGCGAAAATAGGCAATGCTGCTTCCGGAACGGATGTAGAAGTCAGTGTAGCCAATCTTGCCGAGGGCTTGTACACGTTGTACATTTTTGCCGAAAAAGTCGCTGCTGTCGGAACCGGAGCGTATGACACCGGAGAGGACTACGCCTCAGAACTTGTTCAGTGGGGTACGCAGATTCACGGAGGTTCATCTGTTACCGTAAAACACGGAATTCTTGAAGATACTTATAAAAACCACACAACGCTCACCGCAGACCTTGGGGACAGTTTCAACCTCGGCTTTGAGGCAGACACGTACAACACGTCCGTAACCGTTGCGGCAGGCGAAACAGGCTGCATTACTGCAGACGCGACAGATACTGGAACCGGATTGTCCGCCGGCGCCGGTACAACCGTGCTTGCCGGTGACTTAGACGTGAAAGGAACGCTCACAACAGCCGGCAGTTTTGATCTGAAAGGAACAAATATAATCAACGGAACGGAGAGCGCCCGCGGCATACTCAAAGGCAGCGGCATAATAATCAGCGGAGGTACCACCTCGGTTGGACAGTACGGCGAACTGCGAAATGACGTAACGATACAGACAGCAGGAACAGTCAAAGCCGAAGGCAGAGTTGAGAATGCCACGGTCAGCACGGGCGGCACGCTTGAATTAAACGCAGACAAATACGGAGTTGCCGGCGGAGTAGAAAAAGCAGTAATGTCCGGCGGCACGCTGAAACTCATAGGCGGCACGCTTTCCAACGCAATAACAGGCACAGGCATGACGGAAATAGCCGAAGACGTGACGGCAAACGCGAACATTGGTACTGCGATAAAGGTTGATGCGGACAAAACGCTTATGTCGAATGCGGGCAATATCGGCGGAACCGTAACAGATAACGGAACCCTTCGGCTTACAGGCGGAATACTCACTCAAACGGTAAATGGTACTGGAAACATAGAGATAGCCGGAACCGTAAGTTCAACCGTACCGAATCTTGGCAATGGCGGAACGCTCTCGGTAACAGGCGCGGGCGATATACTCATACTCACAGACGGAGAGCTTGGCAAAGCTGTAGCCAACAACGGTACGGTAAAACTTGCGGGTGCAGGTCTTGGCGGAGCATACGTGACGACGGGTACGCTTGAATTTGCGCAAGACCTTGTGACAGCCGCGGGCAACGTAGCGGCAGCCACAAACAAAGTGGACGGAGGTGTAACGCTCACGCTGAACGGCGGTACGCTCGGCAAAACGATAAGCGGAGACGGAAACATAGCGATAGCCGGAGATGTCAATTCAACAGTAGCAAATCTTGGCAACAACGGCAGTCTTTCCGTAACAAGCGGAACGCTTGAACTCACAAACGGCACGCTCGGCAAAACGATAGCCAACAATGGTACCGTGAAGCTCAACGGCGCGGTGCTCGGCGGAGCGTACGTGACAACTGGCACGCTTGAATTTGCGCAAGACCTTGCGACAGCCGCAGGCAACGTAGCGGCAGCCGCAAACAAAGTGGACGGAGGCGTAACGCTCACGCTGAACGGCGGTACGCTCGGCAAAACGATAAGCGGAGACGGAAACATAGCGATAGCCGGAAACGTAAGTTCAACCGCGGCAAACTTCGGCAACAACGGCAGTCTTTCCGTAGCAAGCGGCACGCTTGAACTCACAGGCGGCACGCTCAGCAAAGCGATAGCCAACAATGGTACGGTGAAACTTAACGGTGCGGCGCTCGGCGGAGCGTACGTAACAAACGGTACGCTTGAATTTGCAAAAAGCCTTGAAACAAACGCAGACTACGTAGCTGCGGACACGAATAAAGTTGACAGCGGCGTAACGCTCACGCTGAACGGCGGAGAACTTGACAAAGCAATATCCAACAGCGGCACGGTGACACTCGCAGGAATAGATGCGTTGTCTGCGGCAATAACGGGAGGCGTGCTTAACGTCAATCAGAATTTGAACACAAATGCTGACTATATAGCCGGAGGTACGAACACAGTATTGTCAGGCAATACGCTCACGCTGAACAGTGGTACGCTTGGCAGAGCTGTAAGCGGCGGCGGCACGGTGAAATTTACCGGCGGGGAACTTGCGGCTGATGTAACTGCAAACACACTTGAATTTGCCGGAGATGTAACGGCAAATGCGGACAACATTAAAGGAACAACGAACAAAGTAACAAGCGGCACTCTGGAACTCACAAGCGGCACGCTTGACAAAGCGATAGCCAACAATGGTACGGTGAAACTTAATGGAGTTGCGCTTGGCGGAGCGTACGTTACGAGCGGTACGCTTGAATTTGCGCAAAACATTGTGACAAACGCAGATTACGTAGCGGCAGTCACAAATAAAGTGGACGAAGATGTAACGCTCACGCTGAACGGCGGAACGCTTGGCAGAGGAATTGTCAGCTGCGGTACTGTAACGGCAAAAAGCGGAACGGTGATAAACTCAGGGATAACAAACGATGCTGCTGCCACGGCAACACTTGAAACAGGGGCGTCGTTCGGAAACACAGGCAAGATAACTGGCGGCACGGCAAAACTTGGCGAAAACGTAGCTTTTACGGCGTCAAACCTTGGCACACTGGCAGCGTTTGACTCATCCGGCGCAATCTACAACTTTGCCGCAAGCGTAGCAGGCGGAACTCCTACGGTTGATCAAATAACTGTAACAGGCACGGCGTCCGGTACGCTGAAACTCGGCAGCGCAAACGTAACGGGAGAAAACACTCTTATGCAGTGGTACGTAGGCGAAACAAAAACAGCACAGTATCTTGTCGGCGGAACAGGCAATACACTTACAATAACCTCCACTACAACTGCCACGTCAGACGGTTACACGTACAAGTTCGCACAGGCAAAAGAAGCAGACGGCACGACGGACAAAATCGGCTGGATGAGCATAAAAAAAGGCAGCGGCTACACGCTGGCGCAGATAGTGCAAAACTCCGCTGAAGGCGCGGGAAACGTAGATACCTACTCGATGCTTTCGGACTACACCGAAACATCAGACCTCGGCGAACTTGTCAACGTGACAGGCGAAACAAGCCGTACCCTCACAATACAAGGAAATAATCACAACTTTGTCGGAGGAAACAGCATCGGCATTGCAACGAAAACAGATGACACACT
>JAZRZG010000068.1:0-16535 GCA_045601305.1 Synergistaceae bacterium
GCCTGAGCGCTCGTGCCCATCGC
Organism: Synergistaceae bacterium; assembly: GCA_045601305.1. GTDB lineage: Bacteria > Synergistota > Synergistia > Synergistales > Synergistaceae > Equadaptatus. Next base: position 24 of record JAZRZG010000068.1, read on the forward strand.
TACCTGTCCGCCGTTTGTGCCGCCTGAAACACCGGCAATCGCGCCCGCGCCAAACGCGAAGGAGTTCTTCTCATACGCAGTGCCGCCGGCTACGTAGTCGCTTGAATTGACGTAATATCCGCCGCCTGCAAAAGAACCGTTTCCTATTGCCTGCGACCAATAACCCGTTGATGTGGATGTTCTGCCGGCAGCTTTCGTATAGTAACCGGTGGCAAAGGAAGCCCATCCGCTGGCATTCACACGATAACCTAATGCTACAGATTCACTGCCCGTGGCAAACGCGTAGTCGCCCAATGCCACAGCATAGCCGGCAGCATAAGACCCTACACCTCCGGCAATGGAAGCGTAGCCTGCGGCATTTGTCTGAAGGCCCATCGCCGTGGAATAATTGCCGCTGGCATTTGTCTGGTTACCCATTGCCGTGGCGTCGGTTCCGGGCGCTACCGTCCCGTTGCCCCAGCTATACCCTGCCAGCGCAGGCGATACCGTGCCGAAGATAAAAGATAAAAGCATTAACATTACTGCTGTTTTCTTAAATTTTCTCATTCACACAACCTCTTTCGCATGGCCCGCACTGTATCTGTCAGGCATACAGCCGGTGCGGCTCAGGGAATCTGTTGTCTCATTACTGTTTCTAAAAAATTTCTTTTCTGCGCTCGTCCGGCGCAGCTGCATCTGTTTCTCTGTTTATACTGTTATTCTGATAATGAATTTTGTTTCAACCGGCTGAAACATGTTGCCTCAGCCTAATATACGCTTTCTGACCGTCCTGCACACAAAAATTTCGGCTTCCAAGCGCCATTATGACATATAATGACCTATCTTTGCCTTAATGTCAAGTATTTTTCTTGTACTTTTTTTAATTTTCTTGCACTTTTTGCAAAACTATATTACTTTTTGATAAATTTCTAAATTTTGTAATGTCAGACTGCGTAAAATTCCGCTTCCACACTGCTGAACAATCAGCTTTTGGCTGACGGCTATCAGCTGCCAACACCGCGCACGGGCTGTGTTTACTGTACCCGAAATCATTTTCGGGCAACAAAAAACGGCTTGGGATTTTTTCTCCCAAGCCGTTTTTTGTTATAAATACTGAAACGTTCGTCTTGCTGCGGACACGAAGTGCAGCGCAGCAGCCAGCGCGTTACGGGCTTTGTCCGTCAGAAACAATCCCTTACCAATGACACTGGATTCTGCGCTAAATCCTAACGGATTTCCGCAGAATGACGGATTAAAAAGACAGCGGCGCGAAACGAAAGCAGCTAACGACCAATGACCGACGACTGGCGACTTTCTTATTTCACGTGGTTCCAAATAATTTCTGCCGCGGTTCGTTTTGTGAATGGTTCGCTGCCTTTTGCTTTCAGCGCTGCTATAAGCGGTGTCCACTCGCTGCGCTGTTTTGTTCCTGCGGTATATTCTTCAATCCAAAGCGCGGCTGTACGGCACGTTGTTTCTTCAAACGGGTTGTACTTCATTTTTTTGTTAATTTCTGTCAGTTTTCGGAATATTTCGTGCAGTTCAATAAATGTTATCGGCTCGTTAATGCCAAGATAATCTTCTCTTTCGGGTGTCAAATATCCGCGCACAACGGCAAATTCTCCGTAATTCCAATGAAAATCATCCTGTGTCAGGTCTGTGAAGCGGTGCAGGGAGATTCTGTCATGGGCTTTTATAAGTTCTTTCTGCAGTTCGGCAATACTGACGTGTCTCGGCTGCGTTTTGTGTTTCACGGCAAGCGCAGCAAGCGCTCCTGCTGCCTGTCCTGTGAGCATTGTTACCGGCTGAAGCCGTGTTGAGCCGTTGACAACGCGGGAAACTGAGATGTTTTTTTCTGCCGCAAGCAGTCCGTCAACTTTTTCAGGTATAAAAACTCCGGCAGGGATTTGGAAAAGTCCGCCTTTTATGTACTGCCAGTCATTCGGTACGTTTGCTTTTGTTTCGCCGAGGTCTGCTTCAAGATATTCGTCGTCTGTCGCGCCGTGAACGTCTATCGGGTATTCGCCGAGCGCAACTGAATCTGTCTTGTTTTTTCCCGTGCGTTTCAGTACAGGATCTCTTATGATGTCTTTGACTGTCATTGTCTGAACTCCGACAAGGCGCTTGCTTTCGCGAACGTAGGGGCGGCAGGGGAAATGTTTGAGTATTTCGGCATACGGAGCAAGTTTTTCGTCTTTCTGCCAGTCCGCAAGCTGCCTTGTGTAACCTTCGTCTGAAATTGACCAGTCGCTCATGCCGAGTTCTTTCTGCATGTAGTAGATGAAACCGAGTGTTTTTTCCATCGCGCGCAGGTCTGTTTTTTCACGGTATTTCATGTCTGTCAGGTATGCCGACGAAAGGTGTCCGCTTTTTTTGCCATAGGTTCCTCCCGGGTAGTCGTTAGCCCAGTTAAGGCAGGTTTTCGTGACATTTGCCCAGGTCTCGGGTACGCCTCCGTCAACAACGAGTTTGTTGGACATATCGGGTATCGCGCGGTATTCGTTGTGTGTAACAGGGTCATACGGATATCCCCACGGCCATTTGTGTCCGTTTTTTGTCACTATCGCACGGTATTCGTCAATATATTTGACGTAGTTGGGCGGCATCGCGTTAAGCTGAAGTTTCGCAGGTACGCCGTCAGGGTATTTCTTCACAACAGCAACCCATGTTATGTCCTGTATAATTCCCTTTTTGTCAACTTTGTCAATTTTCGGCAGCAGGGAATTTCCGGCTCTGCAGCGTGCCGGTGTCAGCGATATGAAGTCACCGCATTCCGTGGCGTCGATAAATATTTTGGCGCGTACCGTAAGTTCTGTCCCGTCCGGCATTTGGAATTTCGCGCTGACAACTTTGCTGTCCGTTGTTTTTGCCGACACCGCGCGTGCGTTGTATATCGTGCGGACTTCTGCTTTGTCAAGCATTTTGCGAAGGATTTTCGCGCCGCGCAGCGGCTCGAACGCTATTGTACTGCCTCCCCAGTAACAGCAGTTCACGTTTTTGCCTGCCGCGCGGTACCAGTCGGAAATTTCGTTCAAAAATTCTCTGTATATTCCTGTCCGTGTCAGTTCACGGTCATCCATGGTGCAAACCGCGGCAGCGGTCATCTGACCTCCGAGCATTTCCGTTTCTTCAAGCAGAATTACATCTGCGCCGAGCCGCGCAGCCTGCAGAGCGGCAGCACAGCCTCCGCAGCCTCCGCCTGCAACGGCAACGTCGCAGGAAAGCTGTTCGGCAAATGCAGGAACAGCAAAAAGCAGGCAGCTAAAAACAACGGCATAAAATTTTCTCAATTTTCGCAATTTTCGCAAGGTTAATCAGCCTCCGGGTATGAAAAAACGCCCGTTTGGGGCGCAGGAATTGTCTGGAGCCGTCTCCCGGACTCGAACCGGGGACCCCATCCTTACCATGGATGTGCTCTACCTGCTGAGCTAAGACGGCACTGCAAAGCCTAATGTAAACGTAAAAAAAATGGTGGTAGGAGCTGGGTTCGAACCAGCGTAGGCTCTCGCCGACAGATTTACAGTCTGTTGCCTTTGACCACTCGGCCACCCTACCACATAAACGCCTTAAGACGCTACGGCAGATAATTGTACAGTATTTCAGCAGAATGTCAAGTCTTTTTGATTTTTGCGTTCAGACTGGCAGCGGGGGGCTATAAAAACCAATAACCAATGACAAGAACGCACCTCGCACTTAGCACTTCGCACTTAGCACCTAACACTTGGCACCTAACACTTGGCACTTAGCATTTAGCACTTCGTACTTAGCACTTATTCTCCCTGAAGAAACATGGCCGGTATTCCCTACGGTCATCTGCACTTCGCACTTCGGAAAAGCAAAAACAGCTGATGACTTTCTCCTCCCGACTTCCCATTCCCGTCCTTTCTCCTCCCGTCTTTTATACCCCTGTGTTTTATACTGATGACTGACGACCAACGACTGATAACTTATAATTTTGTATTTTCCCCGATATGTTTTATAATACTGTCAGTCAGAGATTTACCATATTTTGCCGAAGGGACTTGATGTCATGAAAAAAATGAAGAAATTTGTTTCACTGCTTCTTGTAATCGCCGCTCTTTTCACAGTGGCTCCGACAGCCAAAGCTTTTGATTTGGGCGACGTGGTAAAAAAGGTTGCGATAGGCGCTGCGGGCGGCTATGCCGTCAACGCTCTCGCGCCTCAGCTGAACAAGTTTATCAACACCATTACTCTGCAGAACGGTGTGAAATACCGCGGTTATACTAAGGTTGTGCCTATTCTTTCCATAGGCGACGGCGCAAAAATCGGCGCGGCTCAGGTCGGCGCAACCACTCAGGCAGCCCTTGACGCAACAAAGGCTGTCGCTCAGCTTGAGGGAAATTTCAACGCAATACGCGCCACAGCTCTTGTTCCCATAAACTCCACAAGTATCTCAAAAGGCTTCAAACGCGTTGCCGGCGTGGGCGTTACTGCCATTATCGATGTGAAACTGTAGAATTCAGCGCTCAGTTTCATCGTCTTTCCGCGAACACACAAGGCGCAGTGCGGAAGTCTGTCGTTAAAAAACAAGCCGGCGGGTATTTCCCTGCCGGCTGTTTTTGTGTAGCTGTATTCTTCCAATTTGTCAGCTTAATGCTCTTACTGCTAAATGCTGATTACTCCTTCGTCAGCATATAAAGCAGTTTTTCGAGCGTTGAGGAAAGCTGTTTTGCTTCCATTCCTGTCACCGGAAGCATTGCTTTTGCCTTTGCTTCCACAGCCGCGACTGTCGCGCGCAGTTTTCTGCCGGCATCGGTAAGCGTTACTATGACGTTCCGCTCATCATCGCTGTAACGTGTGCGGGCTATGAAGCCGGCGTCTTCCATTTTTTTGAGCATCGGCGTAAGCGTTCCGCTGTCAAGGTAAAGCTGTTCGCCAAGTGTTTTTACGTTGATTTTTTCCTTTTCCCACAGGACAAGCATCGCAATGTACTGCGTGTAGGTGAGTCCGGTATCACGAAGCAGCGCTTTGTATTTTCTTGTTGTCTCTTTTGCGCAGGCATAGAGCATAAAAGCAAGCTGGTCCTTGAGTTTTGTGCCGCTTCCATGTGAAACTGCTTCGTTAAAGCCTTTTCTGCTCTGGATCATTGTTCTTGCTCCTTTTTGGCAGTCTGTATGTTATTTTGCCGGTTTGGCTGCCTTTTTCGGGGCAGCCTTCTTTGCTGTTGTTTTTGTGTTTTTCTTGGCTTTGGTTTCTTTTGCGGTTTTTTCTGCTTTTTTCTCTGTTTTTTGTGCCGGTTTTTCTGCTTTTTTAACAGGCTGCTTTACTTCTTTTTTTTCTGCTGCTTTTTTCGGCGCCGGTTTCTTAATTTCAGTCTTTTTTGTTTCGGCTTTCACTTCTGTTTTGACTGTTTCTGCTTTTTCCTCGTCTTTTTTGGCACTTTTTGCAAGAGCGTCAAACACCGCAACCTGATCTGTGAAGTTTATGAACTTTACCTGCGGTGTGACTTTGCTGAAGCCCTTGGTGCTTTTCATTGTGCATTTACTCATTACGCATTCTCCCTTTCGGTTTTCTCTGCTTCCGCAAGCTGCTCTGCGCAGCCTTGTTTCCTGTTGTTTACATAATATAATAGTACACAATTTATCTGAATTGTCAAGACTATATGTGTAAAACAACAAGCCCCCTTAACTGGGGGCTTGTATATTATCGTTTCATAAATTTTCTGTGCTTCGCTATTCAATAACAAGGCTCGGCAGGTATGTAACAAGCTGCGGGAATATTGTTATCAGCAGCAGCGCAATAAGCATCATAATGTCAAAGCCGAAAACGTATCGGAACGAGTCTTCGTACGGTATGTCCGCAACTTTGCACGCTGCCATAAGGTCAACTCCGAGCGGCGGCGTGTTGGCGCCTATTGCAAGGTTGACGCAGACCATAACGCCGAGGTGTATCGGATCTACGCCAATCTGTGTCATAATCGGCATGAAAATAGGAATGACTATAAGTATTATCGCTGTTGTTTCCATGAACATACCGAGTATTATGAGCAGAATGTTGAAGAAGCCGATTATCACCCAGTAATTGTCTGATACGCTAAGTATCCACGCAGCCAGTTTCTGCGGAATATCCTCTGCTGTGATAAGCCAGCCGAAAAGGTTTGCCGCCGCTATGATAAAGAGCACTGCGGCGCTTGTTTTGGCAACCTCAAGGCATATTTCAAAGAATCGTTTCCAGGTGAGCTTTTTGTATATGTATTTCGCAAGTATAAGCGCGTAAAGCGCCGCGACTGCACCGGCTTCTGTTGCCGTAAAAATGCCTGCCAAGATGCCTCCGATAATAATAATCGGTGTCATCAGCGGCAGAAGCGCAAAGCGGAAGGCATCCCATTTTTCTTTCCAGTCTGCTTTCGGCAGCGCGGGGTAGCCTTCTTTTCTCGCGTAATAGTTTGACAGCGCCATAAGCGATATGCCTGCAATAATTCCGGGTATAAAGCCGCCTATAAAGAGTTTGCCTATTGAACAGCCCATTGTCACTCCGAGAATAACAAGAACCATGCTGGGCGGAATAATAGTGCCGAGAGAGCCCGCGCAGCCGAGAAGCGATGCCGTAAACGGCTTTTTATAGCCTTGTCCGTTCATAATGGGCATAAGAATTGAGCCTATCGCCACAACATCGGCAACACCGCTGCCTGAAATCGCGCCGAATATCATGCAGGAAACTACCATAACCATAGCCATTCCGCCGCGAATATGTCCGACCATGCTTGAGGCAAAACGCATTATTTTCGGTGTGATGTCGCCTTCTGCCATAAGCGCGCCGGCAAGCAGAAACAGCGGTATCGCAAGAAGGGTGAAGGAATTGACTCCGACAACCATTTTCTGCGCTATAATCGGCAGCATATCTATGCCGTTCTGCAGCAGAAGATACACTGTGCCTGAAACTGCTATGGAATGCGCTACGGGAATACCTACTGCTATTCCGGCAAGGAGAATTGCGAGCATTATTGACATTTTTCGCAGCCTCCTTTGATATGCGCGTAAATATCACGCAGACAGACTATAAGCATAAGCCCGCAGCCGACAGGAAAAGCAAGGTAGAGCACGCCTGCCGGAATTTCCATGGTAACGGTTTTCATATCCCAGGTGCGCTGTACAAGCTGAATCCCGCTGTACACGGCAAACATGAGAAAAAACAGCACCGTAAGGTCTGCAAGCAGTATAAATATCTTAGCCGCAGTTTTGTTTTTCAGCCAATTATAGAGAATGTTAATTGCCATGTGTTCCGCATAAAGCATTGCTGCTGCCGCTCCGATAAACGTAATCCAAACTATCAGTGTTTCAGCAAGTTCCTGCCCCCACGCTATCGAAAAACTGAAAACGTAGCGCGAAACAACTTCTGCAAGTACCTGCAAAAATATCACACAGACAGAAACTATCAGACAAATCTCAAGAGGGCGGTATGCCCTCTTGAGAATATTCTTCTTTTCAGCCATTGACTATTTTCCGTATTTGCGGACAAGGTCAATCGTGTCTTTGCCGAATTCTGTTTCGTATTTCTTCCAGACAGGCGCAACAGCTTTCTGGAATGCCTTGACATCGATTGTGTTGACCTTCATGCCTTTTGCTTTGAGTTTGGCAAGGCAGTCGGCTTCGTCTTTCTTGGTCATGTCACGCTGGATTTTGCACCATTTCTTTGCTGCGGCGAGAACTGCTTTCTGATCTGCCGGCGAAAGCTTTTTCCAAACTGTCTTGTTTACGCTGAGAAGCGCTGAGCCCCAAATGTGGTTTGATATTGAGAGATATTTCTGTACTTCGTAGAAGGCGTTGGAGTAGATGATTGCGTACGGGTTTTCCTGCGCGTCAACAACACCCTGCTGAAGCGCGGAGTAGAGTTCGCCGAATGCGATAGGCATAGGTGTCGAGCCAAGCGTGTTGAAGGTATCAAGACGCATTTTGTCCGGCGTTACACGGATTTTGATGCCTTTAAGGTCTTCCGGCTTGACAATGGGGCGTTTGTTGTTGGTAATATTTCTGAAGCCGTTTTCCCACCACGCAAGTCCGACTACGCCTTTTTTCTCAAGTTTGCCGAGAATTGCCGCGCCGAGCTTGCCGTCATAGGCTTTGTAAGCTGCTTCGTGTGTCGGCCAGGCATAAGGCAGAGCTTCGATGCCTGCTGTCGGTTCGATAGGCTGGAAACTGCCGCCGCCGATAAGACCGCCGTCGATTGTCTGCATTGCAATTCCTTCGACCATGTCTTTTTCGTTGCCAAGCTGACCGCTCGGATAAATCTTAATTTCAACGTTGCCTTTTGTGGCTTTCTTGACATCTTCCGCAAAGCCGCTGAGACACTTGTGCCATGAGTGGTCTGTGTTGAGAACGTGACCGATTTTGATTGTCGTTGCTGCCTGCGCGCCGCATGCAAACATCGCTGCAAGAAGCATTGCGAGGGTGAGGGTTATTGTGAGTTTCTTCATTTGATGGTACACCTCCGTAGGATATAGAATTCCGCTTTCCGCGTCATGGAGGCAATTATATACCATATTTTTCCAAAAACAAGCAGGAAAATGTACTTTTTTTGCTTTATAAACTATTTTTTACCTAAAGTTCATTTTTTTGTATATCTGCTTGACCTCCCGCTTGCTATTTCCAGCTGTTGCAGGGGATAGTCATTACAGCGTATTCCGCGTTGTCAAAGGCGGTTTCGCAAGGGCACTGTTCGCCGTACTCTGCCCTGTCAAAACCGTAAACGAGTATGCACTCGCGCCCTTCCGGAGTTTCGGCAAAACAGCCCCAGTAAATCTTTGACGCGTCAAAATCCTCGTCTTCACTCATATCTTCAACATGATAATTGCCTTTTTCGCGCAGCGCAGCAATCCGTTTCAAATATTCAGCGCTCTGTTTCATCTTTATCACTCTCCTTTCCAAGTGTCATTATTGTAGCAGACAAACGCGCAGATTTAACGAAAGCGCACAAAAAAAGGAACCGCAAACGCAGTTCCTGAATTTTCTGGTGGAGATAAGGGGATTCGAACCCCTGACCTCTTGAATGCCATTCAAGCGCTCTCCCAACTGAGCTATACCCCCAAGCAACTATGTGATTATAATTGTATGGCTCTGTTCTGTCAATCACCGTTGTGCGTTAACAGAAAAATTCTGCCGTTCTGCCGGCCCTGCCGCCGTTACTGCTTTCTTTCCTTGGAATATTTGCAGATTTCTCCGCTGTTTGCGTTGATGTCGTATTCATATTCCCAGCCGCCTGAAAAGAATTTGATTTCGTAAACCGAAATTACGCCTTCGCGGTCAAGCTCGCAACCTACGGCTTCCGTTCTCTTTCCTGCGTGCTTGAACGCGATTTCCTGCGCCTGTGCGGGTGTTATGCTTTTCGCTGCCGGAATCTGTTTGAATTTCCAGCCTATACGTTCTGCCGATTTTTCGACTATTTCGCCAGTTTCGGAAAGAACTTCGTACTCATATTTGTAACCGCCCGCATTGAATTTCAGCTTATATTTCTGTCCAAAATCGCCGAAATCAAGCTTTGTTTTTGTGAAATTGGCAGACGGAACTTTCGCGTCCGCAAGCGCGATTTTCTGCGCCTGATCCATTGAGACTGCCGCAAATGCCGCTGTTGCCGCAAGGCAGAGCATTACTGCCAACGCTGAAATTGCAGATTTTCCTGTCATCTGTACCAGCTCCTTTGTATGGTTAAATCTTTACATACAGATTATAGCATTTTCTGTGAATTACTGACAGCTATCCTCTGTGCGGCGCCGCTGTTCCGCTGCTGCGGCGCGTACGTCTGCCGGCTTCGTCCGCCTCGAAATAGTCCCGGAGCATTCCGATAATGAAATATTCGTCTTCCGGCACGGGATAGAATTTGCCGCTTGTGCGCGCGCGAATCTGCGGTCCGCTGAAGTTGCCGAGTCCTTTCGGGAAACAGTGTCCGAAAAGGAAAAGATTTTCGTCTTTCAGGCTGCGCGCAAAGATTTCCCTTCCTGCCGGCACCATTTCAGCATCGATGAAAAGCATTTTCTCAACAGCCGCAATCATCTTTTTGCCTGTTGCTTCAGCCTCAGGTACATTTGTGTCGTCAAGCTCGTACCAGAACAAATCAGGTCCCGGGACTTTTTTTGGTTCCACAGCTTTGCGTTTGATTTTTTCGTCTGCCATAATCCAAACCTCCGATAAATACAACGTTCAAACTATTCTAAAACGGCACGTCTGCTGTTATGCCGAACCACGCGAACACCGCCGGATATATTATAAGCGAAACAAGCGCGCCCGCGGCAAGAAAAGGTACAAGCGGCAGCGCTGTTTTTCGTGTTGCCCGTTTTCCAAGCAGCAAAACAGCGGCAAAACAGCCTCCGGCAAGAAACGCGCAGTACAAACCGAGTATTGTCATTTTTAACCCGAACAGCGCGCCGTAACCAAGCATAAAGTAAGCATCGCCAAGTCCCATGCCTTTTTTTCGGCTTGCAAGATATATGACAAACATAAGCGCAAATCCCGTCAGCGCGCCGCAAACACCGTCAAAAACGGCAGCTCCTCCGCAGAACACTGCTCTGACTGCTATTCCGCACACGGCGGCGGCAAATGCCCAGTTATCGTAAACATAGCCGCTTTTGAGATCCGTAACAGCTGAAAACAGAAAAAAAAGAAACGCAGTGTGGCAGATAAGCAGCGCCGGCGTAAAGCTGAACCGCAGCGCGAAAAGCGCGCCGCAGAATACCCCGATAATCTCAGCAGCAAGACATTCCGCCGGTATTTTCGCTCCGCAGCGGCTGCATTTTCCGCCAAGCGCGATATAGGAAAACAGAGGCAGCAGTTCAAGCACGGCAAGCGTTTTGCCGCATGCGGCGCATACAGAGCGTTCCGCGCCCTGCCATCTTTTCCCTTCAAGCGTTCTTTCGGCGGCTGCCAGCGCAAAAGATGCCGTGCAGGCAGCAAAATACGCGCTGATTATCGCAAGCGGCAGTATCATTCGTAATCCACCGTTTCCTTAAACCGTTTGTGCAGCCACAGCCACTGCTCCGGTGTGTCGTAAACCCATTTTTCAATGACTCTGTTCGCTTTGCAGGTGATGTCATATATCGTTTCTTCCCGTGTCGCAAGCCTTTCCCACTTAATCGGCGGCTGAAATTCCATCTTGAATTTATACGGCGCAAGGCGCACGGAGCGCCCCGGAATAATCGCCGCTTTTGTCAGCCAGGAAAACACCGCAAGTCCCTGCGGGGTTGAGACGTTCTGACCGAACAGCGGCGCCGAAATGCCCTCTCTGCCGCCGTGCTGGTCTGAAACTATGCCGACAAGACCGTTTTTCTTAAGTATGGACACCACCCGCGTCATCGGCTCTTCTCTGCCTATTACGCGAAGCCCTGCCGTCGCGCGCAGTCTGCCTATAAGTTCCTTCTGAAACGGGCTTTTGTTATGCTGCGCAATACCCCATGAGCCGTAATTTCGCCCTATCCAGGCAGCCGCGTGTTCCCAGTTGCCGATGTGCGCCGTAAGAAACAGCACACCGCGCCCCTGCGCAAGCGCTTCGTCAATGTATTCTCTGCCTTCTGTTTCGACCGTCCAGCTGTTCACAAGTTCAGGGTTGTTCTGCCAGCCGAACATTTCAGCGCCTGTCCGGGCTAAACTTTCAAGACATTCGTCATACAGTCTCTTTTTGCGGTCGCGCGAAATACCCGGGAAAACTATGTCAAGGTTTTTGTACGCAGTTCTTTTGCGCGGCGCGGCAAGCCGCGTGCAGGCAAGCGCGAAACGCACCGCAGCGCTTGCGCGTACCCCAGGCTTTATTGATTTCAGTACGGACAGAGCCGTATCAACCTTGTTCATCTGTCTGTTCTCTGTTAACCCTCCGCATTCGGAATGTAAATATATTATAGCTTGAATACCGTTATTATGCTAAAATTAGAGGTGAAAGAAATATCAAAAGGAGGGATTTATATGCCCGCACCAATGCAGATCAGTCTTGAAGAAGTAATCGGAATGCTGGTTCAGCGCGTTGAAGCGCTTACGGCAAACGATGAAAACAGCAAGACAAAAGCAAACATCATCAACCGCGTACTCTACAAAAAAGGTATCATCACCGACGAAGACATCAAAACCTCCGTAAAGGAAGAATACCGCATGCTCAAGGAGCTCGGAGGCCTTCCCGAAGAGCCGAAAGAAGAAGTTTACGACACGGTAACACAAGGCATAACAGAATGGCTGAAAGGCGACACGGAAGCCATCAAAAAGACGATGGACGAGTACAAGAAAAAGGTTGAGGAAATGATGCGTGAAGCGGAAAGCAAAAAGCCGAAAATCGAAGTCGCCGGCGCAAACGTTCTCAACGAACTTGACAACCTCAACAGCAAAAGCGGCGGAAAACTCATTATTTAGTCAAACAGCAGACTATAAAAAGCCCCCGTTCAGGGGGCTTTTTGTTATTGGGCTTAATTGATTTTTCACGGGGCTTCTGAACTAATCTGCCAGCATTTGGTTGAGTATGCCGCCGTAGTTGTATTCGCGCGCCGTGTTGCCGGCATCATCCATCGCGTTTGTGTCACAGCCGGCATCAATCAAAAGCTGATACATTTTGTCATAGATTTCCTTGGCGGTGGTAACGCGGTGTGTTTCATAGTTTGAGCCGTCTGTCATGCGCGGATTGCTGCGAATGAGACAGACTGTCATAAGCGGTGTGCGGCCGTATTCTCCGCGTTTGTTTTTCTGCGAAGCAACAAGTGCGGTAAAACTTGCCAGATCAGCTTTCTGAATTGCCTTGAAGATGTTTGTTTCCTTCGGCGCTGCCTTTTTCGGTGCTTCGGCTTTCTTCGCTGCGGGCTTTTTCGCGCAGCATTTCTTGGGCGCTGCTTTTTTCTCTTCGGTTTTCACTTCTGCCGCCGCAGCCCTGACCTTCTTTTCTTCTGCTTTCGGAGCGGCTTTTTCGGCTTTTGCTTTCTTTGCTGCCATAACGCATCTCTCCTTTGTAACGTAGAAATCTAAGGTGTCTTTATTATATACTTTTTACTGCAACCGTGGCAATACTGTCTTAGAAATTGTGGTTTATTACGGCATCAACAAGTGTCTGTCCGTATGGATTGTAGAACACGGATGCCCGTTCGTACTGGCTATTTTCTCCGGCATAGTCTGTTACCACTATACCGACGGGACCGTTCATTTCGCTTATCTTTTCTGCCGTTTGTCCGTTGACGCCGCTTGCGACAGCGGGATAATTGGGGACCAACGATGCATATGCTGACGTATGGTTGATACACCAGCCGATGTATGAATGGTCATTTTGTACAAGTTCTGCAAAATACTCCATCGCTGTTTTTATTGCGCTGTACTTTTCGTCACTGTCATAAACGCTGTATTTGTCCTGCACACACAGAGTTACTGTCTCGCTTCCGCTCTTGCCCTGTATGTACGCATTTTTTTTCATCCCGCCCCAGCTTCTTAAGTACGCGCCGACAGGATTTTGGTCTTCAATATAATCCCTCGAGAGGAAAAGCATTTTGCCGCGCATATCCTTGACTGTCATGCCCGGCTTGAATTCCGCGGCATATTCGCTCCATGTCGCAAGTTCGTTCTGTATGGCTCTGTTGCCTTCCGCAACGTTGCCGCCGGTAACACAATAGTCTGTTTTTCCGTTGCTGCTGTCATAGGTCGCGTCCGGCTCTTCATGATTGACCATGATTATGACAAAATCGCGCGGATGGGTCTTGATATGATTGCATATTTCGCTGATTGCTTCATGGAACTGTATTGCACAGGGTATCAGCCCGTGATGTATTATCATGTTGTCATAACTGCCTTCGTGGCAAGGTCTCAGGTCAAAACAACGGACACCCTTTTCCAGCTGCTGTGCCAGTGTGAGTGTCTGCGTTTTACCCATATCGGCAAAACTTGTGCCGAAAACTGTTCCCTCCTCAAGCAGATAGGTACAACTGTCATGGCTTCCCGGAATTGAAATCTGGTTTATGAGCATTGTGTCGGGAAGACTTTCTGACCAGGTCTTCTGTCTCACTGTGTAGCGTGAGCCCAGCCTGCTGCTGTATGCGCTGTATTTGGCATAAGGAGCTTCTATAATCGTGTCTCCGACTGCACTCCCGCAGCCGGAAATAAACGCAGTATCGGCAGGCGGAGCTACGTTGCCGAAACTTATACTCTTAAGATTTGGACAGTTATAGAAAGCCTGATCGGAATAGGAATAAATATCAGCTTTGTGATCGTTGACATATTTTTTGAAATCAAAATAGTTGCTGCTCGTTCCGTCGGCTATGCACACTTCTTCAAGTTTTGGACAGCCGTTAAACGCTTTGCTGTTCAGCTTCGTGTTTGTATCCATTATGGTTACTTTTTTTAGGGAACTCCAGCTGCTGTCAAATGAATTCTGTTCTATTTGGCTTATGTTACCGGGTATAATCACTTCTTCAATGCCGCTTACATCGTCTTCTGAAGCTGCGCTCAGCACAATGTAGTACAGTTTGACAGGTTGTTCGCTCTCTGATTGTTCCTGTTTCTGTTCAGGCTGCTTTTCTTCAGGCACAGTCTGCTTGGATTCTGTCTGTTCCTGTTCAGGCTCTTCTTCTTTGGTGTCGTCTGTGTCAATCAGTCCCTCTGCCTCTTTGGCAGCTTCGGCGTCACTTTCTCCCTCTTCTTTTATAACCGCTATCGTTTTTTCTTCCTGTGCTGCTGATGAGTGTTTTGAACTGTCTGAGCCGCCTCCGCCTCCGCCGCAGCCGCCTGACAGTATAAGTGCCGCAAGCATTCCCGCGATAATCAGCGCGTTCAGCCATTGGCGGTGTGCTCTTAGGTTTACAATATTGCACAGTCCAAAACTAAAATTTTGTTTTTTCTTCATCTCCACCACATTCCTATAGCAATAAAAACAAATCATCTGTACTCACAAACAGGCGATGGGACATTTTCTGCCATCTCAGCGTTATTCTACAATATTATTATTTTTGGTGCAAGCCGCGAAATAATGATGTATACTGTTCCGTACACAAAAAGGGAGGCGCAGTCTATGAACAGGACACTGATGACCGACTTTTACGAACTCACAATGGCGCAGACCTATTTTGACCGCAATGAGACGGATAAAATAGGTTATTTTGACATTTTCTTCCGCAGAAACCCTTTTGACGGAGGCTATTCTGTTTCCGGCGGACTTGACGAAATTATCGATTACGTCAACGGCTTTTCCTTTACGGGTGAGGATATAGATTATCTGCGGAGCTGCAGCTGCTTTTCAGACACGTTTCTTGAATATCTGCGCGAACTGAAATTTACCGGCGACATTTACGCAGTTGAGGACGGCACTCCTGTTTTTCCGCAGGAGCCTGTTGTCACCGTGCGTGCCAGCGTCATCGAAGGGCAGCTCTGCGAAACGGCGCTGCTTGCCGCGTTTAACCACGGCACTCTTGTAACCACCGCGGCAAAAAGAATATGCGAAGCGGCAGGAGGAGTCCCTGTTATGGAATTCGGCGCAAGACGCGCAAGAGGAATCATGTCTGCCGTTGAAGCAAGCAAATATGCTTTCGTCGGAGGCTGCGGCGGCACAAGCAACGTGCTTGCGGCAAAACTTTATGACATTCCGGCGCTCGGAACTATGGCACACAGTCTTGTCTGCGATGCTGACGATGAGTACAACGCGTTTTTGTCCTACGCAAAGAGCAATCCGGACAACTGCCTGTTCCTCGTTGACACTTTCAACGTTCTGAAAAGCGGTGTTCCGAACGCGATAAAGGTCGCGCGCGACTTCCTTATTCCGAACGGATATAAATTCAAGGGTATCAGAATTGACAGCGGTGACCTTGCGTATCTGTCAAAACAGGCACGTAAAATGCTTGACGAAGCAGGCTTCAATGACACTGCGATCTGCCTTTCAAACGGTCTTGACGAACAGACAATCCTTTCTCTGCGTCATCAGGGCGCCTGTTTTGATTCTCTCGGCGCAGGCGACAACATCGCGGCGGCGAACGAACGCGTGGGCGCGGTTTACAAGCTTGTCGCGATTGAACAGGACGGTACGCTGATACCGAAAATCAAGGTCACAAACGACGCGTCAAAAACAGTCACTCCGGGCTTCAAGCAGATGTACCGCTTCTATGACAAGGCAACAGGCTACGCGCTCGGCGACGTCGTCGCCCTCAGCGAAGACAAAATCCCGACAGACAGCTTTGTGCTGGAAAGCCACACGGAAGACTGGAAAAGCAAAACAATAACCAACTACAACGTGAAAAATCTGCGAGTAAAGGTGTTTGAGAACGGCAGACAGATATACAGGCTGCCTAATATTCATGAACGCAGGGCATACTGCGAAGCTCAGATGAAAACGATATATCCTGAAATTCTGCGCAGCGCAAATCCGCAGGAATATTACGTTGACCTGACGCACAAACTTTCCGCTCTGCGCAGGGAGCTTATCAAAAAGGCGCTGAAAAAATAGAGGCATAGGGGTATAGGCGAGCAGGCGTATAGCCCATGGTTGTTGGAAGAGTTTTGATAGTGAAAATAAAAACGAGCCGCTGGCTGATGCACACGGCTCGTTTTAACTCTTAATATCCGACCTATACGCCTGCGC
>JAZRZG010000069.1:0-1782 GCA_045601305.1 Synergistaceae bacterium
GCCGCTGCCTGACGATTTCGGTTTTTCTGCCGTTATTTCATATTCTTCGCTCAACTCCGAAGTATAGTCTGTCTGTTTGTCGCCGTTTGCCTGTTCTGTGAAAAATCTCACTTTGTATTTGCCTTCTATTCCGTCCAGCGACATTTCGGCAGTACCTTCACTTTTGTCCGCAGCTTTCGCGTAGTTAATCAGTTCACCCGTTTCGTTGTAGAGCAGGGCAGAGAGGTACATATTTTTGCCGGTTTGTACTCCGCTGTAGGTTACTGAAAGTTTATTGTCTTTGGTTTCAACGTTTGCTATCTTCGGCATCGGTATATTTGTGTCTTTCAGCGTCAGTTTCCAGCCGTTTGCGCCGTCATAGTCTTCCAATGCAAAGCCGTCGCCGAGTTTGACAGCACTCTTGCCGCCTGTCGCAGCGGACAAAAGCAGAACTGTTTCCTGATTCAGATTGAACGCAGGGCGTGGAACAATGCTGTTAAAGGCTACAAAGGAATTTTCAAAGATACCGCCGTGATAAATAACAGCGTATGTCTGGTAACCTTCGCCTTCGTTATAAGTGCTGGGTGAGCGAAGCCACCAGTATGCGCCGCCATGATTAGTAATAACTTCCGCTTCGTTGTCATACATCTTTACTTTTTGCGACAATTCTGTCGCGTACATTTGTCTTGTTTCTGTAAGCTCTATGTTGTCTGCAAATCCGTATGCAGTGTTCCGTGCCTCTTCAACGCTCAGAAGGAAGAGTTTGTCTGTGGTTTCTATGTCTTTGCCTGTATATTCTCCTCCTGCCGTGTGTGTTGTTTCTGCTATCACGGCAAGTTCTTTCTCGCTGAACGCGTCTCCGGCAAATCCGCCCCATACGTTTACTGTTCCGTCTGAATTAAAGGTGGTGGGTGTCTCTTTGGTTAGCGTTTCGCGGATTTCTGAATCTTTCCATACGTTACCCTTTTCGCCGTCATGGTTGAACTGGTCTGCGTACAGTCCTTGGTCGGACAACAGCAAGGTTTTGCCGTCAGCATTTGACAGCACGCGCCATTTTATGCCCTCTTTGTTGTAATCGTTCAGATTTGTCGAGCCGCTTTTTCCGCTTTTTGCGCTCTGCCAGTAATTGCCGAAGTAGATGGTTGAGGCATTGCCCAACGCGTTTCCGCCGTTGCCGCCTGCTATGTCCGTTATTTTCGCAAAGCCGCCTGCCATTGCCGGTGAAACTGTTGCGAAGATGAATGCTGTGAACATTAGGATTGCCGCTGTTTTCTTTATGTTTTTCATTTCTTTTTCTCCTTTTTTATATTTTTTGCGTTTCTGTAACTCGTTTATGACAAAAACTTCGCCGTGGTTTAACACGTCGTTATGTTTGCAATTTTACCTTTTGTATCTGAAATTTTAGAAATATTGGAGAGGTGAGGCGAGCAAAAATTTCCCTCCGAAGGAGAGAGGTCTGTCTGTCTGTCTGTCTGTCTGTCTGTCTGTCTGTCTGTCTGTCTGTCTGTCTATAAGACGGCTGTCGGCAAAAGCGTTAGTAAATACAGCTGTTTTGTTCACGTTCTCACTCTCCTTTGTCTGCATACTTTATCATAGGCGGTGCTGTTTCTGTTTTTAAGTCTGCTCTGTATATATTACCCTATTATTGTCTTTTATTCAATAGTTTTTGTATTTTTTAATCTTTTCTATGTTTTTTTGTCAATCATCGGTTATCGGTACTTGCGCTTCGCGTCGCTGTATTGCTCGCTGCGCTCGCGCTGTTAGCTGATGGCTGACGGCAGAACACAAATTACCAATGACCAA
>JAZRZG010000070.1:0-1463 GCA_045601305.1 Synergistaceae bacterium
GATGAGGAACTACGACGGTCCTCAGATGTCGTGGCAAGAGGTTGATGACAAATTCAACTATATAGTAAAACACAATATGAAAGATGTATTCAAAGAGGATTACGACGACGTGCTTTTCATTATGTCGCTGTCAGAGGCAACAGCAATGGGAACGTCCAAACTTGCCCGCGACGTTCTCAGCCTCGGAGACATGTGGTATCTGCGCACTCCGGGCACATCAAACAACGGCAACGCATGCGTTGTAATCAAGAGCGGATACATTTCCGATTTCGGAACAAAGGCACATATCAGGCAGTACGTGCGCCCCTGCTTGCAGATTAACCTCAGATCAGAGCTTTTTAAGCCTGTCTATCTTTTCAAAAGCGCATTCGGAGCAAAAGAAAAGATTGATCTCGGCGAAGGCTTTACGATTGAAGATTTTGACCCTTCCAGAGGCTTCAAACGCACAAAAGCTGCTGACGACATTGAAAAACCTGCCAACGTAACCGTAAGACAGAGAAACAAAAACAGCCTCGGCAGCTGTGCAAAGAGCTACTGCCTGATTGAAGCGCCGCAGGAAACTGTCCTTGCCGGAGGAACCTTTGAAGTGGACGGCGAAACACTGGAATACAAGACACAGCCGCCCAAAATAAGCTACAACTCGGATGCCGTCAGGCAGGGTAAGGCAGATTTTGTGTCGGTAATAGCGGAAGAAAACAAAAACAACGGGAGATACGTCAGCTATGCGAAGGTATCAGCTTCAGCAGACGTCGCTGACGGCAAAGGAATTTCTGTTCCGTTCGGCAGAC
Organism: Synergistaceae bacterium; assembly: GCA_045601305.1. Classification (GTDB taxonomy): domain Bacteria; phylum Synergistota; class Synergistia; order Synergistales; family Synergistaceae; genus Equadaptatus. Next base: position 789 of record JAZRZG010000070.1, read on the forward strand.
TTCCGAAAGGCTCTTACAAGCTGTGGATTTTTGCCGACAAAATAAAAGACGAGGAAGATGAATGTTCGCAGTTTGTCGGAAGCTACGTTATTGAAAACGGCGAACACGGCGAAAAAGGCTACGCCGTACTCGGAACAGACAACGTTGACAAAAAATTCACCGTAGCTCCTTCCGGCATAACGCTGCTGTTCAAAAACAGAGTCAGCTACGCGCAGGACTTTAAGGTCAGCAAACCGGGAGTAATATTCACAGGTCTTTACGAGGAAGGGGCAAAGACTGCCGGAGCTGATACAGTAGGCGGCAAAATCAGCGGAAAACTGACGGTTGACGGACAGACTCTAAAAGTCAATAAGATGACGCTGACCGGTCTTCAACTCAAAAACAAGGCCGTCATAGACGTATGCAGCGACAGCATCTTAAATCAGCCAGGGCCGCACAGCGGAGCTGACGATTCGCTTTCCGGCACTCTAACGCTTGAACAGTCGGACGATTTCAGCATAGCAAAAGGTTCGCGCATTGTTGTTGAACACAACTGCCGCGTAACCAACGGAAGAAACGCCCCCGTAACCGTATGGGACAATGCCAACCAAAGGTCTGTAACAATTCCGACCGGCAAAACGTTTCTTGCGCTAAAAGGCGATCCTCAGGAACCGTACGATGATGGTTCTCAGCCGA
>JAZRZG010000071.1:0-1242 GCA_045601305.1 Synergistaceae bacterium
AAACTGTAATAAAGCAGTTTGAAAACTTAATTTTCGGAAGGAGGTGAACAGTGTTATGACATCAGCAGAAATCACCGCAAAACTCAAAGAAATCGTTATGGACCGTCTCAACGTTGAAGACGACCAGATTAAGCCGGAGGCTTCATTCGTAGAAGACCTTGGGGCTGACTCACTTGACATTGTTGAACTCATTATGGGTATTGAAGAAGAATTCGACATCGAAATTTCAGACGAAGATGCCGAAAAACTTACAACCGTCGGAGAAGCTGAAAACTACATTAAAGGCAAACTCGACGCAGAAGATTAAGGCTGTGTGTTGCGGGGAGTCAGCCGATTCCCCGCCTTGTACTGTATTTTTTTGTGAAACGGGGATTTTCTATGAGACGTGTTGTTATAACCGGAATTGGTGTTGTGTCACCCATAGGCATAGGCAGAGACTCATACTGGAATGCGCTTGCCGAGGGCAAAAACGGCATAGATTATATCTCTGCCTTTGACGCAGCGGAATACAAGCTGAATATTGCGGGCGAGGTCAGAAATTTTGACCCTCTGCTCTGGTTTGATAAAAAAGAAGCGCGCCACATCGACAGAACAGTGCAGTTTGCCGAAGTCTGCGCGCGTCAGGCGCTTGAAGAAGCAAAAATTGATTTTACGGACATTGACCCGTACAAATTCGGCGTATGCATAGGCAGCGGACAGGGCGGTATTCATACGCTTGTTGACAGCGTAACGATTCTGAACGAACGCGGTGAAAACCGTGTCTCGCCATTTACCGTGCCTATGATGATTGTTGATATGCCCTCTGCTTACGTTGCCATGAAACACAACGCAAAAGGACCGAATTTTTCCGTGTCGTCCGCCTGTGCGACATCGCTTCACAGCATAGGCGAAGCGTATCACGCGATTGCGCGCGAAGACGCCGATTACATGCTTGCCGGAGGCGCGGAAGCTCCGATAATTCCGTTTGGTTCTGCCGCTTTTGGAGCCACAAAGGCAAATACACGCAACCCTGACGCGAAAAAAGCGTGCCGCCCCTTTGACGCCGGCAGAGACGGTTTTGTGCTCGGTGAAGGCGCAGGCGTGCTTATGCTTGAAGAATACGAATCGGCAAAGGCGCGCGGCGCGCATATTTACGCGGAAATCAAAGGTTACGGCGCAACCTGCGATGCATATCATTTTACAGCCCCTGACCCGTCCGGAGACGCTGTATACACAGCGATGAAACTTGCTGTGGAAAGAGCC
>JAZRZG010000072.1:0-4486 GCA_045601305.1 Synergistaceae bacterium
AGCGCTTTTTTCTCTTTTCCAAGATTTAGCTCTGCCCCGTCGGGTTAGCTTACGGTAGGCTTTTTCCACCGACTGGACATCCGTGTGTTAAATCTTTACTTAAATCGCATCGACGTCATGCGTTCATGATGCTGACAAGCCAGCTGCCAATGCGCTATGGGAATGAATACTTCGGTAACTGCTGTCGTGGACAGCGGGATTCATTACTAAACACGCGGTCCTCTATCAGGTAACATTATGAGCTACAAACGCCTGCGCAGGCGACGTATAACATAGTAGCACGTTATCCGTTTATGTTTGTGTACTCAAATTACAGGATAACGCTCGTATCTCGCTTAGGAAAACAGGGAAACAGGAAACCGCTCAATACTTCGCTCAGCATACCGCAGATTTAGTCTGCTCAGCAAGTTCTTTTTAACGATTTTGCTGAGCGAACGAAGTGAGTGCTATCTTGAGTGAGATACGAGCGTCCTGTAAGCTGCAAGGTTTTATGGTTTTTCATTCGCAATTCGTCATTGGTAATTCATCATTGCCTCTCTAATGGGCTTCTTCTGTTTGGTTGAGCGTGGTGCCTGCCCTGGTTTTTCTCCCGTACTCACAGGGAAGGACAGTTGAAGTTTAAACTCAACAAATCGTAGATTGCGCTTACGTGTTTGTGACGAATGGGATTATTTTCGGAGTGGATACGATTTGATTAACGGTCCTCCGGGTCGCGCTTCTCGCAGAGCTTCGGGCTCAAACGACTGCCGGTGGCAGCGGCGGGCTGCGGACTTCGCACTTAACTCACTTCGGGCAGCAAAGCAGACAGACTGTACCGGAATGCAGTCAGAATCAGGACTTTTCAACGCTTTGGCTGAAATTGCCGAAGGCTGAAACTCAAAAAAGCGGTGAAAGGCTGCTGATTCAAAATTCCGAATACATATAAAACCGATAGAGTATAAAAACCGGGGGTATGGAAGCGTGGGTGTATAAATGACGGGAGTATGAGTAATGGGAAAAGATTTTTAACCCGTTTTTTTGCTCCCGTGTTCTATATTCCCGTGTTTTGTACTCCCGTCTTTTATACTCTCGTGTCTTATCCTCCCGTGTTCTGTACACACTGTACCCGAAATCGTTTTCGGGCAATAAAAAACGGCTTGAAAATCTCAAGCCGTTTTTGTTATAAATACTGAAAAGGTTCGTCTTGTTGCGGGCACGCAGTGTGGCCAGTATCCGGTGTCGTTACTGTTTCTTTCTGAGTATCGGCACCGCGCAAAGCAGAGTGTGTTGTCAGTATTCGCGTTTTGTAAGGCGGTTTTTTTCGCACAGTTCGCAAAGGAGTACTCCGGTAATAATTTTCTGCCATTTCCGTTTTTGGCTGTTAAACAGCTTACTTCCGGCATTTGCGCTCCTAAAATTTTACGGTAGTTCTAAGCTGTATCACGTTGTCCGTACCGCGTTTAACCTCTTTTGACGCAACAGAGCTTTCGCCGTAGTCAAAATGGTCGAGATACAACTCAAAAGAAACTGCCGAATTGAGTTTATAGGATGCATATACGCCAAGCTCGTATGACGGGGCATACCCTTCCGTTCCGTAATCTCCGTACGCATAACGAATTCCTGTGTTAAATCTCTTGTTCCATGAACGCTCAAACCTTGCAAAGAAAAATTTGCTCGTTTCACTGTTCTCAGGCATGTTGTCACCGACCGAGCAGTGTGCGCTGCCTGATATTGCATAACGGTCAGGAAAACTATTCCAGAAACTGTTGTCATGAGCATTATATTCAAGCCACAGAGATCCGGCTTTCAGCAGCTCTTGGTCAAGGTCAAGTATAAGTTTCCATGACTGCGGATTGTCTCTGTAATTACCGGCAACCGTTTTGCCGAGCAGCTGACGGTAGTAAACTCCCTTGAGCTTTGCGCCGTCGGCAAAACGCCATGTGAAATACCCTGAATACGCCTGTATGTCCCAGTCATTTGCACCGGTACTTTCGGCAGTATTACCGTTTATTTCCTTGAACCCCTCAGGAGCGTTGCTGCCGATAAATCGGTATCCGGTCATTCCTGCCATAAGTTTCTCGTTCGGCTCATATTTTAGGTCAAGTATTGAGTGTGTGCGGAAGCTGTCAAGTTCTCTGCCCTCTGCCGTGTCGTCATCCGTTGCGCGGTTTTTGCCGACAGCCGCAGTGACACGAAGTGCACCGAACTGTTTTTGAAGCTGAAAACCATCAAGCCGGAAATGCCCGAACACAGCGTCATTGTCCGTATACATTCCATATTCCTCTTCAAAATCAATACCAAAACGTCCTATTCTTGCGTCAATACCCCACGGAAGCACGGTATTAACGTAAAAATGCGTCAGCATATGTTCGCTTATATCTCCAAGCCCTGCCTGGCTTTTTTCAGAGCCGGCGCCGTCAGCGCCCATACGAAATTCAGAGTAAAACGTCGTGTTCTCGTTTATGCGCTTTGTGAGATAAAGATACATCTGTTCCTTTCGCCATTCAGCCTTTGTATCCTTGTTTGACCAGCCGCCTTTTGCGCTGTGAACAGCATCAAACACAAACGAGCCGGACAAATTCCATGCGCCGATGCCGTTTTCAATTTTACTGACAGAAGCAGCCAGTCTGTCAGTTTTGACGCCGATTGTCTCAAGTTCCGTATGAAATTCCGCATACAACCTTTTCAGAAGCTGTATATCTTCTTTACTGCCGTACAGTTCCTCAGTTTTTGAGAGCGCCTTTAAGATTATCCCTGCCATCTCAAAACGCGAAAACTCCGCTTCGACAAAACTGTCCGAAACAATTCCCCTTGCCGCAAGCTGCCTTACGGCATCATAAGCCCAGTGACCTTTGGGAACACTGTCAAATGCCGCTGCGAAAGACATTTGAGCAAACAGCAATACCATCACCAGACATAATACAAATTTCTTCATTTTCAAATTGTATTGTTATCTGTAAACCTTTTTTACCTCTTCCACAGCTTCCTGTATCAGTCTTCCGAGACTTAAATCAGGAATACCGACAATAATATTGTCGCAGTGGTTAAATGGGATAAGTATTCGCTTTGCTCTGCTTTGTCCAATGGCTTCCGCCATTTTTGGCGTTATTTCCCCGTAAAGAGAGTCCGCAATAACTATAGCTACAGGCCCAACTATTACGTCTGCTTTCCGACAGGCGACAAAAACAGGATTTTCCCCCGTTGCCGCACGGTCGGCACCTGCCTTAAGCATTGCGGAAGAAGCAATGGAATTTGTACCCACAGCCGTTATGTCCGCGGACGGAATTGCCTGTTTGAGCGACAACACAAGCTGTTTTCCTACGCCTCCGCCCTGTGCATCTATTACAAGTATATTCATCCTTTATTCTCCTTTGTTTTACAGAGAATATTATAGCCTATTCTTTGCCTTTTCCGAAAAGTCTGCGTTTTATGATGCCTTTCGGATCTTTTACAAGAAGATACACTACCCAGATTACAAGGGCAAGTGCAACAGCATACATGCCTAAAAACGCATCATTAAGCATATCGTAAGGCTTTGGTGTAAAGTATGCCGCGCCAAGCCACGCATATTCAAAACAGGCATCGGCAAACCACATCAGCGACGCTCCCCAAAACATCCAGCAGAGCAAATCAACGCGAAGCCTGTTTTCTCCGTTATACCAAATCACAGTTGAGATAACAGCGGCAAAAAGCGTTATCAGAAGCGTCATTATTCGGTGTCTTTTGCGTACTGTCTTTCGTTAGCAGCGCAAACTGCAAGCATTACTCCCCAGACTGCCATGCAGAAAAGCACCATAGCCATACCGACTGTTGACATTTCCGCAAACGCCTCAGTTTTGCCCGCTGTTAAAAACGGCGCAAAAGGAACAATTTCGCCGTGCCAAAGATGCTCAAAAACAAGCAGGACAGAACCACCTGCAAGAAGCTTTGTGAGCCAGCCAAGCTTGTGTGCAAATGATACCTTACCCTGTTTCTCCGCTTTACCGGCGATAAATTTTGAGATTACTGCCCCGCTTGCCGGTACGATAAAACATGCCATAAAAATCCCTCCTTAAAATAAAGAAAGCGTACGCTCTCCCTCTTCTGAGAGAAAACGCACGCCTTCTGACGTACTGTATGTGATACAACAGTCTGTAAAGCTGCCGGCTTCCTGCCAGCTTAGAAATTATAACGCTGAAATCTTATTTTGTCATTTGCTGAACTTCTGCCAGCGAAAGCCCCTTGCTTCGCGCTATTTCCGCTAAATCGGCATATTCTGCCTTTTCGCGGACAACACCGTAGCCTTCTGATTTTTTAATTCTGACGTTTCCAAGTACAGTTTCTTTTACATACTCACTGCGTGACATCCTGTAACGTCTGCAACTGTATTCGCGAACCCCCAGTGTTGTGGTGTGCTTGAAAATAATCGCAAGCATCTCGTCGCGTTTGTCTTCGCTGCACATACAGGTCAACATAAAGGCTGCGCGGCCCTTTTTCATAATTATCGGTGTCGTGTAAACATCAAGTG
>JAZRZG010000073.1:0-21477 GCA_045601305.1 Synergistaceae bacterium
CTCCGGGTCGCGCTTCTCGCAGAGCTTCGGGCTCAAACGACTGCCGGTGGCAGCGGCGGGCTGCGGACTTCGCACTTAACTCACTTCGGGCGGCAAAGCAGACAGACTGTATCGGAATGCAGTCAGAATCAGAACTTTTCAACGCTTTGGCTGAAATTGCCGAAGGCTGAAACTCAAAAAAAGCGCTGAAAGGCTGCTGATTCAAAATTCCGAATATGTATAAAACCGCGGGGGTATAACTTCGCGGGTGTATGAATAACGGGGTATAAGTAACGGGAAAAGATTTTTTGACCCGTATTTTTTCGTATTTTTTGCTCTCGTGTTTTAGCAGGACAGAAAAACAAATTACCAATGACCAAGTACCAATTACCAATTGTGGTGTCTGCTGAAGCGGACTTTGAAAGTTAAAACCGTAATCCCGTGTTTTATACTAACGACTGACGACTGACGACTAACGACTTTTTACTTCCGTCTCCCGACTTCCGACTCCCGTTTTCTATACCCCCGTGTTCTATACTCCCGTTTTTTGTACTCCCGTTTTTTGTACTCCCGTCTTCTATATTCCCGTCTCTTGTACACACTGTACCCGAAATCGTTTTCGGGCAACAAAAAACGGCTTGGGATTTTTCCAAGCCGTTTTTAGGCAAGTATTTTATGAGACGATAATTTTTGTCTGTCAGACTTAATGGCTTATTGCTTTCATCTTTTCCAGTCTTTCGTAATCTGTCATGTCCATTTTCAGCGGCGTTACTGAAACGTAACCGTCGCGGAGCGCTGTTACGTCGGTATCGTCTTCAAAACTGTCAACTATTTTCCCGCCTATCCAGTAATATTTTCTGCCGTTGCGTTCGATAACGTCAACTCTGTCTTCGTAAAATCTTTTTCCCTGCTTTGTTATGCGTATTCCTTTTACTTCTTTGTACGGCAGGTTAGGCACGTTGATATTGAACAGCAGCGGCTTGTCAGACGAAATTTCCTTTATTCGCGCAATAAACTGCTGCATAAACTCAGCAGCGGTTTCGTAATGTTCATGTTCGTTTCTTGAGATAACGTTCAGCGACAGCGCGACAGAATTTATTCCGAAAATCAGTCCTTCCATTGCCGCGCATACGGTTCCCGAATAGGTGATGTCGTCAGCAACGTTAGGACCTCTGTTTATGCCTGAAATTACAAGTTCGGGGCGAAAACCGAGCGCGTCATAAGCAAGGCTTACGCTGTCGGTGGGCATTCCGCTGCAGGCATACGCTTTGTAATTTCCGAGAATAAATTTGCTGTCTATTTCTTCAAGCGTAACCAGTTTGTGCATTGTCATTGAATGTCCGCTTGCGCTTCTTTCTCTGTTGGGCGCGGACACAAGCACTTCGTGCCCCGCTTCCGCAAGCGACCGCGCAAGGAAATGTATTCCGTCTGCGTAAACTCCGTCATCGTTTGAAAGCAGTATTTTCATTTTACAGTCCCAGTCCTATAATTCGTATTATAAGCTCCATAAACGGATGCATGATGTACGGCAGCACGTTTGCCGCTATCAGCACAAGCACTATCAGCATACCGTATTTTTCAAGCATGTCAAAAAATTTCATTCCCTCGTACGGCAAAAGCACGTACAGCAGACGCGAGCCGTCCAGAGGCGGTATCGGAATAAGGTTAAACGCGGCAAGTCCAACGTTCATTCTTATCATAAGCAGCATAAACAGGTGCGCTCCATAGCTGCTGAAAAGCTGAGGAAAACGCACAAAAAGCTGAACGCACACAAAGGCGGTGAGAATGTTCCCTGCTGCTCCGGCAAGTGACACTATTGCTATGTCGCGTTTCGGATGTTTGAAATACGTTGGATTTATGGGTACAGGCTTTGCCCAGCCGAAATGAAATAGCAAAAGGCATATACCGCCGACTAAATCAATGTGGGCAAGGGGATTTAAGCTGAGACGCCCGTCAAGTTTCGCCGTAGGGTCTCCAAGTTTGTACGCGGCGTATCCGTGGCAGAATTCGTGAAATGAAAGCGACCAGAGAATTACAGGTATTCCAAGCAGTATTTGTGCAATTTTCGGACTCATTAGGCAACCTCCGTTTTATTCTTCCAAGCACCAGTAAACGCCGAGCAGTCCGTTTTTCAGCGAAACGGACGCGTTCAGTTCTTCGTCAAGTCTGTTGCTGATACTGTACGGCACGTAATAATCCAGCTGCGCGCCGGAAAGTTCCCAGCGTGTGCCGGAAAGTTCAACTCCCTGGCATTTTCTGCTCAGTGGCAGCAGCGAAAACGCTTTCGGCGCTTTTTCAAAAGCAAGCGCCGCTCTTGCATTTCCGTTCAGCAATATCATTCCTTCGCGGTCATCCGCAAGTCCCACTGCTTTGTACGCGGACGGCTTTGAAAATGAAATAACGGTACTCCAGAGATGGTCAAAGCGTCCGCAGAAACAGCCGGTGAGAAAAATGCCGCTGCCGGCGCGTTCTTTTTCAAAAAGTTTCAGAGCAAGCTGAAAATCTGTGTCGTCTTTTTCTGACGGAAATTTTTCCGCGCGCGTAACGCCGTTTTCGGCAAATTTTTTCCATACTTCTTTATCCGCGCTGTCGCAGTCGCCGATAAGTCTGTCAGGAATAATCCCGGCTTTCGCGCATATATCCGCGCCGTGGTCAACAGCCCACACGGAGGTCTGAAAATCAAGCGTTCTGAGCCAGTCTGTGTCAGGCTGTCTGCCGCCAAGCACAAACAGTGCTGTGTCGTCGGGATATTGTGTTTCAATCGTAATTTCAGGAAGTTTAAGCTGAAACATTATTTATTTTCCTTCTTCAAGTTCTGCGCGTTCTGCGCGTTCTGCGCGGCCGCAAGTTTCGCAAATTTTCTGCCCGCTTTTTCCGCTTTCTCATGCCATTGTTCTACTGTTCTGCTGTTTCTGAGCACAATGTCCGCTTTCAGCATTTTTTCCTTTCTTGGAAGCAGTTTTGACTGTCTGCGTTTTAATTCTTCCGCAGTCCATTTGCGGGTTATGTTTCTTTCCGCGCGTTTTTTCAAAGTTGCGGCGGCATAGACCGTTATGTCAAACATTTCTTCGTATCCGCCCTCGTAAAGCAGCGGAATTTCAACAACAGCCCAGCCATTTTTTGAAACTTGTTTAAGGCGTTTTTTTATCTCTCTCATCGTCGGCGCGCGGAGCAGTTTTCCCGCAAACTTATATTCTCTGTCGTCTGAAAAGATTTTGTCTGCTATTTTTGCAAACAGCGTTTTTTCGTCAGCGTCAAAAAAATTCTCTCCCCAGCGTTTTTCGGCTTTTTTCCGGACAGCAGGCTGAAACCAGAGCAAACGCGCCACTGTATCAGCGTCTATTATCTCGGCGCCCATTTGCCGCCAGCTTTTGCAAAGTGTGCTTTTACCAGCTCCAACGTCTCCTGTGAGTCCTATTGTAAGCATCTTCCCAGCCTCCGATTGAGTTGTCTTCAACTTCTTTGCATTCCGGCGGTATTTCACCTATGAAGCGCGATGTCGTATAACTCTGTATTCCGCCGAACAGCAGTCTTGACGCTGCCCCGCTCATATACAGTTTCTCTCTTGCGCGTGTCATTCCAACGTAGCAAAGTCTGCGTTCTTCGGAGATGTCACCTTCTCCGTTTATTGACCGCGAACTCGGAAACAGCCCTTCTTCCATGCCGATTATAAACACGACAGGAAATTCAAGTCCCTTTGCCGCGTGAAGCGTCAGCAGATTTATGCTGTCTTCTGTCTCAGCAGGTGTATCCGCGTCGGTATAAAGCGAAATTTCTGCCAGCAGCTGTTCGAGCGTCCCTTCCTCCGGCAGCAGCGACAGAATTTCAAGCACGTTTTCTACGCGTTCCTCCCAGTCTTCCGGCTTGTTTGCGCGAAGATAATCTTCGTAACCGTGTGTATAAAGTATATCATCTATTACGGCGCGCATATTGTCTTTTGAATCAAGAATTGCAAGCATATTGCGCGCGAGTTCGCAGACGCCTTCTCTTGCCTTGCCTTTAAGCCCCGCGCCGCACTCTTCAAGCGCGCGCCACACTTCCTCCGGCGTTTCTTCTTTACGCGTCTGAAGCCATGAGGCAATATTTTCCACCGATTTTTTTCCAAGCCCGCGCGCGGGAATATTTGCAGCGCGCGCAAGCGAAACAGAGTCCACAGGATTTACCGCAAGTCGCATCATGGAAAGTACGTCTTTAACTTCTGCTCTTTCATAGAACGCAAGTCCGCGCACAACCTTGTACGGCACGGAGTTTTCAAGCAGCTGCTGTTCTATGCCGCGGCTGAGCGCGTTTACCCTGTATAAAATCGCCATTTCCCCGTAGCGGTATCCTTCGTCAAGCAGCCTGTTTATGTTTTTGCACACCCATTTTGATTCGTCAGGGTCATTTTTCGCGCGGTACACCTGAATAGCTGCGCCTTCGGAGGCCGCAGTCCACAAATCTTTCGGGTGCCTGTCGGCATTGTTTCTGATAACGCCGTTCGCGCCCTTAAGTATCTGTCCGGTTGAACGGTAATTCTGGTCAAGCACGACAACTTTTGCCCCGGCGAAATGCCTTTCAAAATTCATGATAACAGACATATCCGCGCCGCGCCATCCGTAAATTGACTGGTCAGGGTCTCCGACGACCATAATTCTTCTGCTCTCGTCAACCAAAAGCCGCAGCAGCAGATACTGCGGAGTGTTCACGTCCTGATACTCGTCAACAAGCATCCAGTCAATACGCCGGCGCTCTGTCTCCCGCACCTCTTGATTTGTCGCTAAAATATGCAGCGGAAGCACCATAAGGTCATCAAAATCAAGCGCATTCTGCGCAAGCAGAGCTTTCTGATAACGGTCATACAGCTCCTGCCAGCGTGCATGGACACGCACCTCGCGCGTGACGGGATTTGCCGCTGTTTTTGCATTTGAAATAAGCTCTGTCGCCTCAGCAGGCGACAGCTGCTTTGGGTCAACGTTCAGCTCCTCCAGCAGCTTTTTGATTATAGATTTAGTATCTCCGCGGTCAAAAATAACAAAAGAATTTTTATAACCGAGCTTTCGCAGAGCCTCGTCATAACGGCGCAGAAAACGCAGCCCGTAGGAATGAAACGTACATACGTCCATACCGGTTAAGCCGCTGCCAAGAAGCGTTTCAACCCTGTCGCGCATCTCCTTTGCAGCCTTGTTTGTGAAGGTCAGCGCGACAATTCTCCACGGCGGCACACGTTTTTCGCTGATGAGATACGCGATTTTTGTCGTAAGCACCTTCGTTTTTCCGCTTCCGGCACCGGCAAGCACCAATTCAGGTCCCTCGCAGTATTCCACAGCTTCACGCTGCCTCGGATTAAGATTTTCCAAAATATTTGCAGTTTTCCGTTCCAAACCAACACCACCAGACAATAAAGGGAAGCCTTAACGGCTTCCCTATTATAAGCGTTTGTTTATTTAGGCTCAAGTAAGCCGTAGCCGCCCTCTTTTCTTTTGTATACAACGTTAATGCCGCCGGTTTCCGAATTTTTGAAAATGAAGAACTCGTGACCGAGAAGATCCATCTGCATTGTAGCTTCCTCAGGCGACATAACATCAACGTCAAAAGTCTTTTTCCTGATAATTTCCCTGCTGTCAGGCTCTTCGGGAAGAACTATTGACTCAATGTCAAATTCAATATCCTGAAGTTTAATTCTGCCCTTTTTGTTAAGCATTTCCTTGTGCTTTTTCACCTGGCGCTCAATATTTTTAAGCGCGCGGTCAAACGCTTTGCGAAGGTCTGTGTCAGACTCCTCCGCGCGGATAATGCAGCCGTTCACATTCTCGGTTATTTCGACAGAACAGCGGCCGCGCTTAAAATTCAGCGAAACCTGTGTCGAGATAATCCTGTCAAAAAACTTCTCCACCTTCGCAAGCTTGGTTTCCATATAACCCTTCAGCTTGTCCTCCAGCTCAACGTTGCGGACTAAAAATCTCGCTTCCATTCTGCTGCCTCCATCCGTAATTAAATTTGGTCTGTGACCATCTATATTATAACCCATCCCGCGCAAAAACAGTCAGTAAAAAAACTATTTTGCTACATAAATCAGAAATCAGAATATTCAAAAATTACTGTTCTGACAGCTGCTGGGAGGAACTGTCGCATTGAATTAACACCTGCTTTTCAAATATAGGCAGATCTGGAAGTAAGGTTGGGGGGGAATAAAGTTGTTTCAAATTGCAAAAAAAACAATGACCGAAGCTGCCAAATGGAGTATAATTTCAGTGTCGCAAACAGATATTTGAGGGGGTTACGGTTATGAAACTTTCGGACAGAATTTTACAGATTAAGCCGTCGGCAACGCTGAGTATTTCAGGCAAAGCAAAGCAGATGAAGGCTGAGGGCAAGCCTGTTATTTCTTTCAGCGTCGGTGAGCCTGATTTTGCGACTCCGCAGGCAGGGGCGCTGGCAGGCATTGAAGCCATTAACCGCGGTGAGTCGCATTATACGCTTACTTCCGGCATCACTGAGCTTCGCAAAGAAATCTGTAATTATTACAAAAATCGTTTCGGCATTGAATACGCGGCTGACGAGGTAACTGTTGCTTCAGGCGCAAAGCCTCTGCTTTATGAAGCAATGCAGGTGTTGGTAAATCCCGGCGACGAGGTTATTCTTTTTGCTCCGGCATGGGTGAGCTACGTTGAACAGCTGCACCTTGCAGGCGGCAAAGAGATTCTCGTTGACACTATGAAAACAGATTTTGTACCTGACATTGACGCTCTTGAAGCGGCAATTACGGACAAAACTGTCGGAATTATTTTCAATTCGCCGAATAACCCGACAGGCGCAATGCTTGACGAAACAACACAGAAGCGTATCGCTGAGACTGCAAAAAAACATGACCTTTGGATAATCTCCGACGAAATTTATGAGCGTCTCTCCTACGGCAAAAATCACGTCAATATTTTGCAGGCAGCGCCGGACGTTCGCGACCGCACTGTTCTTATTAACGGCGCAAGCAAGGCTTATGCTATGACAGGCTGGCGCGTAGGCTGGGCACTCGGTCCCAAGGAAATTATTTCAAAGATAAATTCTTTGCAGGGGCATCTTACGTCAAATGCCTGTTCTGTCGCGCAGTGGGCAGCTCTCGGCGCGCTCCGGGGCGCGGAAGACGATGTTGAAAAAATGCGTCAGGCTTTTGCCGAACGCCGCGAAACAATTCTGAAACTTATACGAGATATGCCTTATTTGAAAATCACAGAGCCGGATGGCGCTTTTTATGCCTTTGTAAATATTAAGGACTGCCCCGTGCCTGATGATATGGAGTTCTGCTCAAGGCTTCTTGAGGAAAAATATGTGGCAGCTGTTCCCGGAACTGCGTTTTTTGCCCCCGGGTATGTCAGAATTTCTTACGCCTCCTCAATGGAAAATATTGTTGAGGGCATGAAACGTCTCAAGGAATTTCTTGAAAGTCTGTAAGTTCCGGCAGACAGATTGCAAGACACAGTAAATATTTACGGCAGCCGTTCGGCTGCCGAATTATTTTGCTTAATGCTTAGTGCTTAACGCTTGTATCGCTTCAATCTGCTTCTGTCTTATCCATTCGGCAACTTTCTGCCCTTTTAATTTTTTCGGCGCGTCTTCTGCTTTTACCTTTCCCATTGCCGCAAGATATTTTTCGGCATTTTCAAGACATTCGGCGTTTTCACCGTGATTGTCCGCCTTGACTATTGCTGAAAATCCATCTGTCCCAAGCGGATTTTTTTGCAAAGCGCCAAGCAGGTCAACAATTTTGGCAGGCTGTTTCAGCCTTGTCGGCCGCATGTGCTCTGCTGCTGCAAATTCAGCCGCAAGGCGCCATTTCTTTGAAAACTCAAAACTTTTCGCAAGTTCCTGTATTATTTCAACACCTTTTTCTTCGTGCCCTATATGGTGCGGCAGCATTTCGGCAGCCGTTCTGCCTTTTCCAATGTCGTGCATCAGCGCGGCAAAGCGTACCTCTGTTCTGTCTGTCTGAGACGCAACATCGTCAAGCACAAGCATAGTGTGTTCAAAGGCATCACCCTCCGGATGATATTCCGCAGGCTGCGTTTTTCCAATCAGCGCACAAATATCGGGAAATACGGCAGACAGCAGTTTTGTCTGTTTAAGCACGCGGAAAAAGAGCGACGGGCGCGGCGCGGCAAGCACTTTTTCAAGCTCCGCCAGTATGCGGGCTTTGGGCTCTTTCGCAAGTTCCGCCGCACATTCTGTCATCATCTGCAGCGTTTTGCGCGATACGGAAAAGTCAAGCTGTGCCGCAAAACGCGCTGTGCGAAGCGCCCTGACAGGGTCTTCGCTGAAATGCTGCGAGGTTGCCCGAAGCATTCTGTTTTTAAGGTCGCGCCTTCCGCCGTACGGGTCAATGATTTTTTTGTCAAGCACGGAGTATGCCATGCTGTTGACTGTCAGGTCACGCCTGAACAGATCTTCTTCAACAGTTATCTTCGGATTGTATTCAACGCTGAAGCCGGTATAGCCTTCGCCGTTTTTTCTTTCTGTGCGCGCAAAGGCTGTTTCACAGCGTTTTTGCCCCACATACATGAGATAGACAGGGAAACTTTTGCCAACCTTTATGGCATGCGGAAACATTTTCGTAAAATCTGATTCTGCTATTCCGCAGAGCAGATAATCTTTGTCATTCGGCTTTTTGCCGAGCAGCCTGTCGCGCACACACCCTCCGACAAGATAGACTTCTCCGCCGGCTTCCTTTATTTTTTTTGCAAATTTGATTTCGTCCATAGCGATTTGAAAAGCGGCCTCGCGGCCGCTTTCTGTTATTTTTCAAGGATTTCTTTTTCTTTCTCGGCTGCGATTGTATCAACCTGCTTGATGAATGCGTCCGTTTCGTCCTGCGCCGTTTTCTGGAACTTTTTGAGTTCGTCTTCGGTTATTTCGCTGTCCTTCTGCATTTTTTTCAGTTTTTCGATGGCGTCGCGTCTTGCGTTGCGAACTCCCACACGCGCTTCTTCTGCCGTTTTGTTGACAATTTTGTTGAGTTCGACACGGCGTTCATGAGTAAGCTCCGGCATATTGAGACGGATTGATTCTCCGTCATTCTGCGGATTAATTCCGAGCGGTGACATCTGAATTGCTTTTTCAATCGCCTTGAGAGCAGTTTTGTCCCACGGAACTATTACAAGCTGACGTGCTTCCGGAACATTGATGCTGCCCATATTTTTAATAGGCGTGGGTGTGCCGAAATAATCGACCTTGATGTCGGAAACAAGTCCCGGATGAGCTCTTCCCGTGCGTATTCCCTGTAACGATGCTCTGAGGAAACCAAGCGCTTTCTCGCTGTTTTCTTTGAGCTGTTTGATTACTGTCTGAGGCATGTTATCCACTCCTTTGTTTTTTATCAGTATTTATTATATCGCGTTTCAGCAGTTTTGTGAAACAACAGAACCGATATCTTCATCGTCTATTAAAAGTTTTTTCAGATTTCCTTTTGTCTGCATGTCAAAAACAACGATAGGAATCTTGTTGTCCTGACACAACGCAAAGGCAGCCGCGTCCATAACCTGAAGCTGCATTCCGAGCGCGTCTGCGTAGGTAAGTCTCGAAAGCCTGACTGCATCGGTAAATTTTGCTGGGTCTTTGTCATAAATTCCGTCAACCTTTGTCGCCTTTATTACACAGTCTGCCTTGATTTCAGAAGCGCGAAGCGCAGACGTGGTATCTGTTGAGAAATAGGGTGAGCCTGTGCCTGCGGCAAAAATCACAACGCGTCCCTTTTCAAGATGCCTGATTGCGCGCAATCTGATAAAAGGCTCTGCAATCTGCCGCATTTCAATGGCAGACTGTACTCTTGCGACACATCCGCATTTTGAGAGATTGTCCTGCAGAGCAAGAGCGTTTATCGTTGTACCGAGCATTCCCATATAGTCTGCCTGTGCGCGTTCAATATTGACCGTCTGAGCGCCGCGTATAATGTTGCCGCCGCCGACAACTATTGCAACCTCTATTCCCGCCTTGGCAATTTCTGCAATCTGTTCGCATATATCGCTGACAGCCTTGTAATCAAGTCCGAAACTGCCGCCGCCGAGGACTTCGCCGGACAGCTTCAGCAGAACTCTCTTGTATTTGAAAGTCATTTCATCACCCCCGCAAATATTATACAAAAAAGTTTACAAAAAAACACAAAAAAAGCGAGGGAAAAATCCCTCGCAAAATTTACTGCCGATTAAGCACCGATTGTGAAACGCGCGAAACGTTTTACTTTGATGTTTTCACCGAGTTTTGCAATCGTGTCGATAATCATATCGCTGATTTTGACGTTCGAATCGCGAATTGATTTCTGATTGAGCAGGCAGTTCTCTTCGTAGTATTTTGCGATACGACCCTGCGCGATTTTGTCAAGCATTGCTTCAGGTTTGTTTTCTTCGCGTGCCTGAGCTTTGATAACTTCGATTTCATGATCGATGATTTCGGCAGGAACTTCTTCCTGTGATACGTAGGACGGATTTGCCGCCGCTATCTGCATTGCTATTTCATGTCCGAGCGTCTGGAACTGCTCTGTTTTTGCCACAAAGTCTGTTTCACAGTCAAGTTCGAGAAGAACGCCGAGCTTTGCGTTGCTGTGAATGTAGGTGAAGATTCTTCCTTCCTTTGCATCTCTTTCAGCTTTTTTCGCTGCTTTTGCGATACCTTTTTCACGGAGGAAGTCAATGGCTTTCTGCATATCTCCGCCGCATTCGACGAGAGCTTTTTTGCAGTCCATCATACCTGCCTGTGTTCTTTCACGGAGTTCCATAACCATTTTTGCTGAAATGTCTGCCATAATTATTCTCTCCTATTCCTGATCTTCCGTTATGTCAAGATGTTCCGGCGCAGGAACGTCTTCAGCCGCTGCGGCTTCTTTCGGAGCTGCGTCTTCACCCTGACGTCCTTCGATAAAGGCATCTGCCATAAGACCTGTGATAAGTTCGATTGCGCGAATTGCGTCGTCGTTGCCCGGAATCGGGTAATCAATCGGATCAGGGTTGCAGTTTGTGTCAATAATCGCAACCACAGGAATACCAAGTTTTTTGGCTTCGTCAACCGCGATTGTTTCACGGTGCGGGTCAATGACAAAAATCGCGTCAGGAATTGCTTTCATTTCCTTGACACCAAGAAGATATTTTTCCAGTTTGTCGCGAACTTTGCGCATCCGGACTATTTCTTTTTTCGGATATTTGTTGATTGAACCGTCCTCTTCCATTTTCTGGAGTTCAATCATTCTGAGAACACGGCGGCGGACTGTCGCAAAGTTTGTGAGAAGACCGCCGAGCCAGCGCTGGTTAATGTAGAACTGTCCGGCTTTGTTGGCTGCGTCGCGTACAGGCTCCTGTGCCTGACGTTTTGTGCCTACGAAAAGAATATTGCCGTTGTTTTTGGCAACTTCGCGTACGAAATCGTATGCTTTTTCGAGACCTCTGGCTGTTTTCTGAAGATCAATGATATAAATACCATTGCGTGCTGTGAAGATGAACGGCTTCATCTTCGGATTCCAGCGTCTTGTCTGATGTCCGAAATGGACACCGCATTCAAGCAGCTGTTTCATACCTACTACACCCATGTGTATCCCTCCTGTTTTTTACCTCCGCCGGCATCGTCTTGCGGTAAACCCTTACGGGCAACCTTACCGTCAATCAGCCGGCGTGTGTAATGCAACCGATAGATTATACCACCGGATTAAACCTTAAGCAAATATTTTTTGCGGAATTTATTTGTCTAGTTGCCTTTAGTTGCCTTTAGTTGCCTTAATTTTTCCTAATTTTTCAGACAGGGAGATTATGTTGTCAGATGCTACAAACAATGACGCAAACGAGTCAATAAAACGAGTACCGCGAACGATATAGCCGCGGTAAAGCAGTTTTTCTCTGATATACTGAGGATAAATCTTCCAGTTCATCAAAAGCGTGCCAAAAGCACGTTCCTCATACGGCAGGGTACCTTTTTCTGCTATAAAACGCGCCGTATCAGGGGTAATTTTCGGTTCAAGACGGTAAAATTCAAGCCCTTCATCAAGAATCACAGGCTTCGGAAATTTTGTAAGCTTCGTAACCTCAGAACTTCCGTTGACAGCATCGACAAGAATAACGCGTCTGAAAAATTTTGTCGGGCTGAATTTTCTGCGTTCGGAAAACAGTGTTTCAAAAGCATAAACAGGCGATGCAATAACTATATCGCCATCTGTTGTTTTAGTATTGAACGGCAGAAAAATATTTTCGAAATTCATTATATCCTTTCACAAGGATTCTTTACAGGGATCCCAGTAAACTCATGGCACCCGAAGGATTTCGTTTACTGCTGCTTTCTTCCGAACCTGACAGGATTCGCGAGCCTTCGCCGCACGAGGCTGAAATCCCTGCAAAGAAACCTTGCTTTGTGGTAATATTGTATCAGAAAAACTGGCGTGCCCGAAGGGATTTGAACCCTTTACCTACAGCTCCGGAGGCTGTCACTCTATCCAAATGAGCTACGGGCACAACTTTTGTAATTATAACACAGATTGAGGCTTTTTACATGACTGAGACCGATTATATGAAAGAAGCAATAACAGAGGCAAAAAAAGCGCTTGAATTTGACGAAATCCCTGTAGGCGCGCTTGTGGTAAAGGACGGAGAGATTATCGGGCGAGGCTTTAACCGCAGAGACGCTGACAATTCTCCTTTCGCTCATGCCGAAATGCTTGCGATAAAAGAGGCTTCCGGCAAACTCAACAGCTGGAGACTTGACGGCTGCACACTTTATGTCACCCTTGAGCCGTGCCCGATGTGCGCAGGCGCTGTTGTTCAGTGCCGCATAAAAAAACTCGTATATGGAGCGAAGGACACAAAAGCAGGCGCCGCAGGCACTCTCTATAATATTCCCAAAGACCCGCGCCTTACACATAACTGCATTGTTAAGAGCGGAATAATGGAAGCCGAATGCAGAAAACTTCTAAGCGATTTTTTCAAAGGCAGAAGAAATAACAGATAGCAAAGACAGCCGTTACAGGCTGTCCTGTTTTTACTTTTAATGGCGGAGAGGAAGGGATTTGAACCCTTGTAGCAGTTTGACCCGCTAACTCACTTTCCAGGCGAGCGCCTTCGACCACTCAGCCACCTCTCCGCAGGTCGATAATTGAAAGCGTTAGGATTATATCTCAAAGCATACTTTATGTCAAAACCGGGACGATGCAACCGTTGACTGTTTCAGTCAGCTGATTTATAATACCATTTTGGCAGAGATTATAAAGTTCTTCGCTCACGGAGGGGTGGCCGAGTGGTCGAAGGCGGGCGACTCGAAATCGTCTTAGCGGTGATGAATCGTTACGTGGGTTCAAATCCCACCCTCTCCGCCAATGAAACAACAAACCGTCCTTTTCGGACGGTCTTATTTTGCAAATTTTACCACCGTGACTCCGTAGCCTCCCTCGTGAGGTCCTCCGAGATTATGTTCTGCCACGTACGGAATTTCCTCGCAGAGCGACTGTACGGCGCAGCGCAGTATTCCTTCTCCCCGTCCGTGAATTATGGTAACGCTGTCATATCCGGCGCGGTATGCGCGGTCAAGATATTGTTCAACTTCAGGCAATGCTTCGTCAACTCTGAGATGGCGTATCATAATTGAGTTTGGGACATTTACGGGACGTTCAACTTTAATTTTAACGTCTGCCGAACTTTTCTGCTGTTCTCCTTTTTTTACAAAGGCAAGTTTTGCAAGCGGCACTTCAAGCTGCGCTGCCCCCGCCTGAAGCATAGCTTTTTTGCCGCGGATTTCAAGCACCGACGCGCTTCCGTTTGTTCCGATAAGTTTTACAATATCTCCAGCTTCAAGTTTATGGTTTGCGTCAGATGAAACAACAGACAGTTTTGCAGCCTTTTTTTCCTCACGTTTGTCGGCAGAGCCTGAAATTTTTGAAAAATAGCAGCGTTTTTTCTCAAGTTCGCGTCTTGCGGCAGATTCCAGTTCGGCAGCCTCAAGATTTTTAATCAGCGCTCTGGCGGAATCTTCAGCATTTTTGATTATATTTCTTGCTTTTTTGTCCGCGCTTGCAAGCAGTTCGTCCCGTTTTTCATCAAGTTTTCGCACTTTTTCTTCGTAATCTTTTTTGAGTTTGTCCGTTTTTTTCTTGTCAGCGTCAAGCAAACTGCTTGCTTTTTCAAGCTGTGCGCGCTTTTGGTGAAGTTCAGAAACAATAACGTCCATTGAAACTTCTTTTCCGTTTATCGCAGTTTCGGCGCGGCTGATTATGTCCTGCGGCATACCGAGTTTGGAGGCAATAAGCAGCGCGTTGCTCTGCCCCGGTATTCCCATTATAATTCTGTACGTCGGAGAAAGCGTTTCAACGTCAAATTCAACGCTTGCCGTTTCTATTCCGGGCGTTGACGTGGCGTAATGTTTTATCGGGTTATGGTGCGTTGTCGCAAGTACAAGACTGCCCTTCTTCAGCAGCCAGTCAAGCAGCGCAATTCCCAAAGCCGCGCCTTCGTCGGGGTCAGTGCCTGCGCCTAATTCATCCAGCAAAACTATCGAACGGCTGCCGGCAGTTGAAAGAATTTCCGTAATATTTTTTATATGCGCACTGAACGTTGACAGCGACTGTTCAATACTTTGTTCATCGCCAATGTCGGCAAAAAGTGCTTCAAAATTGCCTATGACCGAACTTTCTTCGGCAGGCAGCGGACAGCCTAACCACGCAAGAAGCACGCTTACGCCCGCGGTTTTCAAGGCAACTGTTTTTCCGCCTGTATTCGGTCCTGTAATTACAAGTGTTTTAAAGTGCTCGCCGCATTCAATGTCAATGGGAACAGCGCGTTTGCCAAGCAGAGGATGTGTTGCTTTTTTGAGCCTGAAAAAGGCTTTCTCGGTCAGTTTCGGCAGTTTCCATCCGTCCAGCCTGATTTTTTCGGAAAGCGCATACATAAAATCGACATTTCCAAGCACATTTTCAGCGGAAAGAATACTTCTGCGTTTTTCAAGCAGTTTTTCTGTCAGACCGCGCAGTATTCTGATTTCTTCGTGATGTTCGACACTGCGACTGTCGCTGAAATTGTTGTTAAGTCTTATAAGCGAATGCGGCTCCATATAAACGCTGCTGCCTGAGCCTGAACGGTCAACAACAATTCCGGGGAATTTGTTTATGGCATCCTGCCGCACTAAAAAAGCATGGCGCGAATTGCGAAGAACAAGCACTCTTTCCTGAAGCATTGAAACAATAGCGGCGTCATTGAGCATATTGCGGCTTTTTGTATGTATCTGTTCGCGTATCAGCCGCATTTCTTCTCTCACCGCTTTAAGTTTAGGCGAAGCATTATCAAAAATGCGTCCGTCTTCATCAAGCACTGACAGCATTTCAGTTTCATCGGTAAAATCGCGAAGATATTTAGTTAAAAACGCAAACGACGGATATTCTCCGACATTTTCAGAAAGGATTTTTCTGAGTTCGGAAGCCGTTTTTAGCAGAAGGCGTATTTTTATAAGTTCGGCGCCTGTAAGCAAACCGGTTTCGCCTGCGGACTCCAGAAGATAATCTACAGAAGCAAGTCTGCTGTTCCATGGAAGTTCGCTTTTTGTGTCACGATATTTTTCAGTTTCAAAGAAAAGCTGCTGACGCTTTTTGAGTTCTTCAAAATCCTTCGCCGGCAGCAGTTTAAGCGCGTAGGCAACACCTAGTTCGCTTCTTACCTTTGAAGCGAGCAATGAAAGTATTTTTTCTATTTCAAGATGTCTGAGAACGTTTTTGTCGGCAAACATCTTTGTTCAGCGCGGTGCTTTTGTGCCTGTACGATACGGACGGAGTGTCTGTTCAAGCGTGTCGCGCGGGAGCATATCGGCATGAGCAACAAGTTCGTGTTCCGCTATAAAATTTCTCACGGCAGGCCAGTGTCTTCCTGCATAACGCAACACTTCGCTGTCGGTCATCCATACAGGACTGCAGACAGGTATAAGCAAAAAACCGAGAATGATAACACCGTAAACCGTAACTGCAAACTTGAGAGCGCCTGAACATACGCCGAGCAAAGTATCAAGTCCGCCAAGTCTGACGGCGGACAGAATTTTTTTAAGCAGCGCGCGTACAAGCGCAGTCACCAGCGTAACAAACAGCCATACCGAAACAACTGCAAGCAGCTGCGCAAAACAACTGTTAATCCCTGCACAGTGCTGATAGAACGCGCTGACCGGCATAGAATATCGAAACGCGAAAAGAAACGCCAAAACAAAGCCTGCAAGCGAAATCATTTCACCGACAAAACCGCGCATACAGCCGCGAACGATAAAATACACGGCAAGCAGCGCAAAGAAGATGTCAAGTGCGTGATAGCCGAACAAATCAGCCCTGCTTTCGTTCTTCCGGAATTTTAGAAGAAACACCGGTAATTTTCAGTTCAAGCCTGTCAAGTTTGCTCACAACCTGCATCAGCGAAAGGAAAAGCCTTTGGTCCTGTGTGAGATGCGCAGGATATGAATCAACAATTTGCTGCACTTCGGAAACAATACGGACAAGGCGTTCCTTTTCCATCGGTGTCGCAAGCGTGTACTGGTGCACGCCGACAAAAAAGGAATATCGCCCCGGTTCTATCTGAAAAATTTCTCCGAATTTATCCATAAATTAGTCGTCCAGCAAACTCAGCTGCTGAGGAAAATCCTCGGACTTATCTTCGTCAGCTTTCGCAGCCTGTTCCGCTTTTTTCTGCTGCATGGCACGGACTCTGGCAAGCAAGCCTTCTGCTCTCTTTTCGTAAGCGGCAGTTGTTTCCAGACTGGCATTAACCTTGACGGTATTTGCCTGAAGTTCCTGCTGCAGCTGCGCGATTTCCTGATTTCTGTCGTCAAGCGTGTTTTTCAGTCCGGCAATGTCATTGTTGAGCTGGGCGTTTTCGGCGGCAAGCGCGTCTATGTAATTTCCCATCTCGTCTATTGCCTTTTCAAGCGCGTCAAAATTTTCCATCATAATCTTCACCCCTTTTAACCTTCGCGGACTTCGCCCGCAAGTTTTTTGACAAGTTTGTTTATAATCTGCTTTGTTGCTGTTTCTATCTGCTCGGAAGTCAGTGTACCCTTGTCTGAACCTATCCATGTACGGAACGTAACTGATTTTTTGCCTTCGCCGATCTGTTTGCCGCGATATTCCTCAACAAATTGCGTAGCGCGCACAAGTTCGACCTTTTCAACAAAACTTTTAATCTGCTCCCATGCTGCGCTCTCGTCAAAGATGACTGAAAGGTCAAAATCGACAAGCGGATATTCCGGAAGGTGAGTAAATTCGTTCTGGCGCGATGCAAGCGGCACAAGTTTTTCAACATTCACTTCGAAGATAACTGCAAGCGCGCGTTTAATACCGGCAGCTCTTGAAGCCTTCTGTGACAAAAGCCCTATGCAGCCTATAACTTCGTCTTTGCACAATACGTTCAGCCACAGTTTATCTTCCGCCCATACCGGTTTACTGACCTGCGCAAATGAAAGCTGTTCAATCTGCGCGTAGCGGTGCATGTATTCAAGCACACCTTTTGCTTCGCGGAACATCATACGCGGATCATTTCCAACTATTGCCCCTGCAACATATCTTTCCATCTGCGGAAGTTTTTCGATTTCGGCATTTACGCTGCGGTAATTTTTGTCAAAGAACACCGGCGTAAGTTCAAAAAGTTTGAACTCATCAAAATAGCGAAGGTTGTTTGAAACAGCCATGAGAATACCGGGAACAAGCGTTGAACGCAAACGAGCCTGTTCAGGCGACGGCGGCGTTGAAAGTTTAAGCATTTCGCTTTTGTCAACGCCTGCGGCTTCAATATAAGCATCTTCAATCCACGGATAGGTAAAAATTTCCTGCATTCCGCAGCGGAAAGCAAGATATTCGCGAAGTACGCGTTCCGTGTCAAATTTTCTCTGATTGACAGCCTTGTCAAGTCTGACAGTCGGAGGAACAAACTCAAAATTTTCGTAACCGATAAGACGCGCGATTTCTTCAAGAATATCGTCCGGAAGCGAAATATCACCCGTTGAACGCCACGAAGGCGCGGTAACGACATACGCTCCGTCCTTTTCTATGGTATCAAAGCCGAGTTTTGAAAGCGTTTTCACAATCTGCACTGTCTTAAGCTCTGTACCGAGTCTTTTTGCAAGCCAGCCGGCGTCAACGATAACCTCTGCCTGCGCAAGCGGCGCAGGATAGTTATCAACACAGCCCGAGACTGCGCACTGCGGAAAATATTTTCTGAACATCTGAACTGCGACAGACACAGCACTGTCAACACGCTGCGGGTCAATACTCTTTTCGTAGCGTGAAGATGCTTCTGTCCTAACGTTGAAACGCTGCGTTGTCTTTCTCACGTACAGCGCGTTGAAATTCGCTATTTCCATAATTATTTCCGTTGTATCAGGAAGAATTGAGTCAAGTTTACCGCCCATAATTCCGGCAAGCGCAACCGGCGCTTTTTCGTCTGCAATCACAAGGTCATTGTTCGTAAGACTTAGCTCTGTATCGTCAAGCAGCTGCAGCTTTTCACCGTCTTTTGCGCGGCGCACGCTGATTGCGCCTTTAATATGATCCCGGCTGAAACCGTGTGTCGGCTGACCTGTCGCGAGCATAACATAATTTGTGAGGTCAACGATAAGATTTATCGGACGCATACCGACACGCCAAATAAGACTTTTAAGCTCAAACGGAGACTCAACTGTCTTTACATTTTTGATAACAAGACCTGTGTAGCGCGGACAAAGCTTTGAATCCTCAATCCTAACCTCAAGTCCGTCAGTTGCGGCAGGAAGTTCAACTTCGTCAAAAGGCTTCAGTTCGCAGCCGTAAATCGCGGCAAGTTCCCTTGCCATACCGTAATGCCCCCAGAGATCGGGACGGTTTGTCATCGATTTGTTGTCTATATCAATAATAACATCGTTAAGGTTAAGAGCGTCAGCAACAAGGGTGCCCGGTTTTACGTCAAAGGCTGTAAGGTCGATAATTTCCGCGTGCTGCGTTGCAGGGAAAAGATCTCCCAAGCCGACTTCATCGGAAGCACAGATCATGCCGTAACTCATAACACCGCGAAGCTTCGCAGGCTTGATTTCAACAGGCTCGCCTTCTCCGTGCCAAAGCACCCATGCGCCGGGTTTTGCAACGCACACGAGCATACCCTGCGCCAAGTTTATGCCGCCGCATACGATTGTGTTCGGCTCTTCGTCACCGAGGTCAACCGTGCAGATACGAAGTTTGTCAGCGTTCGGATGCGGCTCAACCGTGAGAATTTTGCCTATGCAAAGCCCCCCGAGAGACGCGCCCAAATCAAAAGTATCTTCAACCTCAACAGTACACATTGTCAGGTCGTAAGCAAGTTTTTCCGTTGTAAGACCTTCCGGAAGGTCAACATATTTTTTAATCCAGTTAAGAGAAAGTTTCATTCTGCCGCACCTCTATTTGAACTGATTCAGGAAACGAAGATCCGCGCTGTGGAAAAGGCGGACATCATCAACGCCGTAGCGCATCATTACAAGTCTGTCCAAACCTATGTTGATGTAAAAACCTGACCATATAGAAGGGTCAAGCCCTGCTGCTTTCAAAACATTGGGATGCGGAGTCCCCCCCGGCATAACCTCTATCCAGCCAACGTTTTTACAGACTTTGCAGCCCTTGCCTCCGCAGACAAGGCAGCGCATATCAATTTCAAAACCAGGTTCAACGAACGGGAAGAATCCCGCTCTCATACGAACCTCAACATCGCGTCCGAATACCTTGCTGAGAATTGTTTTTACAAGCAGTTTGCCGGACGCAAACGAAAAATCTTTTTCAACAATCAGCGCTTCATACTGGAAGAACGCTCTTTCATGTCTTGCGTCTGTCGTTTCGTTGCGGTAAACGCGCCCGGGATATACAAAACGGGCAGGCGCGCCGTGTTCCTGCAGATAGCGGACACTGCCGCCGGTAAGATGCGGACGCATACAGAGACGCTCCGCGCCCTTGCCGCCGTCGTGTCCCTCAATCCAGTAAGTATCCATACTTTCACGCGCAGGATGTTCCGGCGGGAAGTTAAGATTGTCAAACGCATAAAGCTCGCTTGTGATTTCAGGTTCCGAATAAATTTCAAAACCAAGTGAACGGAATGCGTCGTTTAAGTCATAGCACATCTGGGTAATCGGATGAAGCGCCCCCGTTTTCGGCATAATGCCCGGTAATGTAATATCTACGTCACCCTCAACCGCAGAAGCGTCTTCAAGCAGCTGCGCGCCGCGGCAGTCAATAGCATCCGTAAGAATCTGCTTCACCTCGTTTGCCGCCTGACCGAGAGTTTTACGAAGCTCAGGCGTAACCTTGCCCAGCCCCTTCAAAATTTCAGTAAGTTCACCCTTGCGACCGAGAATGCGTGAATGAACAAGCTGCAATTCATCTGCCAGCTTAGTTTCCTTAATTTTTTCAAGCCCGTTCTGCTTAATCGTTTCGAGCTTTGCAAGCAGTTCATCTGCAACTGCTCTTGCTTCGCTGATACCGTCCATCGTTTATCCTCCCGAATCCGCCGAAGCGGATAATTTATACCAATATTCCAGTATGATATTTTACCGCATATATTCCGATTTGAGAAATAATTTTACAAAACAACTGTCATTTTCCAATTTTCAATTTTCTAAATACGCCTGAAATGAGAAGGTAACATTATGCGGCTCTAAAAATTTTCCCCTGCGGCGTTCGTTTTCTGCCGCTCTATATACAAAAACGATTTTTCTTGTCAAAATGGCAACCACTTTTATAAAAAACACGGGAATATAAAATCCGGGAGTATAGAACCGCGGGGGTATAAATAACGGGAAAAGATTTTTAACCCCTGTGTGTACTGCTTGGTTTTTCGCTTCTAACTTCCGCCTTCCGACTCCCGATTCCCGAATTGCAGGGTCAGTTCATATACAGGCGTAAAAAAATTAAGGATTTTTCAAAAACAGGTTGCCATTTTGACAAGAAAAATCGTTTTTGTATATGTAGGGGCAAGAAACAAATTTTATATGCCTTGCTTGCGGGCGAACTCCCGAACGTTCGGAGACTTGCGGAAGTCTTATACTGACAATATCAGCCAAACGAGCGTTTGACTCCGCGGAGGAAACCCGCCCCGAACAAAAACCAAAAATCGCATTCGCGTTTGCGTAATCCCGTCAACATCGCCGAGACAAATCCGCACCTGTTCGAGGTACGACGATTGAAGCGGTATTCGAAAGTCGTCAGTCGTTGGTCGTTGGTCGTTAGATGCAAAGATTTCTTATCTTTTAACGACTGACGACAAGCGACATACAACAAACCGCAGGAGAACGTTGTGTCTTCGGCGGTTTTCGTTTTTCGGTATTTCGGTATGCGGACAAACGGCTTTGCCGCCGAAGTTTGACGGTTCGCCGTTTGTTCGTTTGTTTTTGTTGACGGTGTTACAATCCCAAGGCTGTGAGAGGGAGCCGTGTGTGGACTTGAAGCCGGGCAGTGCCCACTGCTGCGCTCTGCGCAGTGCTTCAATCGTCGTACCTCGAACAGGTGCGGATTTGTCGCAGCCCTGAAGACGGGATTACGCAAACGCG
>JAZRZG010000074.1:0-1422 GCA_045601305.1 Synergistaceae bacterium
CGTCAACCGACAGATAATAATTCGTCATTGCCTTCGGATTTGGGATAACACACAGTTTGTTGTCCACGATTTCAATCAGATACGACTCTTTCGGGTCGGCAATTATCCAATGAAGCGATGAGAGCGCAGGTTTATCAACAAGGTTTCTGCCGCGAAGCAGTTCAACACCCTCCGCCGCGCTTGCCGCGTTGTCAAGAACATAGCGGATTACCAAGAAGTAGGGCAATTCCTCTGCCCCGGGGTTTGTGCTGTCATGTTTAACGTCTTTCGGAACGTAGTTCATATTGCATGTTACGCCCTTTTCGTTTATACCGTCAAAAATCATAAACGGAATAATTCTCATGGCATCCTCGGACAATTTCCCGCTCTCGGCTTCCTTCCGGTCAACGTTCAGCAGAGCGCTTACCGCCATGCTTGCGTAACGCCCCTCTTTTCCGTCAACCCAAACGATAAATTCAGGATAATGACCGATGGAAAAGTCCAAATTGCGCCCGTAAATATTTCCGTTCACGGCAGCCGTGCAGGCAGACGCCCTTTCGCTTCCGTAAGGGAATTTTCCCTCGTAAGTTTTCTTCATCTCTTCAGACCAATTTTCGGTTACGCTGTAATCAATGTCGTTATAGCGTATCTTGTACAGATACTCGGATACCTTTTCAAGTTTCATTGCTTCCGCCGGCTTTTTGGAATAGCTTGTTCCGCTGTCCCCGTCGCACCCTCCGATGAATATCACCGCCGAAAACAGCGCGGTAACCGCAAGGAACGCCAAAATTTTTGATTTCATGTCTGACTTCATATTATTGCCTCCTTTGAGTTGTGTTTCGCCGCAAAGTCCGCATTTGCCCGAAAACTTACCGTCGCGAAACAAAAAGGCTGAACCCCTTTGCAGACTGTTTCTGAACAACTATTATCACCCCCCCCCCTTGACATTTGTCAAGGGTTTTGGAGATTTTTTGCCGATTTTTCTTTTTATCCCGTTTTTGCCTGTTTGAGGCGTTATTTCACTGCGCATTTTTACGGATTTTTGGATTTTTTTATCCGGCGTAATTTCAATCACCGTCAAAAACGGCTTGGGAAAAAACCCAAGCCGTTTGGCGTTCTTATTGCTGCTGAAATATTTTCGTCCTATTTCAGCTTGAAATCCCAGTATTTGCTGTAATCTTCGTGCATGGAAATACGCAGCGTCTGCTTGCTCATATCATACACGGAACTGTGCACCGTTTCCCTGTGAAATGATGAGCGCGGGAGCGCAGGTTTATCAACAAAGTTTCTGCCACGAAGCAACTCAACGCCCTCTGCCGCGATTATTTGTGCGTTATCCGTGCAGTACGGCTTTGCGAATGTTATTTGTCTGTTTCGGACAGATCAATATGCTTGCCGGAGGAGAATACCGACAGCAGTTTTGCTTTTGTACAGTCTAACGAA
>JAZRZG010000075.1:0-1566 GCA_045601305.1 Synergistaceae bacterium
GCGTGCGTTGTAATCAAGAGCGGATATATCTCAGATTTCGGAACAAAGGCACATATCAGGCAGTACGTGCGCCCCTGCCTGCAGATTAACCTCAGATCAGAGCTTTTCAAGCCTGTCTATCTTTTCAAAAGCGCGTTCGGAGCAAAAGAAAAGGTTGCTGTCGGCGAAGGTTTTGTGATTGAAGATTTTGACCCGTCCAGAGGCTTCAAACGCACAAAAGCTGCTGACGACATTGAAAACCCTGTCAACGTAACCGTAAGACAGAGAAACAAAAACAGCCTCGGCAGCTGCGCAAAGAGCTACTGCCTGATTGAAGCGCCGCAGGAAATTGTCCTTGCCGGCGGAACCTTTGAGGTGAACGGCGAAACGCTGGAATACAGGACACAGCCCCCCAAAATAAGCTACAACTCGGATGCCGTCAGGCAGGGCAAGGCAGATTTTGTATCGGTAATAGCGGAAGAAAACAAAAACAACGGGAGGTACGTTAGCTATGCGAAGGTATCAGCTTCAGCGGATGTTGCTGACGGCAAAGGAATTTCCGTTCCGTTCGGCAGACTTTCGAAAGGCTCTTACAAGCTGTGGGTCTTTGCCGACAAAATAAAAGACGAGGAAGACGAATGCTCGCAGTTTGTCGGAAGCTACGTTATTGAAAACGGCGAACACGGCGAAAAAGGTTATGCCGTGCTCGGCACGGACAACGTTGACAAAAAATTCACCGTAGCTCCTTCCGGCATAACGCTGCTGTTCAAAAACAGGGTCAGCTACGCGCAGGACTTTAAGGTCAGCAAACCGGGAGTAATATTCACAGGTCTTTACGAGGAAGGCGCAAAGACTGCCGGAGCTGATACGGCAGGCGGCAAAATCGGCGGAAAACTGACGGTTGACGGACAGACTCTCAAAGTCAATAAGATGACGCTGACCGCTCTCCAACTCAAAAACAAGGCTGTCATAGACGTTTGCAGCGACAGCATTTTAAATCAGCCGAGGCCGCACAGCGGAGCTGACGATTCGCTTTCCGGCACTCTGACGCTTGAACAGTCGGACGATTTCAGCATAGAAGAAGGCTCGCGCATTGTTGTTGAACACAACTGCCGCGTAACCAACGGAAGAAACAGTTCCGTAACCGTATGGGACAATGCCAACCAAAGGTCTGTAACAATTCCGACAGGCAAAACGTTCCTTGCGGTAAAAGGCGATCCTCAGGAACCGTATGATGACGGTTCTGAGCCGATAGCATGGAAGAAAGATGTTTTGGATGACGAGCCTGCGGTACCGTTCAGCAATCCTCCTGCAGAACTTTCGTACAAGAATGAAATCGCCGTTCAGAAAGAACCTGAAATCGCAAATATGGGACAGACCCCCTCTGTAGGAGAAGCGGAAATTTTCAAGGCGGCGGAATACGCAATCAACATGGCTGCCGCCTGTGTGGAATATGCGCTGTATGAAGACCCTGAGAGCGTTATTGGTGCAAAAGGCATAACGGAAATAACGGAAATAACAGGTTTCAAACTCAAAATAACGCACGCTGAGGGAACAGGCGAAGACGAAACGCTGAAAGTAAGCGTA